>CACLIZ010000004.1 GCA_902607115.1 uncultured Pelagibacteraceae bacterium | reverse complement strand
AAAAGATGAAATAGAACTTTCTAATACTGTTGATACCGGTTTATTCAAAAATGATTTTGAAAAAAACCTTTATAAAAAAATACAAGAAATTAAAAAATACTTTTTAAATGTAGGAAAACACGAAGATTTCGAGCTTAGTTTAAAAGAATTATATAAATTCAAGCAAGAAGTTGATTTATTTTTTGATAATGTGATCGTTAATGATGAAAATCATATAATTAAAAAAAATAGACTAGAACTTTTAAATTTGTTGTGTAAAAGCTTTGATAATTTTTTTAATTTTTCAAAAATTGAAAGCTAAATGAAGAAACTAATTTTTAATTTTAAATCAAAACAAGCAAAAAAATTAAAAAATCATAAAAATATATTGGGAGGCAAAGGGGCAAATCTCGCTGAAATGGGAAGGTTGGGATTACCAGTGCCCCCTGGTTTTACAATTTGCACAGAAGTATGTCATTTATTTTATCAAAATAAAAAAAAATTAAATTCAAAAATAATTAAAGAAGTTAATAAAGAGCTTCTATTAATTGAGAAAGAATCAAAAAAGAAATTTGGGGATTTAAAAAATCCTTTATTGGTATCAGTCAGATCAGGTGCTAGAGTTTCTATGCCGGGAATGATGGATACTATTTTGAATTTAGGTTTAAACGATAAAACCGTAATTGCACTTGCTAATAAAACTTCAAATATGAGATTTGCAAAAGACAGTTATCGAAGATTTATTCAAATGTATTCAAATGTAGTTTTAGGAGTTGAAGGTTATAATTTTGAAGAATTAATAGAAAATTACAAATTAACAAAAGGCGTTCTTCTTGATACAGAGTTAGATGAAAGTGATTGGGATAATTTAATTAAAGATTTCAAAAATGTAGTACGAGTAAAAACAAAAAAAGACTTTCCTCAAAATGTTAATGACCAGTTGATTGGAGCTATAAGCGCAGTATTTTTGTCATGGGAAAGTCACAGAGCAAAAGTTTATAGAAAATTAAATCAAATTCCTTCTGATTGGGGAACTGCTGTAAATGTTCAATCAATGGTTTTTGGAAACATGGGTGATGATTGTGCTACGGGAGTTGTATTTACAAGAAATCCTTCGGATGGAGTTAAAGATATTTATGGTGAGTATTTAATTAATGCCCAAGGTGAGGATGTAGTTGCAGGAACCAGAACACCACAAAATATTACAAAAAAATCGAAAATAGGCTCTAATGATAAAAAATTGTCAATGGAAGAGGCAATGCCCGCTGTTTATAAAAAATTGAAAAAAATTTTATTAAAATTAGAAAAGTATTACAAAGACATGCAAGATGT
Source organism: uncultured Pelagibacteraceae bacterium (assembly GCA_902607115.1). Taxonomy (GTDB): domain Bacteria; phylum Pseudomonadota; class Alphaproteobacteria; order Pelagibacterales; family Pelagibacteraceae; genus Pelagibacter. The sequence continues at coordinate 73,106 of CACLIZ010000004.1, read as the reverse complement.
AGAGTTTACAGTTGAGAATAAAATTTTATGGATGTTGCAAACTAGATCTGGAAAAAGAACTGCTAAATCAGCAGTTAAAATTGCAGTTGATATGGTTAAGGAAAAATTAATTTCTAAAAAAGAAGCAGTTTTAAGATTGGATCCAAATTCTCTAGATACTTTATTGCATCCAACTTTAGATGAAAATGAACAAATAAACGTAATTGCCAAAGGTTTGCCGGCTTCACCTGGTGCCGCAAGTGGAAAAGTTGTGTTTACATCTAATGAAGCGGAAAGATTAAATGGAATGATGCAAAATACAATATTGGTAAGAATAGAAACTTCACCAGAAGATATTCATGGAATGCATGCCGCAAAAGGAATACTTACAGCAAGAGGAGGAATGACAAGTCATGCGGCTGTAGTGGCTAGAGGAATGGGTCGTCCATGTGTTTCAGGCTCAAGTGAGATTGAAATAGATTATGATAATAAGATTTTTAGAACAAAACATAATACAGTTAAAGAAGGAGATGTAATTACCATTGATGGCTCAACTGGTAGAATAATTATTGGTGAAGTAAAAACAGTAAAACCAGAAATATCTGGTGATTTTTCAAAATTAATGAGCTGGGCAGATGGTTTTAGAAAATTAAAAGTAAGAACTAATTCTGAAACACCATTAGATAGTAAAGTTGCAAGAGACTTTGGCGCAGAAGGTATCGGACTATGTAGAACAGAACATATGTTTTTTGATGAAGAAAGAATATTATCGGTTAGACAGATGATACTTTCAAAGTCTAAAGAGGATAGAGGGATTGCTCTAAGCAAGTTACTTCCACATCAAAAGAACGATTTTTTAGAAATATTTAAAATTATGCAAGGATTGCCCGTTACAGTAAGGTTATTAGATCCACCTTTACATGAATTTTTGCCAAAAAGTAAAAAAGAAATAGAAGATGTGGCAAATTCATTAAAATTAACAAATAACGAAATTCAAGCAAGAATTATAGAACTTCATGAACAAAATCCAATGTTAGGACACAGGGGATGTCGGCTAGGTATTTCCTTTCCTGAAATTTATGAAATGCAATGTCGTGCTATTTTTGAAGCGCTAATAGAATTAAAAAAAAAGAAAATAAAATCAGCCTTTCCAGAAATAATGATACCTTTAGTTTCAACAGAAGCTGAAATAAAAATAATGAAAGATCTTGTGATCAAAACAGCAAAGAAAGTTCAAGATGACTACAAAACAAAAATAGATTTTTTAGTTGGAACGATGATTGAACTGCCTAGAGCAGCCATTAGAGCTAATGAGATTGCTAAACATGCGGAGTTTTTTAGCTTTGGAACTAACGACTTAACGCAAACTACTTTCGGTATAAGTAGAGACGATAGCGGTAAATTTTTAAATGACTATATTGAAAATAAAATTTTTGATATTGATCCTTTTGTATCTATTGATGATGGAGTTGGAGACCTAATCAAAATTGCATCTGAAAAAGGAAAAAAACAAAACAAAAGATTAAAATTGGGAATTTGTGGAGAACATGGTGGAGATCCTAAGAGCATACACTTATGCTCAAAAATTGGTCTTAACTATGTTTCATGTTCGCCCTATAGAGTTCCAATTGCTAGACTTGCTGCCGCTCAAGCTGAGTTGATAAAATATTAATTAAATTAATAAACTTGAATCGAAACTATGTGCACTATGAGTTAGTGAGCCAACTGATATTCTATCAACACCTGTGTTAGAAATTTTATGTATATTTTTTAAATTAACATTTCCTGAATATTCGGTTTCATATTTATATTTACAAAGTTTTAGACATTTTCTTACCTGATTTAGACTCATATTATCAAAAAGTATTCTTTTAAATTTAAATCCCAAAACTTGTTTAAGCTGATATATATTTTCCACCTCTACTGTAACTAATTTTTTTGTTTTAATAGCCTTGTTTAGTAAATTTTTTAAAATTATATCTGATGTTATGTGATTCTCTTTAATTAAAATTTCATCACTTAAATTAAATCTATGATTATGACCACCACCTTTTTTTATAGCATATTTTTCAAGCAACCTAAGATTAGGTGTTGTTTTTCTTGTGCAACAAATTTTAGTTTTGCTGCTAACTTTTTTAACAAATCTAGCTGTAAGAGTTGAAATACCCGACGCATGATTAAGAAAATTAAGAGCAGTTCTTTCAGCAATCAAAATAGTTTTAGTTTTTGCGGTAATTTCAGCTATCACTTTATTTTTTTTTATTTTTTTACCATCTTTAATTTTTTGAATAAAAACTGTCTCTTTACCAATCAGCTTAAAAGCAGTTTTGCAAAAATTTAACCCAGAAATTACTCCATCTTGTTTTGCAATGATTTTGGCTTTTATGATTTTATTTTTAGAATTTAAAAGATTAGTTGTTAAATCTCCTTTAGGAGACAAGTCTTCTAATAATGCTTTTTTAACTACAATATTAATATATTTTTGATTTATTTTTTGCACTGATCTAACGACCAATTTTCACCATTCTCTCCACAGAATTTCTGGCTTTTTCTATAGTTATATCATCCATAACTATTTCATTTGTTTCATTTTCTAAACAATTAAGAATTTTTGGAAGTGTAATTTTCTTCATGTGTGGACAAAGATTACATGGTCTTATAAATTTGACATTAGGATTGTCTATTTGAACATTATCGCTCATAGAGCATTCTGTTACCATCATTACTTTTTCTGGTTGTTTGTCTTTAACGTATTTTATCATACCACTTGTAGACCCAGTGAAATCACTTGCATTAATAACATCGGGTGGACATTCAGGATGTGCAATAATTTTTATTCCCGGGTTATTTCTTCTAATTTCATTTATCTCTTCATCATTAAATTGTTCATGTACTTCACATGTTCCTTTCCATGAAATAATTTCAACATTAGTTTGTGAAGCAACATATTTAGCTAAATAGTCATCTGGTAAAAATATAACTTTTTTAACACCTAAAGAGTTCACGATTTTAACAGCATTAGCCGATGTACAGCATACATCCGTTTCTGCCTTAACATCTGCAGATGTATTTACATACGACACAACTGGAACACCGGGGTATTTTTTTTTTAAATTTCTAACATCTTCTCCTGTTATTGATGATGACAAGGAGCAACCAGCACTCATATCTGGTAATAAAACTTTTTTATTAGGACTCATTAACTTTGCTGTTTCAGCCATGAAGTGAACACCGCACATAACAATTATATCAGCATTTGTTTTTGCAGCTTCAATAGCTAGAGCAAGAGAGTCAGCCGAAAAATCTGATATACCATGATAAATTTCCGGAGTTTGATAATTATGAGCAAGTATTACTGCGTTCTTTTCTTTTTTTAATTTATTTATTTTATAAATATATGGTGCGTGTGTTGCCCATTCAATTTCTGGCACTGTACTAGAGATTTTCTGATAGATTGGATCAGTTAATCTTTTTATCTCTTCTGAAACTTCCATATTAAAAACTTATCAACTTGAATTAGAATTGTCATTCATTTAATCTGACGCATATCAATTGCGGTCATGCTGAAATTGGTAGACAGGCACGGTTGAGGGCCGTGTGGGCTATCCCATGAGAGTTCGAGTCTCTCTGACCGCACCATAAAGTTTAATAATAATAAAAAATGTTATATTGCTGATATATGAGAATAACTTATCGTCCAGAAATAGATGGATTACGAGCAATTGCCGTAGGTGTAGTTATTCTCTATCATGCTCAAATTACTATTTTAGGTCAGCAACCTTTCAAAGGTGGATTTATTGGAGTCGATATATTTTTTGTAATATCTGGTTATTTAATTACATCAATTATTTTAAAAGAATTAGTAACCACAGGTGCGTTTTCATTTAAATATTTTTATCAAAGACGAATAAGACGAATACTGCCAGCATTATTGTTGGTGATGTTAGCATCACTTCCTTTTGCCTGGATATATTTATTGCCAAGTAGTTTTATAGATTTTTCAAAATCTATTCTTTATTCGTTAGGATTTAGTTCTAATTTTTATTTTCATTATTCTGGTCAACAATATGGAGCTATAAGTGGATTATTAAAACCATTTCTTCATACTTGGTCGCTATCGGTTGAAGAACAATATTATATTTTATTTCCAATATTTTTACTGGTCACTTTTAAATATTTTAGAGAATATTTAATTCATATTTTAATTCTAGGTTTCATTATAAGTTTAGGGTTGGCAGAATGGGGAAGTAGAAATTATCCATCATTAAGTTTTTATGTTTTACCAACAAGAGGATGGGAACTGCTGGCAGGTTCAATATTAGCATATTTTGAAATTACATTAGGTTATAGAAGTAAAAATCATTCATTCAATTTAATAATGCCTAGTATCGGTTTATTATTAATTGGACACTCTATATTATTTTTAAATGATGAAATGCTTCATCCTTCATTATACACATTATACCCAATCATTGGAGTTTGTTTAATCATTTGGTTTTCACATAAAGATGAATTGATTACCAGAATTCTTTCAACAAGGTTATTAGTTGGAGTTGGATTAATTTCTTATTCCCTATATCTTTGGCACTATCCTATTTTTGCTTTTTTAAGAAATTATAGAGACATTTGGTTAAATACTGAAAAATCTCATTTTTTAATCTTAAAATTTTCATCTATATTTTTAATTTTCATTCTATCAATCCTAACATATTTTTTTATAGAAAAAGTTTTTAGGAATAAAAAAATAAATTTCACTAAAATATTTTTAATTTTATTTTTAAAACTTCTTTTGTTGGTAGTATTTAATATATCAGTAATTTATTTTGATGGAATAAAATCAAGATTTCATCCTTTTTTGTCAAAATATGATGATGAGCACAGAAATTTTGAATTAAATTATAATTATAATAATTTTGATAATAGAAAAAATATTTTTTTAGTTGGCAACTCTTACTCTGATGATTTATTAAATCTTTTTTATTACAATGAAGAATTAAATAAAAAATATTATTTTTATACAGCTTTAGCAGATAGGATAGGAGAAAATTATCAAATTGAATGTCTTAATAATTATTTTAAAATAAATATGAATTTATGTGAAAATAGACCTTTTAGTTTTTTTAAAAAACAATACGATAAATCTGATTATATAATATTAGGTCAAGCAAATTTTAAAAATAAATTTTTTTTAAATTCAGAATTTAATGAAATTGTTGAATTTATAAAAAAAGATAAAAAAAAAATTATTGTTCTTTTAGATGATGTTTCTGGAGCTGATATTTTAGACGATTTTGTAAAAAAAGAAAATAGGACCCCAGATTTAAATGAGTTAGAAAAACTAGAAAAAAATTTTTATTTAAATTCCATAAATCATCAGAAAGAAATTTTAAATAAAATAAAAAATAAATTTTTTGCTAATGATATTAACTATTTAACACGATCCGAGTTATTTTGTGATCATTCTGTAAAAAAGTGCCCTTTAATTTCAGATAACGATAAAATATATTTTGATTATGGTCATCTAACAGATAATGGAGCGAAATATTTTTCAAACCAAGCTCAAAAAATAATAAGTAAATTAATTAATTAAATTTAACTTAATTCTTCGTAGATCGTCTAACTGAATTCTAAACAATAAAAAAAGGGGCGTTCTGTTGCCAGGTGCCCCATACCCCGTAACTTAATTAATAAATTAATTAAGCTGCAATTGCGTAACTTTCGTTAGCATTTATAAAATTGCCCATTAAGGCGGAACAATACCTGACGAAAGAATAACTTTTAGACACCCGTCGATCCTAATTCACCCCCTTAAGTAACAATGGTGGAGGTGGTGGGTACTGCCCCCACGTCCGTAATGGTTATTACGAAATTCGTTTATCGTCATAGTTGGAAAACCAACATGAATAATATAAAAACTAATTTATGAATATCAATAAATTTTTTGATAAATATATATGAAAAAGAAATATTTAATAATTTTTATTGTATTATTTTTTTTGATATCTCCCCTGTTTATTATTTCAAAAATAAATATTGCAGGAAACTTGCCCAAATATCAGCAAAAATTATGGGGCAATGCTTTTTTAATTTTTATGGAATTGCCAGACATTATAAAATCATCATTTATGATTTTTTCTGGTAAAAGAAATTTTTCAAATTTATTTAATGATTACAATGTAAAATTTTTACCAGAAACGCAATATTTAAATCTCGAACTTTATAAAAAAAAAATAAATTTTAGCAAAAGTAGCCGTTTTAGTTTTTATGTTGAAGAATATAAAAACAGTCTAATAATAATTAAAAAAAATGGAGAGTTTTTTCGTGCAGAACTAAATGAGCTATCTGACAAAGGCAAAAAATTAAATACTGTTAAATTACAAGAAAAAAATTTAATTAAAAAAGGTGAAAACAATTTAAATATATTAGACTCTTTAATAATTGATAATAAGATTTATTTAACCAAAACAACCAATGAAAAAAATTGCAAAAAATTATCAATTGTATTTTCAGAAATTAATGATGTTTTAAGTTTTGAGACACTTAAAGAGTTCAAGGAATGTGCCTTGTTAGGAATTGGAGCTGGTAGAATTCAATATTATAAATTTAATTCAAAAAGAGGAATTTTATTATCCACAACCGACTCAGATAATGACAAACCCGGTACTAGAGCACAAGATGATAAATCAATTTATGGAAAAATAATCTTTATAAATTTAAGCAATGGTGATCATGAAATTTTTTCAAAAGGACATAGGAATGCCCAAGGCCTTGCAGTCAAGGATGATATTATTATTTCTACAGAACACGGCCCACGAGGTGGGGATGAAATTAATAGAATAATTTATAAAAAAAATTATGGCTGGCCTATAGCTTCCTATGGATACTCTTATAAAAAAAAAGATTTAATTTATAAAAAAAGTCATGAAAAAAACTTTTTTGAAGAACCTTTATTTGTTTTTTTACCATCTATAGGTATTTCAGAAGTAATTATATTGTCCGATGAATTTGATGAAAAATGGAAGAATAATGCTTTAGTGACCTCATTAAATGGAAGAAGCATTTATAGAGTAAAATTTCAAAATAAGAACTTCGATAAAATTCTCTATTTGGAGAAGATATATATTGGTGAAAGGATTAGAGATATTAAATATATTAATAAACTTAATATCATAATAATGGCCCTAGAAAGAACAGGCTCTGTTGGAATTTTAAGAAAATAGAATTTAATAATTATTAAATTTTTTAGAAAAATTTATTGTCAATAACTCTAACATTGTTGTTGGAAAAGCTTGATTTTAATATAAATATAACCAACTAGTATAAAACAAATCATGAAGTTGACCCCTGAGCAATTAAAAGAAATAAAAGAACAGCAACTACAATCAAATACTACAAAAAGAGTTACGGTTCCAGAATTAGAAAAGATTCTGTTCGATGCTTTGCCAGTGCTCGATCATGGATTTATTAGAGTTGTTGATTATATGGGCGATGATACCTCTGTTGTTCAAGCTGCTAGAGTTTCTTATGGCAAGGGTACAAAAAAAGTTTCAACTGATGCAGGACTTATAAAATATTTAATGAGACACTGGCATAGCACTCCATTTGAAATGTGTGAGATAAAATATCATATTAAACTTCCAATTTTTATTGCAAGACAATGGATTAGACACAGGACTGCTAATGTGAACGAGTATTCTGCTAGATATTCAATTTTAGATAAAGAATTTTACTTACCAAACTCCGAACATTTAGCAGCTCAATCTCAAAATAATAGACAAGGAAGAGGAGATGTTATTGAAGGTGAGAAAGCGAAACAAGTATTAGATCTTTTAAAAGGAGATGCAGAACAAACTTATAAAAATTATGAACTGATGTTGAATGAAAGATATGATGGGTCAGTTATTGATGAAAATGCTGTAGGTTTAGCTAGAGAACTTGCAAGAATGAATTTAACATTAAATACTTACACACAATGGTATTGGAAAACTGATTTATTAAACTTGATGAATTTTTTAAGACTTCGTGCAGATCGTCACGCACAATATGAAATAAGAGCTTATGCAGATGTTATGTTAGAAACAGTAAAAAAATGGGTACCAATAACTTTTGACGCTTTTATGGATTATAGAGTAGGAGGCACAGAAGTTTCTGCAAAAGGCAAAGAAGTGATTAAAAAACTTATAAACGGTGATAACATTAATATAGATCAATCAGAACTTTCAAAAAGAGAATGGAATGAATTAATGGAAGCTTTTGATCTTAAAGATAAGTTGATTTAATTTTTTCGGCAAAACTCTTATAAATTTTTGAAATTTCATGATCAGGTTTGCATTCAACTATAGGTAAACCCAAATCACCTTGCTTTCCAACTTCAGGATTAATTGGAATTTCACCTAAAAATTCCTTCTCAAATTCTTCGGCAGTTTTTTTAACCCCCCCTTCTCCAAAGATTGCATATTTCTTTCCATCATCTCCAATAAAGTGACTCATATTGTCAATTAAACCGATAATTTTAACTTTAAGTTTATCAAACATTTTTATTCCTCTTTTTACATCTTGAAGTGCAATTTCTTGTGGAGTTGAAATAATAATTACCCCGTCCATACTAATTTCTTGTGCAAAAGTTAACTGCGTATCACCAGTTCCTGGGGGCATATCAACAATAATAAAATCTAAATCTTTCCAAGAAACTTTTTGAGTAAAAGTTTTTATTGCTGAAGTAACCATTGGTCCTCGCCAAATCATTGGTGTTTGTTCATCAGTTAAAAAACCAATTGACATACATTGAATATCATATTTTAAAATTGGTTTTAGAGTTTTACCATCGCTTTCAGGTTTTTGATTTATTGAAAATAATTTAGGCAATGAGGGACCGTAAATATCAGCATCTAATAATCCAACCTTACATCCAATATTTTTTAGAGCTAAAGCAAGATTCGTTGCAAAAGTAGATTTTCCTACACCACCTTTTGCACTTGAAATAGCAATTGTGAATTTTGTTCCTTTAATAGGGTTTTTTTGAAAGCGTTTTTGTTCTAAATTTTCTTTCATTGTGTCAATTAGACCTTATTTTTAATTATAAATAAAGTATCATTAACTTGTTTTTGACCATAAAGACATTATATAGTTTTCGTATGAACGATTTCAAAAATCAAAGCCCTTGGGGAACGCCCCCAGGAGGAAATGGAAATGGAGATGGTGGCTTTAGAAGAGGGCCCACCCCACCTAATGTTGATGAAATTGTTAAAAATTTACAAAACAAAATTAACAGATTTTTTCCAGGAGGAAGTTCTGGAAATAAGCCAATAATCCTAGCTTTAATAATTGTTATAATTTTGTGGGCTTTGAGTGGACTGTACAGAGTACTTCCTGATGAACAAGGTGTAGTTTTAAGATTCGGTAAGTTCGTGAAAACAACACAGCCTGGTTTAAACTACCACTTACCCATGCCAGTTGAAAGTGTGTTAACTCCAAAAGTTACTAAAGTTAACAGAATGGATATTGGATTTAGATCTGAAAGAGACACAGGTTTTACTTCCTCAAGTGTAGCAGATGTTCCAGAAGAAAGCTTAATGTTAACTGGAGATGAAAATATTGTTAACATAGACTTTTCAGTATTCTGGGTAATAAAGGATGCGGGTAAATTTTTATTTAAAATTCAAGATCCTCAGGGAACTGTTAAAGCAGCCGCAGAGACCGCGATGAGAGAAGTAATCGCAAGATCAGAAATTCAACCAATTTTAACAGAAGGAAGATCTCAAATAGAGATTGATACACAGTTAATTATTCAAAATATTTTAGATGAGTACAATTCAGGAATCCAAATTACTCAAGTTCAAACTCAAAAAGCTGATCCGCCAGATCAAGTTATTGATGCATTTAGAGATGTTCAGGCAGCAAGAGCTGACATGGAAAGAGCAAAGAATGAAGCAGAAGCATATGCAAACGATGTAATACCAAGAGCAAGAGGAGATGCTGCTGTTATTCTACAAGCTGCTGAAGCTTATAAAAAAGAAGTAGTAGCTAAAGCGGAAGGTGAAGCTAGCAGATTTTTATCAATTTATAATGAATATAAAAATGCAAAAGCTGTTACTCAGGAAAGAATGTATCTAGAGACTATGGAAAAAGTTTTAGCGGATATTGATAAAATTATAATTGATAAAAATTCTGGTTCAGGTGTAGTCCCATATTTGCCATTACCAGAACTTAAAAAAAAGGTGAATTAAAATGAAAGTAACTAGATTTATATTACCATTAATTATTTTAGTAGCAGCAACAGTATTCTTTTCTATATTTATAGTTAAAGAAGTCAACCAAGCTATCGTTTTACAATTTGGAGACCCAAAAAGAATCATTACCAATCCAGGATTAAATTTTAAAATTCCATTTATTCAAAATGTAGTTTTCTTAGATAAAAGAATTTTAAACTTGGATACTCCACCAGAAGAAGTAATTGCATCTGACCAAAAAAGATTAATAGTAGATGCATTTGCAAGATTTCAAATAGTTGATCCATTAAAATTTTATATTTCAGTTGGAAATGAAAGAGTTGCAAGATCAAGATTGTCAACAATTATTAATTCAAGAATAAGAAGTGTTCTTGGTACACAAAGATTACAGACTCTGTTATCAGCAGACAGAACTAATCAAATGACTTTAATTCAAGCTGGAGTAAATAATGAAGCAGAAAACTTTGGTATCAAAATTGTAGATGTAAGAATTAAAAGAGCAGATCTTCCGCAAGCAAATAGTGAAGCTATCTATAAAAGAATGCAAACAGAAAGAGAAAGAGAAGCAAAAGAATTTAGAGCAAAAGGTGCAGAAATGGCCGCAGAAATCACATCAACTGCAGATAAAGAAGTTACTGTAATATTAGCAAATGCTGAAAAAACATCTCAAATTTTAAAAGGAGAAGGAGACGGTCAAAGAAACAAAATTTTTGCAGAAGCATTTGGTCGAGATCCAGAGTTCTTTGCTTTTTATAGAGCTATGCAAGCATATGAAAAAGCATTAATTGGTGGTGAAACTTCTTTGATACTTTCACCTGATAGTGAGTTTTTCAAATTCTTTGGCAATATAAAACCAAAAAAAAATCAACAGTAAAATAAAAACATGAAGGAGCTTATTATAGCTTTTGGATTGTTCCTTTTTTTAGAAGGTCTTTTATATGCCATATTTCCAGCAAAAATGAAAAATATCTTATCTAAATTAAATCAAGTTTCAGATGCACAACTTAGATCTGGAGGTTTGATTTTTGCAATAATTGGATTTGTTATTATTTGGTACTTAAAAAGCAATGTTTAGAAAATTTTCAATTTATATAATTTTATTTTTATTCACATTTAATGTTAATGCTAAAGATTACCCAGGATCTTTTGCAGATCTAGCAGAAAGATTGATGCCATCAGTTGTCAATATTTCCACAACTCAAATTATCACCACTAGAACAAACCCTTTTCCTTTTGAATTTCCTCCAGGCTCTCCATTTGAAGATATGTTCAGAGATTTTGGGGAACCAAAAGAAAGAAGAACCAGTGCACTTGGATCAGGATTTATCATTGATAAAGATGGAATAGTTGTAACGAATAATCACGTCATACAGGGTGCAGAAGATATTTTTGTCACTGTTAACGATGAAAAAGAATATGCAGCAGAAATAGTTGGCACTGATCCTTTATCAGACATTGCAGTTTTAAAAATAAAATCAGAGCAAAAATTCTCACCTGTTAAATTTGGAGACTCTGATAGTGCTAGAGTAGGTGACTGGGTAATTGCTATCGGTAATCCATTTGGACTAGGTGGAACAGTAACTTCAGGAATAATTTCTGCAAGAAATCGAAGCATAGGTCTTTCAAGATATGAAGATTATATTCAAACAGACGCATCAATTAATTCTGGAAACTCAGGTGGACCACTATTCGATATGAAAGGTGATGTTATTGGAATTAATACAGCTATTTTAGGTCAATCAGGATCTATTGGAATTGGATTCTCAATTCCTTCTAACAGCGCAAAAAAGGTTATTAATCAATTAATTGAATTTGGTGAAACCAAAAGAGGTTGGCTTGGCGTAAGGATTCAGATTGTAACAAATGAAATTGCTGATGCTGAAAATTTAGATAAGCCAGTAGGAGCATTAGTTGTAAGCGTTGCTGAAAATAGCCCATCTGATAAAGCGGGAATAAAATCTGGAGATATAATTATAGAATTTGATGGAAAAAAAATTAACGAAATGAGAGAACTACCAAAAATTGTCGCAGAAACAGAAGTGGGTAAAACTGTTGATGTAAAAGTTTGGAGAAATAAAAGGGAAGTAATAAAAAAAATAAAACTTGGAAGACTAGAAACTTCTGAAGACTTTAATATTTTAGAAGGAAAGCCAAAATACATTTCAATTGAAGGTTTAAAAATAAAAGTAAGACCATTGGATAAAAGTTACATTGAATTACGTAAACTGCCAAAAAACACAACGGGTGTAGTAATTGTTCAAATTGACGAAGACAGTCCAATTAATTATTTAAATGTTGAAAACATTATTATCGAAGTAGATGGTAGAAAAATTAAAACAGCCGGTGATTTAAAAAATATTGTTAATGCAGCATTAAAAAAATCGGACAAATCAATTGAGATATCAATCATTAATAATCAAAACCAAAAAAGATCAATTGGTGTTAAGCTTGATTAAAAATGGACCTTAAGTCCAAAATAATTTTAATCTCTGGACCAACATCAAGTGGTAAATCAAATTTTGCAATAAAATTAGCTAAAAAAATTAACGGAGAAATAATTAACGCTGATAGTATGCAAATTTACAAGCAACTTAAAATTTTAACTGCAAGACCTAAAAAAAAGGATCTAAAAATGGTAAAACATCATCTTTATGGTTTTTGCGATGTAAGAAAAAAATACTCAACCGGAGAATGGATAAAATTTTTATTAAAAAAGATTAAAGATATTCGCAAAAGAAAGAAGGTTCCCATTATAGTTGGAGGAACAGGTTTGTATTTCAAAGCTCTTACTGACGGCCTAGTAAAAATACCTAATATTCCGATAAAAGTAAGAAATAAAATTAGATTAATGCAAACAAATTTAGGTCAAAAAAAATTTTATAATAAATTATTAAAACTTGATCCTTTAATAAAAAGCAAAATTGATAAAAATGATGTTCAAAGATCCATCAGAGCTTATGAAATTAAAAATTATACAAAAATATCAATTATAAATTGGTTTAAAAAAACAAAAAAATTTATTTCTTCAAATGAATTTATTAAACTTTACATTGATTATCCGCGAGAAAGCTTGATAAATAGAATTAACCTTAAGGTCGATGATATGTTTGCAGATGGAGTTATTGAAGAAGTTAAAAAATTTAACAAACTTAAGGTCAAAAAAGAAAATAGCTCAAACAAGGTTATTGGAATTAAGGAAATTACATATTTATTGAACAAACAATGCACTCTTGAACAAGCTAAGGACTTGATTGCTATTAAAACAAGGCAATATGCCAAGAGGCAAGCTACATGGGCAAGAGGTCAAATGCAGTCTTGGCAAAAAATTAATCCTAAAAACTTAAGCTTAGCTTTAAAAAAATTAAAATAATAACTTCTTAAACTTGACCTATTAGCACAACTTCAGCTAGATTGGCCGAATGTCAAAATTGTATTCAGGTGCTGAAATAGTATTTAAGTGCTTAGAGGACCAAAATGTAGAATTTATTTTTGGTTATCCCGGCGGGGCTGTTCTTCCGATTTATGATGAATTAAAAAATTTTAATTCAGTAAAACATATATTAGTTCGTCACGAACAAGGTGCAGGACATGCCGCTGAAGGATATGCAAGATCTACAGGAAAACCAGGTGTACTCTTAGTTACTTCAGGTCCGGGAGCTACCAATGCTGTAACAGCTTTAACAGATGCGTATATGGATTCCGTTCCTTTAGTTTGTATTTCTGGACAAGTACCGACACACTTAATTGGAACTGATGCTTTTCAAGAAGCTGATACAACAGGAATAACAAGACCATGTACGAAACACAATTGGCTAGTTAAAGATATAAAAGATTTAGAAAAAACAATTCATAAAGCCTTCGAGGTTGCTACAACAGGAAGGCCAGGACCTGTTTTGGTTGATATCCCAAAAGATATTCAATTTTTAAAAACAAATTATAGAAAATTTAAAAAACAAAAAAAACCAAATGGTAAAGTTCATAATCGTTTTTCACAAAAAGATATCGATGAAATGATAAAATTAATGAGCAAATCTTCTAAACCAATTTTTTATACTGGTGGAGGAGTTATTAACTCAGGCCCAAAAGCCAGTGAATTTTTAAGACAGTTAGTAAACATGACTGGCTTTCCTATAACGACAACATTACAAGGGCTCGGATCTTATCCAGGGGATGATAACCAATTTTTGGGAATGCTTGGTATGCACGGATCATATGAAGCGAACAATGCAATGCACGACTGTGATTTAATGATAAACATAGGTGCAAGATTCGATGATCGAATAACAGGAAAGATAGATGAATTTTCACCTAAATCAAAAAAAATTCATATTGATATAGATCCATCTTCAATAAACAAAAATGTTAAAGTAGATTTGCCAATCATAGGAGATGTTGCAGAAGTTATTAATTCTACAATTAAAACTATAAAAAAATTAAAACCTGATTTTACAAAATCTAACAAACAAAAAGTTTCTAAATGGTGGGAACAAATTCAAAAATGGAGATCTGTTAATTCATTTAATTTTGTTAATAGTTCGGAAACTATAAAACCGCAATATGCAGTTCAAAGACTTTATGAACTAACCAAAAATAAAGATACGTACATAACAACAGAAGTAGGTCAGCATCAAATGTGGGCAGCACAACACTATAAATTTGACAAACCTAATCGTTGGATGACATCAGGTGGATTGGGTACAATGGGCTATGGATTGCCTGCAGCTGTAGGAGTACAAGTTGCACATCCAAATAAATTAGTAATTGATATTGCAGGAGAAGCTTCTGTTTTGATGACTATGCAAGAAATGTCTACTGCAGTTCAGTACAGTCTTCCTATTAAAATTTTTATTTTAAATAATGAATACATGGGGATGGTTAGACAATGGCAAGAACTATTGCATGATAAAAATTACTCAGAAAGCTATACTGCAGCATTGCCTGATTTTGTAAAACTTGCAGAAGCATATGGATGCGTTGGAATAAGAGCCACATCCCCAGAAGAATTAGATGATAAAATAATAGAAATGATTAACACTGATAGACCTGTAATATTTGATTGTAGAGTAGATAAACAGGAAAACTGTTTTCCAATGATACCTTCAGGAAAACCACATAATCAAATGCTTTTAGGTCCAAAAGATCAAAAAGAAAATAAAATTACAGGGAAAGGCAAGACTTTAGTTTAATGGTAAAATCAAAATCAGCTTATAGCATTCCAGGAAAACAAGGAAAACTTGATACACATATTATTGTTGTATGGGTTGATAACGAGGCAGGAGTATTGGCTAGAGTTGTCGGTTTATTTTCTGGAAGAGGATATAATATTGAGTCTTTAGCCGTTGCTGAAGTTGATCCTAAAATGAATATTTCAAGAATAACGATTGTAACAACTGGAACACCGCAAGTTATAAATCAAATAAAGCTTCAATTGAAAAAATTAGTTCCAGTTCACAAAGTTGCTGATTTTAACAGAGAAGATAAAAAAGTTATATTTAAAGAAATGGCTTTGTTTAAAATAGTAGGAAACCAATCTAAGAAAAAAAAGGCTTTAAATGCTTGCAAAAAGTATAATGCTGTAATATTGGACAAATCAAATAAATCTTATGTTATACAAATAACAGCTTTAAGAAGAGAAATAGATTTAATGTCAAAAAATTTAAAAAAGTTTGGTCTCGTGAGTGTTTCAAGAACAGGAGCCGTAGCAATGACTCGAGGGTCAGAAATATTTAAATAGAAAAAGGAGATGAAATGAAAATATTTTATGAGAAAGATACAAATAACAATTTAATTAAAGACAAAAAGATCGCAATTTTTGGTTATGGTAGCCAAGGCCACGCTCATGCTCTTAATCTTAAAGATAGCGGAGTTAAAGAAGTTGTTGTTGCTTTAAGAGATGGTTCTGCAAGCAAGGAAAAGGCAGAGTCAAAAGGACTTAAAGTTATGAATTTGTCAGATGCCGCAGAATGGGCAGATGTAGTTATGATTTTAACTCCCGATGAATTACAAGCAACAATTTATAAAAATCATATCGAACAAAGAGTAAGAGAGGGAACTTCCATAGCATTTGCTCATGGTTTAAATATTCATTATGATTTAATCAAAGCTAGAAAAGATTTAGATGTATTTATGGTAGCCCCAAAAGGACCGGGCCACTTAGTAAGAAGTGAATTTGAAAAAGGTGGAGGAGTACCTTGTTTATTTGCTGTTCATCAAAATGGATCTGGAAATGCTAGAGACATTGCAATGTCTTATGCTTCAGCAATTGGCGGCGGCAGATCAGGCATAATTGAAACAACATTTAAAGATGAAGTTGAAACAGATTTATTTGGAGAACAAACTGTACTGTGCGGTGGTTTAGTTGAACTAATTAAAAATGGTTATGAAACATTAGTTGAAGCTGGTTATGAACCTGAAATGGCATACTTTGAAACTGTTCATGAAGTTAAATTAATTGTTGATTTAATTTATGAGGGTGGAATTGCGAACATGAACTATTCAATATCTAATACTGCAGAATATGGTGAGTACATGTCTGGTCCTAGGATAGTAAACAAAGATGAAACCAAAAAAAGAATGAAGGAAGTATTAAATGATATTCAATCTGGTAAATTTACAAAACAGTGGATGGATGAATGTAAAGGCGGTCAAAAAGAATTCTTAAAAATTAGAGCAAAATTAGCAGAGCATCCAGTTGAAAAAGTTGGAGCTGAATTAAGAGGCATGATGCCTTGGATTGGTAAGAAAAAACTAATCGATAGCGATAAGAAGTAACTTAGTAGTTAAATTTGGGTTAAAATTTGCAATTTATTTTGCAATCTCTCTTAGAGATTGTATTATGCTTTAAAAATTAAAAAATGAGCGATAAAAACAGAGTATTCATATTTGATACAACTATGCGAGATGGAGAGCAGTCTCCAGGTGCATCTATGAGTTTGGAAGAGAAAATTCAAATTGCTAGAGTATTTGATGAATTAGGTGTTGACATAATTGAGGCTGGTTTTCCTATTGCATCTCCTGGAGATTTTGAAGCAGTAACTGAGGTTAGTAAAATTCTCAAAAATTCTATTCCTGCTGGCCTAGCAAGACACTCAAAAAAAGATATTGATAGATGCTATGAAGCCTTAAAACATGCTCCAAGATTTAGAATTCACACTTTTATTTCTACAAGTCCACTTCACATGAAACATAAGTTAAATAAAACCCCAGAACAAGTTTATGAGTCAATCAAAGAGCATGTAACTCACGCAAGAAAATATACAGATGATGTAGAATGGTCATGCGAAGATGGAACAAGAACGGATATAGATTATATGTGTAAGACTGTTGAACTCGCAATTAAATGTGGCGCTAAAACAATAAATATTCCTGATACTGTTGGATATACAGTTCCATCAGAGTTTACAAAAATTATACAAACTTTATTAAACAAGGTTCCAAACATTGATAAAGCTATACTTTCTACTCATTGTCACAATGACCTAGGCTTAGCTGTTGCGAATTCATTAGCAGGAGTTCAGGCTGGAGCAAGACAAATTGAATGTACTATTAATGGAATTGGTGAAAGAGCTGGGAATGCTGCACTTGAAGAAGTTGTGATGGCAATGAAAACTAGACCCGATCTTATGCCTTACGATACAGGAATTAATACAAAACTTTTAAGTAAAGCATCAAAAATTGTTTCAAATGCTACTGGCTTTCCAGTTCAATACAATAAAGCTATTGTTGGAAAAAATGCCTTTGCACATGAGTCGGGAATTCATCAAGATGGAATGCTTAAAAATAGACAGACATATGAAATTATGACTCCTGAAAGTGTAGGAGTGAAACAAACATCTTTAGTTATGGGTAAACATTCTGGAAGACATGCGTTTAAAGATAAATTAACAAGTCTAGGTTATGTTGATGTAACCGACGATATTGTTGAAAATGCATTTGGTAAATTCAAAATTTTAGCTGATAAGAAAAAACATGTTTATGATGAAGACATCATTGCTTTAGTTGATGACAGTTTAATTGTTGACAATAAAGTAAATGCTATAAATTTAAAATCTTTAAAAGTGTTTGCTGGAACAGGTGAACCGCAGAAAGCAGAAATGACATTAGATGTATTTGGTGAAATTAAAAATGCATCAGAAACAGGAGATGGTCCAGTAGATGCAATATTTAAATGTATTAAAACTTTATATCCTCACAATATAAATTTACAATTGTACCAAGTTCATGCGGTAACAGAAGGAACGGATGCTCAAGCAACAGTAAGTGTTCGAATAGAAGAAAACGGAAAAACAACTGTTGGACAAGCGGCAGATACTGATACATTGGTTGCTTCAGCAAATGCTTACATTAATGCTTTAAATAAAATGATTATTAAAAGAGACAAAACAGCTCCAGATAACACCCAAGTCTCTGGAGTATATAACAACAAAGTGAGAGGAATATAATATGGGAATGTTTAGTAAAATTACAGGGATATGGTCTCAAGACATGGCAATAGATCTTGGTACAGCAAATACACTTGTTGTATTAAAAACTAAAGGGGTGGTTTTAAACGAACCTTCAGTTGTAGCTGTTGCAGATAACAAAGGAAAAAAGACAGTTTTAGCTGTAGGTGATGAAGCAAAAACAATGCTTGGTAGAACGCCTGGAAATATTCAAGCCATTAGACCCTTGAGGGATGGAGTAATAGCAGATTTCATAGTTACTGAAGAAATGATCAAACACTTTATTAAAAAAGTACATAAAGGAAGTACTTTTGCAAATCCAAGAATTTTAATTTGTGTTCCCACGGGTTCTACACCAGTTGAAAGAAAAGCAATTCAAGACAGCGCTCTTGCAGCTGGAGCAAGAAAAGTTCAATTAATTGAAGAACCAATAGCCGCAGCTATTGGTGCTGGACTACCAATTTCAGAAGCAACAGGTTCAATGGTAATTGATATAGGCGGTGGAACAACTGAAATAGCAGTTATGTCTTTAGGCGGTGTTGTTTATTCTAAATCACTAAGAATAGCAGGAGATGCCATGGATGTTTCATTGCAGAACTATATGAGAGAAGAGTATAATCTTTTAATAGGAGATAGTACTGCTGAGAAAATTAAAAAAGAAGTCGGAACAGCCATACCTACAAATAATAACAAGTATCCAGTAAAAGGAAGAGATATAAGATCTGGCACACCAAAAGAAATTAATGTGACTGAGGAAGATACAGCTGCAGCTTTAAATCCAATTCTTAAAGAAATGATAGGTGGAATTAAAATGGCTTTAGAAAATACTCCACCAGAACTTTCTGCTGATTTAGTTGATATGGGATTAACATTAACAGGGGGTGGCGCTCTGTTAAAAAATATTGATAAAAGATTTTCTAAAGAAACTGGACTTCCCGTACATATTGCCGAAGATCCTTTAGCATGTGTTGCAATTGGAACTGGAAAAGCTTTAGATCAAGAGGAAACTTTTTCTTCAATGCTTACAGAGTATTAAGATAAATGGCATCAGGCAGAGATGACTTTATAATTGCCGTAAGATCTGCCTTTTTAAAAAAAAGTAACAAACAACAGTTTTCTTTACTAGCGCTAATAATATTTTCAATACTTCTAATTTTTTTATCTAATCTAAATTTTATTGGAATTAAATATGTAAAAATCGGCGTTAACGAAGCAACATATAGACTATCAGCAATAATTAGTTATCCAGAAAAAAAATTAAATGAATCATTCATATTTTTATCAGAATATTTTAATGTTTATAAAGAAAATCAAAATCTAAAAGAAAAAGTTGATAAATTAAATGCTGAAAAATTAAGTTACACATTTCTTGAAAATGAAAATAAAAAGTTAAAGGAAATTGTTGGAGAAAATACCAATAGTTCAGATCTAATTATTTCAAAAGTTCTAATTGATAAAGATGGAAAATTTTTAAAATCAATTATTTTGAATAAAGGTAGCAAAGATGGAATTAAGAAAGGTATGGTTGTTTTAGAAACAAATTATCTTGTGGGTCAAGTAATTGAAGTAAATTATACCACATCTAGAGCAATTCTAATTTCAGATTTAAATAGCAATATTCCAGTTGTTATAGAGCCAGGTAGTTTCCAGTCAATTCTAAGCGGTACTGGAAAAAACTATGGAAAAATTAAATATTCAAAAAATAAACTTTTATTAAATGAAGCTACTATTGTTTACACTTCTGGCTCTGGAGGAAATTTTAGAGCAGGCTTGCCAATTGGAAAAATTAATAATGAGATAGAAGATTTAGCGGTAGAATTTTTTTCAGACTTATCACAATTATCATATGTAAAGATTCAATCAATTGAAGGGCAGACAGAATAAGATGGTTCAAAAAAATTTAAATTTAAAAAATAAATTAATAAGATATTTTCCTTTAATTTTATTGTATTTTTCAGTTTTAAATGAATTTGATATTGATGTTCCTAGTTTTGGTTTATTATCATTTAATCTTCCATTTATTATTATTTTTTATTGGAGTTTAAAAGATCCTGACCATATAGGTAGTGGGCTAATTTTTATTTCTGGAGTCCTTAATGATGTTACATTGGGACATCCAATAGGAGTAAGTTCATTTATTTATTTAATAATAATTGCTTTTGCATCTTATCTTAGAAACATAACTTTAAGACCCAATATTTATAAAGATTCTATTATTTTTCTTATAGCAATATTATTTGCAAATTCAGTTAATGCATTAATCTTAAGCTTTATATTTTTCGCTGAAATTATTTTTTATGAAATATTAACCAATACAATATTGACATTTTTATTATATTTTATATTTGCAAAAATGTTTAATTATTTAAAACCTGTGAGCGCTTAAAATGATTGGTGATGGAATTGGATCAAATATAAAAAAATCAAAACTGATAAACAGACGAATGTTTATTGCTTCAACTGCAAAAGCTGTAGTTTTTTTTGGGATTATAGGTAGATTATTTTATTTGCAAGTTGAACAAAATAAAAAATATTTAACACTTTCGGATAAAAACAGAATAAGAGAAAATAAACTACCACCAGTAAGAGGAGAGTTTAGGGATTATTTTGGAAAAACTATTGCTGGAAATTTAGATGTTTACGAACTACATGTTATACCTGAACAAGTTGAAGATTTTAGAGTACTAATCACTAGAGTTAAGCAAATATTAAATCTTTCTGACAAAAATATTGATAATATTTATAAAATAAAAAATAATCAAAAACCTTGGGAAACAATTATTATTTCAGACAACTTATCCTGGAATGAATTTTCAAAAATAAATTATTATTTATACGACTTACCTGGCCTAAAGCCTGTTATAACCGTTGGAAGAAACTATCCTTTTAATGAAAGCTATTCACATGTGCTTGGTTACGTTGCTTATGCAAGTCAAAATGATTTGTCTTCCAATGAAATAATAAACGATAGACACGTTCCTGGATTAAGAGTTGGAAAAAATGGTCTTGAAAAAACTTTTGAAGCTGAATTAATCGGAACAAATACTATTCAAAGATTTGAGGTTAATGCTTATGGCAAAAGAATTAATCAATTAGAAGTTCAAAATGGCGACAAAGGAAATTCATTAAGAATATCTATAGATACAGAAATACAAAATTATACAAGTGAATTATTAAGATATGAAGCGGGATCTATAAGTATAATGGACATTTATACAGGAGAGATTGTTGCAATGAATTCTTCTCCCTCGTTTAATCCAAATGATTTTTTATATGGAATAGGGTCAAAAAAATGGAAAGATCTTAATTCAAACCCATCTAAACCTTTAATAAACAAAACTATTTCAGGGCTTTATTCACCAGGTTCAACTATAAAACCAATAGTGGCACTGTCCGCTTTAGAGAATAATATTATTTCTCCAGACTTAAAAGTTAATTGTAAAGGTCACAAGAATCCACTTGAATTATATGGTAGCAAATATCACTGCTGGAAAAAAAAAGGTCATGGATATATGACCTTATCCAATGCAATTAAACAATCATGTGATACATATTTTTACGAAGTATCAAGATTATTGGGTGTTGATAGATTAAACCAAACAGCAAGAAAATTTGGACTTGGAAATATTGTTCTTAAAGATTTTTTTGATAATGAAAAAAAAGGTGTAGTCCCATCTACAAAATGGAAAAAAGAAGCAATAGGACAGAATTGGTACTTAGGAGAAACACTGATTACTGGAATTGGACAGGGATATATTCAAACTACTCCACTCCAATTAACTTTGATGACAGCTCAACTTGCGAATGGAGGCAACAAAATTTATCCTACAATAATTCCTGATAGTAATAAAAATATTGAGTTAATAAAAAATCAAATGGAAAATAATGAAAATTTAAGTTTTCCAGAAGATTATTATTCGTTGGTTAGAAATAAAGAAAATGTCAAATTTGTTTTAGATGCTATGTTTAGATCAACCAATGAGATTTATGGAACGTCATATTCGTCTAGAATTGAGGATCCAAAATATCAGTTTGCAGGAAAAACTGGAACTGCTCAAGTAAAAAGAATTACAGAGGCTGAGAGGGAGCTGGATCTAAAGTTAGAGCAAATTCCTTATAAAGAAAGAGACCATGCTTGGTATATCGCATTTGGTCCATATAAAAATCCAAGATATGCATTAACTGTACTGGTTGAGCATGGAGGATCAGGAAGCTCAGTCGCAGCACCAATTGCAAAAAAATTATTTAAAAAAATAATTGATAGACATGAAGAAAGAGAAAAAATTAGAACAAACGATAAATTAATTTAATGAAAAGTTATAGCACATTTGGTGAAACATCTTTTTTACAAAAAGTTAGATATTTAGATTTTTATTTATTAATTTCAATTATGCTTCTTGGTGTAATAAGTATTTTAGCAATGTATTCTACCGATATAAGTGATGGAAACTTTTATCATAGTTTTAATCATGCGATAAGATTTGGTGTATTTTTTGTGTTTATGGTTATTTTGTCCTTTGTGAATATAAAATATTATTTTTCATTAAGTTTTCCTTTTTATGTTCTAGTATTAATTTTGCTTGTAGCTGCAACTTTTTTTGGCACAGCTGTGTCAGGATCTCAAAGATGGATAAATTTATATTTTTTAAATCTTCAACCGTCAGAATTAATGAAAATAGCAATAATAGTTTTTTTAGCCAGATACTATCATAGAGTTCAACCTGATGCTGTAAACACTATTAAAAAATTTATAATTCCATTCGTAATATTAATTATTCCAATTTTGCTAGTTTTAAGCCAACCTGATTTGGGAACTTCAGTATTAATTGCATTAAGTGGTATTGCTGTAATTTGGTTGGCTGGAATAAATATTAAATATATTGTTTACTCGTTTTTAGCTCTGGTTATCTCATTCCCATTTGTAATTTCTATGTTAAAACCTTATCAAAAATTAAGAATTTTAACTTTTATTAACCCAGACAGAGATCCACTGGGAGCTGGCTATCAAATTATACAATCTAAAATAGCAGTTGGTTCAGGCGGTTTAACTGGAAAAGGATTTTTAAAAGGCACTCAGGGATATTTAGATTTTTTACCAGAAAAACATACCGATTTTATTTTTACTTTATTTTCCGAAGAATTTGGTTTTGTAGGATCGGTGTTGCTTCTTATTCTTTATGTTATTATAATTTTTCGTATTTTAATTATTGGATCAAATTCAAGAAATTATTTTGGAAAATTTTTCTGTTACGGTTTTGGTATCTCTATATTTTTTTATATTTCAGTAAATATGTTGATGGTTCTTGGGATGCTACCTATAGTCGGATCGCCACTTCCTATCATGTCTTACGGAGGATCTTCTATGCTATCAGTGATGATTGCTTTAGGCATAGTTATGAGTACAAGAATATATTCAAGAGAAATTATTAATTAACTACAACTATAAATTACATTCTAAAGTAGGATCAATTTGTCACCTGATAGTAATTTTTTATTTTTAATAGATTGTGGAATGGAAAAAAAAGAGAAAATTGCAATCATAGGTGCGGGTATACAGGGAATTTGTGCAGCTCTTTTTCTTCAAAAAAAAGGTTTTAATGTAACTTTGTTTGATAGAGATGAGCCAGGCAATGGAGCCTCATATGGAAATGCAGGGCATTTTTCTCCATACGCATCACTTCAATTAAATAGAACTGATATTTTATCAGATGTCCCAGCAATGCTCATGAGTAGTCGTGGACCCTTAGCTCTAAAATGGAATTATATTACAAAAATGATTCCTTGGTTTACAAGATTTATTTTTAATTCTTCCAAAACAAAAATGATGCATACAGCAAAGTATATGCACCAAATATTAGATTTGTCTTTAGACGCATTTGATGAATTATTTCAAGATATAGATTTAGATGGATTGGTAGTGAATAAAGGAATCATTTATGTTTGGGAAAAAAAAGGTTTAAAAAGCAGAGAATTAGAAATAAAAATTAGAAAAGAATTAGGCGTTGATCAGCAAATACTAAACACGAAAGAAATTCATGATCTTGAACCTAATATAAAGCCTTTTTACCATGGTGGAGTTTTTTATAAATATGCAAAGCACGCAAGAAATCCAAAAAAAATACTTATTAAATTATTTGAAAAATTTATTGCTAAAGGTGGAAAATTTTTAAAATTAAATATTCAAGATTTAGATATTGATGGAAAAAAACCTGTTTTAAGATCTAATGCTCAACGTTTCTTATTTGATAAATTGATAATTGCGTGTGGAGCTTTTTCAAAAAAGTTAACAGATCAACTTCATGAGAAAATTCCATTAGATACAGAAAGAGGTTACCATATTCATTTTAAAAATCATGAAAATTTATTATCAAGACCTGTTGTCTGGTCTGATAGAGGTTTTGGAATAACTCCAATGGAGCAAGGTTTAAGAGTAGTTGGAACAGTTGAATTTGGAGGATTAAAAAATCCTTTGTCAAAATCTAGAGTAAAAAATTTAATTATAAATGCAAAAGATATGCTTAATGGCATTCCTCAAGATGAAGTTCATGAAGATGAATGGCTTGGATTTAGACCAACTCTACCAGATTTTTTACCAGTAATTGGTCCATCTAAAAACTATGAAAATGTATATTATTCGTTTGGTCATCACCATCTAGGCTGGACATTGGGTGCAATCTCAGGCAAAATAATCTCTAGAATGATTGCAAACGAAAAAACTAATTTAGAATTACAGCCTTACAGTTCTTTAAGATTTTCTTAATTTTGTGACAAATAAAAATAACTTAGCATATATTTTACTAGTACTAACCACACTATTTTGGTCGGGTAACTTCATTGTTGGAAAAGCAGCTAGCACTTATGAAATTCCACCATTCTCATTAAATTTTTATAGGTGGTTGTTTGCAGGATTAATTCTTTTACCATTCACATTTACAGAAATTTTAAAAAAAAAAAAATATATTTTTAATAATATTGGTTTTTTTATAATTTTAGGAATAACAAGTATAACTATCTTTAATTCTACTGTTTATTATTCACTATATTATATGCAAGTAATTAGCGGTGTATTGATGATTTCTACAATTCCAGTGTGGATTATGTTTATATCTTCCATTTTAGGTATTGAAAAAACAAATAAGTTTCAAATTTTTGGAGTAATTTTATCTCTTTTAGGAGTGCTTTTTATAATAACTAAATCTGATTTAAATGTTATAAAAAATTTAGCTTTTAATAGAGGAGATTTAATAATGGCATCAGGAATGTTTGCTTGGGCACTTTATTCTGCATTGTTAAAAAAAAAATCATATGAAATTTCACAAATAACTTTATTAGAAGTAGTAATTATAACTGGTTTAATATTTTTAATTCCAATTTATGTTTTAGAAATGAATTTTGGAAATCAAATTATAATTGATAAGCCTTTTATTTTGACATTATCATACGTAGTTATTTTTCCAGGTCTAGCATCTTTCTTTTTTTGGATTAAAGGAATTGGAATTATCGGGGCTAATAGAGCTGGTGTCTTTTTGCATTTAATGCCAGTATTTGGCTCAATAATGGCTATTATTCTTTTTAATGAAAAATTCATGTTTTATCACATATGGGGAGCAATATTTATTATTGCAGGTATAACACTTTCAAATAAAAAAAAATTTAATGCTTAAAGTTGCAATATTAGACGACTATCAAAATGTGTCACAAGATTTTGTTGATCTAAAAAAGTTATTAGGAAAATATGAAATAAGAGTTTTTAACGAACCATTTGCTGATGAAAATGACGCTATAGAACAATTAAAAGAATACGAAGCATTATTAATAATGCGAGAAAGAACTAAGATTACTTCTAATTTAATAAAAAATTTAAAAAATTTAAAATACATAATAACAAGTGGAATGAGAAATAAAGCGATTGATCTAGAGGCTGCAAAAAAAAGAAAAATTATTGTAAGTGGCACTGAAATAAATATTAATCCTACTTGTGAATTGACGTGGGCTTTAATTTTAGGATTGGCTAGAAATTTCAAAACTGAAATAGACAATATGTACCAAGGATATTGGCAAACAACAGTTGGAGTAGAGTTAAAAGGAAAAATATTAGGCTTGATTGGACTGGGAAGGGTAGGTTCTCAAGTTGCAAAAATTGCAAAAGCTTTTGGAATGCAAGTTATTGCTTGGAGCGAAAATTTAAATTTAGATAAGTGTAGTGAATTAGAAGTTTTACCAACTTCAAAAGAAAATTTAATTAAAGATTCAGATTTTATTTCAATTCATGTGCAAGGAGGAGAAAGATACAAAGATTGTATAACTTTGAATGAATTTGATAAAATGAAAAAAACAACTTACTTAATCAATACATCTCGTGGTCCAATTGTAAATGAGGATGATTTAATAATTGCTTTATCTACAAATGTAATTGCAGGCGCAGGCATTGATGTTTACGGAAAAGAACCATTGCCAGAAGGCCATAAATTAAGATTTATTTCTAATGCTTTGATATTACCTCATATAGGTTACGTAACTGCAGAAAATTATTCTATTTTCTATAATCAAATGATCGAAAACTTAGAAGCATGTGTATCAGGCAAACCAATAAGAGAAATTGATTAATTAATAATGCCTAAAACTAAATCAAATTTTCTTGAATTATCAAAGAAATATAATTTTATTAAAAAAATTTATTTTTTTTATAATATTTATATAAGAAATAGAAAATTTCTTAATAATGGAACTCAATTTGGTGAGGATAATTATTTAATAAATTGTTTTACAAAAAATTATGTAGGAAAATACTTAGATGTTGGTTGCTATCATCCAACAAAACATAATAATACTTACCTAATGTACAAGAATGGTTGGTCAGGTATAAATATTGATTTAAATTCCCTTTCTATTGATTTGTTTAATTTTCATCGTCCAAGAGATATTAATATAAATGTTGGTATTTCAGATAAAAATATAAATAAAAAATTATATTTTATTGATGAGTTAAATACACAAAATACTTTAGATAAAAATCAATTATTATTTTTACAAAACCATCACAAAATTAAAAAAAATGAAATTTATCATAAAAAAATTAAAACAAAAAAATTAATGACTATTTTAGAAAAACATAAATTTTATAGTATAGATTTCATGAACTTAGATATTGAAGGGCATGAGTTTAAAGTTTTAAAAACAATAGATTTTAAAAAAATAAAAATTAAGTATTTATGTATTGAAATGATTAATCACAATAAAAAATCTATAGAAAATTCAAAAAAGATTAAATCTTTATTAAAAAAAAACAATTATACTTTAATTAAAAATATTAAATTTAATTTTATTTATAAAAAAAATTTAAAAATATAGCTTTATGACAAAAAAAAATCCGAATCTAACCCCAGAACAAAAAAAAGTTATGTTTGAAGAAGACACAGAAAGCCCTGGCTCAAGTGCATTAAATTATGAAAAAAGAAAAGGAAGCTATCACTGTGCTAATTGTGATATTGAACTTTTCGATTCAACTACAAAATATGAAAGCGGATCAGGCTGGCCATCTTTTTTCAAAGCTTTACCAGATGTTTTTGAAACTAAAACTGATTACTTGTTAGGTTATGCTAGGATAGAATATCATTGTAAAAATTGTGGTGTTCATCACGGACATATTTTTGAAGATGGGCCAAAACCTACTGGAAAAAGATACTGTAACAATGGAGTATGTCTAGTCTTTAAAGAAAATTAATTTATATATTATTATTTTAATGAGTTAATTAACTCACCACTTTTTTCTAGTTCTCTTAACTCCACATAACCACCAACATGATGATCATCAAAAAATATTTGAGGAATAGTTCTTTTACCATTTGCTTTTTTTATCATTTCATCTCTCAATCCATCTTTTCTTGAGATATCTATTTCTGTAAAATTAAGATTGTTTCTTGCCAACAGTCTTTTTGCGGCATCACAAAAATTGCATAAAGGGCCTGAATAAACGGTAATATTTTTCATAATTATTATATAATTATAAAAATTTTTTTTTCCACTATATTTTTACCTTATTAATGTTATTAAAATTTTATGAAATTAATTAATTATTTTATAATTTTAAGTATTTTATTTATAAATGCTGCACTCAGTAAAGAAAATCCACCATTTAAAAACATTTTAGTACTTAATAAACCGAAAGTTTATAAAGAAATTATTTTTCAAGATATTGATGGCAATAAAATAGATTTAAAAAAAATTAATTCAAATGAAATATATATTTTAAACTTTTGGGCAACTTGGTGTGCTCCGTGTA
This sequence comes from uncultured Pelagibacteraceae bacterium, assembly GCA_902607115.1. Taxonomy (GTDB): domain Bacteria; phylum Pseudomonadota; class Alphaproteobacteria; order Pelagibacterales; family Pelagibacteraceae; genus Pelagibacter. Next base: position 44,175 of record CACLIZ010000004.1, on the reverse strand, counting down.
AAGAAGAAATGCCATCACTAGATAAATTGCATGCCAAAGATGGAATATTTGTATTTCCAATCAATTTAGAAGATAAAAATTTAAAAAAAATAAATAAATTTTATAAAAATCTAAATATAAGAAATTTAAATACTTTTTTTGATGACGAATTGAAATTAATAAAGGCTTTTTCTATAAGAGGAGTTCCTACAACAATTATTTTTAACAAAAATAAAGATGAGATAGCAAGAATTACTGGCAGTGTAGATTTTTTAGATGGAAAATTTATAAATTGGCTTAGTTCAATTAAGTAAAATCATTTTTATTAACTTTTATTCTTAAATTTTTCCTTTCTATTATAAATTTTTTTCTATGCTTTAAACTTTTTGTTTTTACTCTCTCTCGCCAAAGCCTAAAAGATGATGGTTTTAAATTTTTTCTCATAATTTTAATAACTTCAGATTCTGACTTTCCAGTTTTTTTTTTGATTTCTTCAAAAGTCACTCGATCTGCCCAAGCCGCCCAAATCACCCAATCTGAATTTTTAAGACTTGGCTCAGTATTTTTGACGCGGGTCTCAGGTGTATTAGATTTCTTCATAAATTTTATATAAATCCTAAAAGAAAATATAATGCAAATATTATAAAATATGATATGTTAATTTCTAGATAGTCCTACTAAGCCATTTTTAGCTCCCGGTTGATTAGGACTATCGGTGAAAAATGTTCCCTTTAGATTTTTTTCTCTTTTTACAAATTATAATTTTTTTATTTATTACACCCGGCACACCACGAATAGTTATAATTTCATATTCTATGAAATATGGAATTAGAAATTGTATTTGGACAGCATTGGGGGATGTGACTGCAAATTTAATCCAAGCAACTTTAGTAATTTTTGTAATTGGATCTTTTTTTTCTGATCATCCACTATTTTTAAATTCATTTAAATGGATTGGAATAATTTATTTGTGCTATTTAGCTTATGATATTTACAAAAGTAGACCAAAAGATATTAATTCAAAAACTTTTTCTTCAAAAAGTTTTTTTTCTTTCTTCAAAGATGGTTTTTTAGTTGCCGGAACAAGTCCAAAAGCCTGGATGTTCTTTCCATTTATTTTTCCTCAGTTTATTGATTTTTCAGGAAATTATGTTGTGCAATTTTTTATTTTAATTTCAACTTATATGTTTTTAGATTTTTTATCTCTCATTGGATATGCGATACTTGCTAATAAATTAATTTTATGGATAAAGGCAAATCCTAGAGTTATTAATTCAATTTCAGCGTGTGTATTAATTGTTATTGCTATTATCATTGCCATTACTCAACAATATTAAATATTTTTTTTAGTGCGTTATTACTCTTACTTGAAATAAAACCAAATCCTTAGTTAAATAAGAAATTAATTAATTAGAGAGAGGAATAAATGAAACTTAAAAACTTTATAATTACATTTGTTTCTGCGATTGCACTTTTATTATCGACTGCAACTATTTCTTTTGCAAAAGTTGTTGGAGATAAAATTATTTTAGGTGCAGCTGTTTCACTTACTGGAAAATATTCATCGAACGGTGTTCATACTCAAAACGGTTACAATATGGCTGTTGAGAGAATTAATAGCATGGGTGGTGTTAAAGTAGGCGGTAAAACTTATAAATTTGATATTATTTACTATGATGATGAGTCAAATCCTAAGAGAGCAGCTCAACTTGCAGAAAGATTGATAAGCCAAGATGGCGTTGAGTTTATGCTTGGACCTTACAGTTCAGGTTTAACAAAAGCAATGGCTCCAGTTACAGAAAAATATGGAGTTCCAATGGTAGAAGCAAACGGTGCATCTAGATCTTTGTTTACAAAAGGATATAAATATCTATTTGCAGTGCTTGCACCAGCAAATTTATATTTGGATGTAGCTATTAGAACAGCTGTTGAATTAAATGGTGGAAAAGGTGTTAAAATTGCGCAAGCTTTTGAGCAGGATGCTTTTTCTCAAGACGTTAGATTAGGTATATTAGATGCTGCAAAAGATACAGGATCTGAAATTGTAATTGACGATAAATTACCAAAAGAGCTTAATGATATGGCGGCTACTTTAGCAAAAGTAAAAGCTGTAAAACCTGATGTTTTAGTTGTATCAGGTCACACAAAAGGAGCTTTAACTGCTATTAGACAAATAGCTGAAATGAAAGTTGATGTTCCAATGCTTGCAATGACACATTGCGATGCTGCAAAACTATCTAAACAACACGGTAAAAATGCCCAGTACGCTTTATGCGCATCACAATGGCATAAAACTTTAACTTACAAAGATAAGTGGTTTAAAGATGGTATGACGTATGATGCAGACTTTACTAAAATGTTTGGATATGCACCACCATATCAAGCCGCAGAGTCTTCAGCTGCTTTATTGGTTTTCAAAGATGCTTTTGAAAGAGCAAATTCTTTTGATCAAAAAAAAGTAAGAGATGCTCTTGCTGCTACTGATATGCAAACTTTTTATGGAAACATAAAATTTGCTCCTGGCGGTCAAAACGTTTCTAAACCGATGGTATTATTCCAAGTTATCTGCGATAGCTCTGGAAAATGTGAAAACAAAGTCGTTGCTCCACTGAAGTGGGCTTCTGCTAAGTTAGTTCACCCAGTACCTAAGTGGTCTGAAAGATAAAAACTAATATTTTATGCCCCCTGAATTTTAGGGGGCATTTTTTTTAATTAAAAAATTCTATGGACTTACTAATTTTCCAAGCGCCAATTTTAATGGTCCAAGCATCAATGGATGGAATTCTTCTTGGTATCTTATTCGCTTTAATTGCTTACGGAATGGCTCTTCAATGGGGAGTAATGAATATTATTAATATTGCACAAGGTGATCTTGTAATTCTTGGTGGTTATATTGCATACTTCATGTATCTGTATGGAATCCATCCCGCATGGGGAGTAATAGTTTCTCCAATAATTATGTACTTTGTAGGTATTGGAATTTACAAGTTAGTTATCAATAAAGTTGTTGATAGGGATTTATTTATATCAATTCTAGCAACATTTGGGATTAGCATTCTTTTTATGCAACTAATGAATTTTGCATTTGGTGCAGATGTTGTTCTTGCAAATTCTGGTTATGGAACAACTATGTTATTTGATAACTCTGTAACTTTACCTAATTCAAAAATTTTTGCAGCTATCATAAGTATTATTTTCGCAATTGGTTTGGTTCTTTATATGAAGAAATCAAAACTTGGACGTGCAATCAGAGCAACAGCTCAGAATGCAAGAGCAGCAAAGATTTTAGGTGTCGACACTGAAAAAGTTTATGCAGCAACTTTTGGAATAAATGCAGCTTTATGTGGAGTGGCTGGTGCACTTATTTCAATTACTTTTACAATTCATCCTTATATGGGCCTACCTTATACAATCAGATCATTCATGATTGTGATCGTTGCAGGTTTGGGAAATCTACCAGGTGTTGCATTATCTGGCATGGGGCTAGGTGTATTTGAAGAATTTGCCGACTATATTTTAGGAACAGAATTTAGAATTGGTTCAGTATTTTTATTACTGGTCTTAATTCTTGTTTATAGAAGGTTTAAATTATCAAAGAAAAGAGAGTATTTAAAATGATGAATAAAAATTTAATAATTTATTTATTAATTTTAATATTTGGAGTAGCTGCCCCATTTATTTTTCCAGCATTCAAAGTTCAATTATCAATACTTTGTGTTTTAATAATTTTAGCAATCACCTGGAATATACAAGGTGGAGAAATGGGATATAATACTTTTGGTAATATTTTATTTTATGGACTTGGCATGTATCTTTGCGCATCTGTTCAGGTCGGAATGTTTTTTCCTTTAGCTGAATGGACAGAAAGCGGTGGAGAGAAAACATTTGTTCATACTCCTGCTCAATTTTTTCAAGGTTTTGCCGCAGGTTTAGCTGTTGCTGCAATTGTACCAACAATAGTTGCGGGGTTAATAGGATATTCAATTCTTGGATTAAGAGGTCATTATTTTGCAATTTGCACATTAGGTTTAGGAGTTGCCGCTGGAGAAATTTCAGGTGGAATAGAAATCATTGGAGCGGGACAAGGTTTTACAACTCCACCATTTCCAAACATAGGCAGCTTAGAAGCAAGAGGTGAATTTTTTTATTTTTGTAGTTTTGTTACACTTGTAATCACATTTATTGCAGTCAAATCTATTTACACAACTAGATTTAAATTAGTCCTTAATGCAATAAGGGATAATGAAGACAAAGCAGAAGCAATGGGAATTCAAACAATGAAATATAAAATTATTGGCTGGATGATTTCAGCATTTTTTTGTGGTCTAGCAGGAGGAATAATGGGAGGTCTTGTTGGATACATAGATTCCACTGATGTTGCATTTGATGGAAGAGAAATGGGAGTATTTATGGTTTTAATGGCAATATTAGGTGGCAAAGGAACTTTATGGGGACCAGTTATCGGAGCAACTATATTTCATATTTTTAAAGAAGGATTTTGGACTTTCTTTCTTGGTTGGCAGTATGTTGCACTTGGTGTTTTAATTGTAGTAATTGTTATTTATTTCCCAGAGGGGATAATGGGCTGGTTAAGAGAAAAATATCCAGAGAGATTTGGGGAAGTAGTTGATGAGGCAGATCGAAAAGCGCAGGTAGAATTAAAATGAGCATTTTAGAAGTTAATAATGTGAGCAAATCTTTTGGAGGAGTGAAAGCTAACGTTGATATTTCAATGTCTGTAGAAAAAGGAAAGATTGTAGGATTAATAGGTCCAAATGGATCTGGAAAGACTACCTTATTTAATTCTATAGTTGGAACATATCCAATTGATAAAGGATCTATAAAATTTAATGGTAATGAAGTTTCAGAACTTCCTGTCCCAGTAGTTGCTAAACTTGGATTATTAAGAACTTTTCAACAAACAAGAATTTATGGAAAATTAAATTGTGTAGATAATATGCTGATAAGCCATAAAGGAAGTGATGAAAGTTTATTTAAGATTTTTTCAAAAATACCAAAAGATTTAAATGAAAAAGCAGAAAATCTTTTAAATTTTGTAGGCTTATATCAGAAAAGAAAATTAAGAGCTGGAGATTTATCATTTGGGCAACAAAAGTTATTAGAGCTTGCAATGGCATTAATGAACGAACCTGAAATGCTTTTATTAGATGAACCAACTGCAGGAATTAATCCTACGTTGATCAATGGAATTATTGATAGATTAATTAAAGTCAATCAAGACTTTGGAATTACACTTTTGGTTATTGAGCATAATATGAGAGTTATTATGCAACTTGCAGAAAACATTTTCTGCTTAGCTCATGGAAAAATGCTAGCAAACGGCTCACCACAAGAGATTAAAAATGATAAGCGAGTAATCGATGCATATTTGGGGGCACAATAATGCCTAATCAATATGAAGTTCTTGGTGCAGCTCCAAAAGCAGAAGATTTAAAAAAATTATCTCCAAATAATGTACATTTAACAATTAAAAATTTATCTGCAGGATATGGAAAAATGGAAATTTTACATAATCTAGATTTATTTGTAAGCAAGGCTCAATCATTATGCTTAATCGGACCAAATGGCGCTGGAAAATCTACTATACTTCATTCTATATATGGTTTTACAAATATTTTTTCAGGTCAAATACAAATTGATGGAAAAGAAATAACAAATTTAACACCAGCAGAAAAATTAAAATCTGTTGGAATAGCTTACATTTTGCAAGATAACTCAGTATTCCCAGATATGACTGTAGAAGAAAACTTACTTATGGGTGGTTTTATTAAAGACAAAACAGAAGAGTCTTTTGAAGAAGCTGAGAAAGTTCTTCAAAAATATGAAAGACTTAGAAACAGAAGAAATCAGCCTGCCAAAGTTTTGTCTGGAGGAGAAAGAAGACTTTTAGAAATATCAAGAGCATTAGTTATGAAACCTTCTGTTTTATTAGTTGATGAACCATCAATTGGGCTAGAGCCAAGATATATAGATATGGTTTTTGACATATTAAGAGATCTTCAACAAAACGAGAAAAAAACAATTATTATGGTAGAACAAAATGCCAAAAAGGGATTGGAGTTTGCAGACATAGGTTATGTTCTTGTCTCTGGACAAACTGCTATAGCAGGTTCAGGAAATGAGTTACTTAAAAATCCTGATGTAGGCAGGCTTTTCCTCGGTGGTTGATGATCAATTCTAGAATATTCTTAAAAGGTTTATTATCAGTAAAAAGATTTGATAGTCCAGCGATCGCTTTAGGTGCAAGTTTTATTGCTATAGGTGCATTACTAAAAAATTTAGGTTTTACAATCCAAGAAAGTATTTTTTCAACATTTTTAACTTATGCATTACCAGGCTCTTTAGTAATGGCAGAGTCAATGTTAATAGGCGCTTCTCTTTTAAATATCTTTTTAGCTGTATGGTTAGTTAATGCAAGATTATATCCAATGACAGTTTCTTTAATGCCTTTAGTGATGAACAAAAACCAACCGAGATGGAAATATTATTTATCATGCCATTTTGTTGCAGTTTCATCTTGGTTAATAATGAAAAGTAATTATGAAAAAATTGAAAAAGAACATAGAATTGATTTTTGGATTGGGGTTGGGACGTCAACTTGGTTGATAGGAATCTTTTCTACAATGCTAGGATATTTTTCTGCCGATTATTTAAACAAAGATATGATGATAGGTTTAGCAATTGTTAATCCTGTATATTTTATGTGCGCTATGATTGGAGTCATGAAAACAAAAAGTATATCAATTGCAATTATTTTAGGAGCTATCTTTGGACCTTGTTTTTATTATCTTTCTCCAGAATGGTGTATTTTATTTGGTGGAGTTTTAGCAGGAACAATAGCTTTTCTAATAGGAGAAAAGAATGTCAGTTAATATTTTATTTGCAATTATTGTAACTTCGTTAGCGACTTACTCTTCGAGATTTTTTGGTGTTCTAACTTCTGAAAAGATAGATGAAAATTCAAAAATATACAGATGGTTTAATTGTTTAGCATACTCAACACTATCAGCGTTAATATCAAGGGTACTTATATTTCCAAATGGAATACTTGAGGAAACTAGCTATTTTATAAGATTAATTGTTATTTTTACCTCAATATTGATTTTTTATTTAACAAAAAAAAATTTGGTTTATCCAACAATATTTTCTGCTATCATATTATGTATAATAAATACTTTAACTTAATGAAAAAAATATTTTTCATATTTATAATTGCAATTTTTTCATTTAATGCATATGCTGGGTGTGACGATCCAATAGGAGATAGTGTAGACTATACAAATTGCAGATTTTCAGATGGGCAAGATTTATCAGGAAGCTATTTACCAAATGCAAACTTATCATTTTCAAGTTTTATCCAAGTTAATTTAGATAAAAGCATTATGATGAATTCAATTTTAGCTTTTGGAACTTTTTCAGAATCATCTTTTGTAAGAGCAAATTTGTATGAGTCCAATCTACAAGGTGCAAATTTCGAAAAATCCAATTTTACTAGCGCAAATCTAACAAGAGTTAATTTTCAAGGTTCAACTTTAGTTGGAGTAAATTTTCAAAATTCAAACCTTATTGAGGCAGACTTTACATCGGCCAATATTACAGGTGCAAATTTTGAGGGAGCCAATTTAAATAATTCTATTTGGACTAACGGTCAGACTTGCGGAATGGAATCGATTGGAAAATGCAAAAATTAAAATCAACCCATAATTGATAATTGGGCATATTTTAAAAGATAAAAAATCTAGAAAAACTAAGATAATAAAGGTGTATAAAATGCTATTTAATAACGTTGTATTTTGGCAACATATCAAAAATTAATGGTCTTAACTTAAAAAAGTGTTTAATTATTGGGCTAATTTTTGATAAAAAATTGCTGTTAATTAACAAAATATAAAAGGATTAAAATGAAAAAAATAATTATTTTTCTGATAACTAGTATGTTCTTTTTTGGCCAAGCTTCAGCAGTGGGTTTAAATGTTGGGGTATCAGGCTCGACAGCTGTGTTTCATGCAGAAGGACAGGAAAATGAGAATGGAGAATTATCTCATGAAGATGCAACAGGTGTTGCAGGTTATACTTCTGTATTTGCTGAAATTCAAGTGAATGATATGATTGCAGTCGGTATTAATTATGTTCCATCAGCGTTAGCGTCTGAAACTACGGAAACTGTAATTTACGATGATAGCGATAACACTCCGACGGCTACTACTAACAAAGTTCAAGTTGACTTCGAAAACTTAACTTCTGCTTATGTTATGGTAAATGTTACAGATGGTATGTATATCAAAGGTGGAATTATAGCAGTTGACGTTGTGACTAACGAAAGTTTAGGAACTGGATCAACATATAACGATACTGACATGGATGGTCATTTAGTAGGTATTGGTTACAATAAAGACTTAGATAATGGAATTTTTGTAAGAGTAGAAGGAACTTATATGGATTTAGGGAGCACATCTCTAACTGCAACTAATAATTCCGAGAACAAAATTACGTTGTCATCTTTACAAGGTGCTGCTGCTAGACTTTCTATCGGTAAAGCATTCTAACAAGTTTTTAAAAACTTTATAAAAAAACCCCCTTAATGGGGGTTTTTTTTTGTTAAATAGTTTATATTTAGTTCATGCATTTAGGGTTTATTGGAACTGGAGAAATAACAAAATCTGTTATACTTGGGGTATTAAGTTCAAAAATTAAATTTAATAAAATATTTATATCCAAAAGGAATAATAAGATTTCTGATTTTCTTAAAAAAAAGAATAAAAAAATTACAGTATTAAATGATAATCAAAAGATTATAAATAAGTCGAAACTAATTTTTCTTGCGATAACACCTGAAGTAGGAAGAAAAATTATTAAAAATCTAAAATTTAAAAAATCACAAATTGTAGTAAGTTTTATTTCAACAATAAAATTAAAAGATTTAAAAAATTATATTAATTGTAATTGCAAAATAGTTCGTGCAATTCCTTTGCCTCCAATTTCACTAGGTGTTGGCCCTATTCCAATTTATCCACCAAATAAAAAGGTAAAACTTTTTTTTGATAAAATTGGAAAAACTATTGAAATTAATAATGAAAAGTTGTCCTTAAATTTTTGGACTATGTCATCAATGATGGCACCGTATTATGAAATGCTGAGTTATTTATCTTCATGGTTAATAAAAAAAGGGTTAAATAAAAATAAAGCTGAAGAATATATTACCTCTTTATTTTTAGGATTATCCGAAAATGCAAGTCAAAATAGTTATAAAAATTTACAAGAATTAGTAAAAAAATCTCAAACACCAAAAGGTTTAAATGAACAAGCATTAAAAGAATTAAAGAAATTAAATTTTTATAAAAACTTAAATATCTCATCAAATAAAATTCTTAAAAGATTAATGGGAAAATAATAAATGAATTTGAATCCTGATATTTTAAAAGTTGAAAGATTGACAAAATATTTTGGAGGAATTGCGGCAGTCTCAAATTGTTCTTTAAATATAAAAAAAGGATCCATAACAGGAATTATTGGTCCCAATGGTTCCGGTAAATCTACTTTGTTTAATTTAATTGCTGGAAATTTAAAATCAAATTCTGGTAAAGTTATATTTCATGATGAAGATATTACTAAAATACCTTCTTATGAATTATTTTCAAAAGGAATATTAAGAACATTTCAAATAGCGCATGAATTTACAAATTTAACTGTTTTGGAAAATTTAATGATGGTCCCCGGAAATCAATCTGGTGAAAACCTTATCAATGCTTTTTTGAAACCTTCATTAATAAAGAAAGAAGAAGACCTAATAAGAAAAAAAGCCTATGAAGTTATTGACTTTTTAAACCTTAAACATCTTGCAAATGAGATAGCTGGAAATTTATCTGGTGGTCAAAAAAAGCTTCTTGAACTTGGCAGAACAATGATGGTGGATGCAAAACTAGTTTTATTAGATGAAGTTGGAGCTGGAGTAAATAGAACTCTATTAAAGGATTTGGGAACAGCAATTTTAAGATTGAACAAAGAGAAAGGCTATACTTTTTGTATGATTGAACATGATATGGATTTTATAAGCAGAATGTGTAATCCTGTAATTGTAATGTCAGAGGGTTCCATTTTGTTTGAAGGAACTCCAAATGAAGTCAAAAAAAATGAAAAAGTAATTGAAAGTTATTTGGGAAAAGCAAACAAATCTTATGGAGAAAGTAATTAATGGCTTTTTTTGAGGGACATAAAATGACGGCAGGCTATGGAAACGGACCAGATATTATTAACTCTTGTTCTATAAATGTTAACAGAGGTGAAATCGTTGCAATTTTAGGACCAAACGGAGCAGGCAAATCTACGGCCATGAAAGCGATGCTTGGATTATTAAAATTAAAAAATGGATCAATATTAATTGATGGAAAGGATATATCAAAATTGTCACCACAAGATAGAGTTAAGCAAGGCATATCTTTTGTCCCTCAAACTAGAAATGTATTTGCAGATTTAACAGTGAGGGAAAATTTAGAAATAGGAGCATTTTTAAGAGATGATGATGTTAATAAAGTTATTGAGGAAATTTATGAATTATTTCCTGTCTTAAAAGAAAAAAGATCTCAAATAGTTGGAGAATTATCTGGAGGTCAGAGACAACAAGTAGCTTTGGGAAGGGCCTTAATGATTAAACCATCAGTTTTAATGTTAGACGAACCAACTGCTGGAGTTTCACCAATAGTAATGGATGAGCTATTTCAACATATAATTAAAGTAAAAAACACTAATGTAGCAATTATAATGGTAGAACAAAACGCAAAACAAGCACTAAGCATTTCTGATAGAGGTTATGTTTTAGTTACAGGTGAGAATAAATTTGAAGGATCAGGAAAAGAACTACTTCAAGATCCAGAAGTAAGAAGGTCATTTTTAGGAGCTTAAAATGGATTTTCTGAACGCAATTATTTTAATATTAAATTATACAATTATTCCTGCACTTAGTTATGGTTCACAACTCGCTCTCGGAGCAATCTTTGTAACATTAATTTATGGAGTTTTAAGATTTGCTAATTTTGCAACTGGAGACATGATGTCTTTTGGAACTATGTTTGCAGTGTTACTAACATTTTACTTTCAATCTTTAGGAATAAATTTAGGAGTGTTGCCTACAGCATTGCTAACAATCCCTTTTGCTATAATTATGATGATTTTATACATGCTTACAATAGATAAACTTGTTTTTAGTTATTATAGAATTAAAAAAAGCCCACCTGTTGTGCTTGCAATGGTTAGCGTAGGAGTAATGTTTGTAACTCAAGCGATAATAAGAATAATAATAGGACCTTTTGACAGAAGGTTTCTTGATGGTGAAAAATTTATTTTAAAAGCTACAGAATTTAAAGAAATGACAGGATTAAACGAAGGTTTAACAATTAAATCAACTCAAGCAATTACAATAATTGTTACTATTATTGTTGTTTCAATAATGTTTTGGTTTTTGAATAAAACTAAAACTGGAACAAGTATGCGTGCTTATTCTGATAATGAAGACCTTGCTTTATTGTCAGGTATAGATCCTAAAAAAGTTGTACTAATGACTTGGGTAATCGCAGGAGTATTGGCAACTATTGGAGGCGTTTTATACGGTTTAGATAAAAGTTATAAACCATTTGTATATTTTAATAATATGCTACCCATTTTTGCTGCTGCAATAGTTGGAGGAATAGGAAATCCATTTGGAGCGTTTTTAGGCGGTTATGTAGTAGCATTTGGTGAAATATTTATAACATATGCGTATAAAAAGTTTTTTACTTATATATTACCCGAAAGTCTTGAGCCAAATTCCCTCATGCAATTGTTGTCAACAGATTACAAATTTGCAGTATCATTTTCTATTTTGGTAATTGTATTACTTTTTAGACCTTCGGGTATTTTCAAAGGACTCAGATTATGAGGCAATATTTAAACGTAGTAACAGCATATGTAATAATGGTTATACTTATTATTCTAGTAGGAATATTTCAATCTTGGTCACAAGCTCTATCTATTTTGAATTATTGTTTGATTTCAGCAGTTATGACTATGGGCGCAAATATACAATGGGGTTATGCTGGATTAATCAATTTTGGAATTATGGGCTACACGGCATTAGGAGGTTTAGCTGTTGTCCTTGTATCAGTTGCCCCAGTGCCTGAAGCGTGGAAAGCTGGCGGTTTGAATATGATGGTTTGCGCAGGGATTATTGTAGGGATGATTTATTCAATCCGCTATAGTTTAAAAAAAATTCAAAAATCAATAAAAAGAAATTATTTAATTGCAGGAATCATAATCATCGGATTAATACTTATTAGATTAATATCTGGCCCTGCAATTGAGAATATAGAAGCAGTTAATCCTGCTAAAACAGGATTTTTAGGTGGCTTAGGTTTGCCAATATTATTTTCTTGGATTGTAGGAGCTTTTTTTGCTGGTGGATTAGCATATGTTATTGGCAAGATAGCTCTTGGATTAAGAGCAGATTATCTAGCAATTGCAACATTGCTAATTGCAGAAATTGTAGTTTCAATCATTAAGCATGAAGATTGGCTAGCAAGGGGAGTTAAAAATGTGATTGGTTTAAAAAGACCTGTTCCATATGAGGTGGATCTTCAAAGCACACCTTGGTTTATAAATTTTGTCGAAAAATTTAATTCAGGTAAATTGAAAGTTATCAACTCAGTTACAGAGAGGCAGGATGTTTTAAATCAATTAGTAATAGACGCTTCTTCAGTTTATGTAAAACTCTGTATGGCAGGACTTTTTTTAACAGTTGTGGTTGTTTTATTAATTATTACACAAAAAGCTTTATATTCACCATGGGGAAGAAAAATGAGAGCAATAAGGGACAATGAAGAAGCAGCAGGCGCTATGGGTAAAAACGTTGTTAAAGAACATCTTTTAATTTTCATTTTAGGATCGGCAGTTGTTGGTATAGCAGGAGCGATGATGGTAACAAATGATGGATTATTTACACCAGGAAGTTACAGACCCATGAGATATACTTTTGTGATTTGGGTTATGGTAATTGTAGGAGGAACTGGAAATAATTTTGGAGCAATACTAGGTGGTTTTGCGGTTTGGTTTCTGTGGGTTGAGGCCGCTCCAATAGCGTTATTTTTAATTAATTTTTTTACATCCCACTTACCAGAAACAAATGCTTTAAAAATTCATTTAATTCAAAGCGCTCCATATTTTAGGTTTTTAATGATTGGAATGGGAGTATTATTAATTATGCGCTATAGACCACAGGGAATTTTACCAGAAAAAATTATAAAACAATAAATATGAAAAAAATATTAATAATTATTTTTGTTTTAATTCCTTTTCATTCTTTATCTATTGAAAAAAAAACTACATTTACTTTAGATAAATTTAATAAAGCCCAAGAAGAAGGAAAACTAGTAGTAATTAATTCATGGAACAAATCTTGTTTAACTTGTGCAAGACAGGTTAAAATTCTTGATGAAGCTGAAGAAAAATTTAAGGATGTGCTTTTTTTAAGTTTTGAACAAAATAAAAATAAAGATATAGCAAGGTTACTTAACATAGATTATTGGACTACAATTGCTATTTATAAAAATAATAAAGAAATTGCACGTGAAATGGGACTTACAAATAAAGATAAAATTTATAGCCTAATTAAGAAAGGAATTTAATTGAATTATATATTATTAGGTATTGCTTTAGCTTTGGTGATGTATTTATCTGATAAATATATTTTTTAAAAAAAAACCTCAGCGAATTTCTTCGCTGAGGTTGTTTTAAAGAATTAAATATTATCTTTGTTTTTTAGTTTTGAATTTTCCACCTTTAACTTCTTTTTCTAAGAAAGAACCAAAAGCTTCTCCAACTTCTGTAAATTCTACTCCAGTAGCACCTTCGTAGTTAACAGCTTTACCTTTTGCAAGTAAATCCAAAGCTTTACCTAATTCACCTGGGTAAATCTTTTTCCCCGGTGCATTTGCAACAGACATAACATTTTGTTGAATTGTTGCTCTGTCAGCTTTTCCACCAGCCTGCATAGCAAGAGTGATTAAAGCAGCAGCATCGTATGATTCTCCTGTGTAAGGTCCCGAAGAGTCTATGCCAGCAGTTTTAGCTACATCTGCAAATACTCCCGCTCCTTTTCCAGTTGATCCTGGTAAAGAACCAAATGATTTGTTTAAAGCTTTTCCAAAATTATCGGTTAAAGAGTCTCCTATCATACCATCTGATAGAATAAATCTATCAAATGCACCAGAGTCCAAAGAAGCTTGAATTATTCCTTTACCACCTTGGTCTATGTAGCCTATTACTGCAACTGCATCACCACCCGCTGAAGCAAGTGTAGCAACTTCTGCTGAATAATCTGCTTTACCATCTTCGTGAGCAGCAACAGTTGTTACTTTAATCCCATGAGCTTCTACAGCAGCTTTATATACATCTGCTAAACCTTTACCGTAGTCATTGTTTGTATAAGTGATAGCAACACTTTTAATTTTTCTATCTTTTGTAATATCAGCTAAGATTTGTCCACCTCTAGCGTCTGATGGAGCTGTTCTAAAGAAATATCCATTATCATTTAGATCAGTTAATCCAGGAGATGTAGCAGAAGGTGAAATCATAACTACTCCGTTAGGTACAGCAACATTAGTTGCAATTGCACCAGTAACTCCAGAACAGTCAGCTCCCATGATAGCGACAACGCCTCCGTCCACTAATCCTTGAGCAGCAGTTGTAGCAGCGGCAGAGTCAACACAAGTTGAGTCAGCTCTTTCTACTGATATTTTCTTTCCACCAAGTAATGATCCTGAGTCTGAAGCTTCTTTAAATGCAAGCTCAGCAGACGCAGCCATAGCTGGCGTAAGAGATTCAATTGGACCTGTAAATCCTAATATCACTCCCATTTTGATGTCTGCAAAAGTATTTGTTGTCATTGTAGAAACAAATAAGAATGCAGCTAAAATTAATTTTCTCATATTTTCCCTTTAATTGTTAACAATTTATAAAAGACGATTAGATTATGATTAAATTAATATTTCAATGATTAATTATCTAATTTTTTGAAGCATAAACACTGATAGTACAACGATAATTCCACCAGTGACCATTATGAGCGTTGGAATTTCTCCAAAAATTAAAAAAGTTAGTATTAATCCAAAAACAGGAAATAAAGCATAAAAAGGTAAAACCATTCCTACTGGATAAAATTTATACAAATAGAACATCATCATGTGACCAAATATTGAAATTATAGCTCCAGCATAAAATACTGCTAACCATCCATTTGTTTCAATATTAGATATTTGATGAAATACATTTCCCTCAAACAAATGGGAAATAATAATTAATATAATAAAACCAACTAAACCCATAAAAGCATTAGTAAATTTTACATCAAGATCTTTAAGATATCTTGAAAATACTTGTGACAAACCATAAAAAAATGCCATAGCAAAAATTAACAATGTCGCTAAGATTTCTTCTGAAATTTTTGGATCAAATGCTATTAAAACAATTCCAAAAAATGATGCAAATATTAAAATCCATTTTTTAAAACTAATACTTTCACTAAGAAACAGAGAACTCAAAATAATTGCTAAAGGAATTGAAAGTTGAGCACCAATTGTAATAGGAGCCAAGATTGAAGCAGCTTCTAATGACAAATATAAAAACATATTTACCCCTGCACCCATACATATCGAAAATCCTAAAAGAGGCAGATAATATTTTTTTTGAGGAATTTTTATCTTACAGAAAGGTATTAGGCACAAAAAAACTATAACCATTCTTAAAGCTCCAAATAAAATTGGATTAAGAGATGCATTTAAACCAAATTTACCTAAAGGATATGCACTTCCCAAAAAGAACATTACTAGGACAATTATTACTGTATGCTTAAAAGACAATTTTATCTCATTGAAAATGGATCAAGAGTTGGTTTATCCGATGTATAATACCAAGTTGTTTTTACTCTTGTGTAATCTTTTATAGATTCAATACCTGCTTCTTTACCATAGCCACTATCTTTCATTCCTCCAAATGGAGCAGATGGAGATATTAGCCTATAAGTATTTACAAATGTGATTCCAGCCCTGATTGCTTTTGAAACTCTCATGCCTCTTGAGAAGTCACTAGTATAAACTCCAGATGATAAACCGTATTGGTTATCATTCATTTTATTTATTACTTCTTCTTCATTTTCAAATTTCATTACAGATAGCACTGGACCAAAAAGTTCATTTTCTGCTGTTGGAAGATTATGATTATCACACTCAATAATCGTTGGAGGAAAATAGTATCCTTCATTTGAAAATGAATGTCTTTTACCTCCACATTTAATTTTTCCACCTTGTTCTACAGTTAATTTAATATTTTTTTCTATTATTTCTAATTGTTTAAAATTACCAATTGGCCCCATTTCACTTTCAGGATCCATAGGTGCACCAATTTTTATTTTTTCTGCTCTTGCAGTAAGCTTATCTAGAAATTCATTATAAATTCCTTTTTGCAAATATAGTCTTGAACCAGCAATACAACTTTGGCCACTTGCACCAAAAATTCCTGCAGTAATTCCATTTATTGCATTTTCTTGATGAGCATCTTCAAATACTGCTACAGGACTTTTTCCCCCAAGTTCCAGACTTACTTCAGATAAATTTTCAGCTGAATTTCTAATTATATGTTTCGCAGTTTCAGGACCTCCTGTAAAAGCAATTTTTTCAACTAAATTATGTGTTGTTAGAGCCTTTCCGCATGGATCACCATAACCTGTAATAACATTTACAACACCTTTTGGCATTCCTGTTTGTTCAACTAATTTAGCAAACTCAAATAAAACTGCGGGGGCAAGTTCAGATGATTTTATAACAACAGTATTTCCCATTGCTAGAGCCGGCGCTAGTTTAGTTACTGTTAATAACATCTGCGAGTTCCAAGGAATAATTGCAGCTATAACACCTATTGGCACTCTTGTTGTTATTGCTTGAATATTTGGTTTATCTATAGGTAAAACTGTTCCCTCAACTTTATCCGCCATACCAGCGTAATAGTCATAATATTCTGCAATATAGTTTGCTTGCTTTTTTGTTTCTCTAAACAATTTTCCAGTATCAATAGTTTCAATTTCTCCAAGTAGCTCAGCATTCTTTCTAAGTTTATCCGCTATTGCTCTTAAATATTTTCCTCTTTCTCGTGGAAGTAACTTTGGCCATTCTCCTTCAAATGCCTTTTGCGCTGCTTTCACTGCTCTATCAACATCATTTGCACTTGCTTCAGGAACTACAGCCCACGGCTTATTATTTTCTGGATTTAAAGTTTCAAAAGTTTTTTTAGTATCAGAGTCTACCCATTCTCCATCGATAAACATTTTATATTGCTTCAGTTTAGTCATTTTTTATATGTTCCTTAATAGCGTTATTTACATCATCTGCACACTCAATACTACATAGATGTTTTCCATTGCTTATTATTTTAACTTTAGAATTAGCGATTTTTTTACTTAAATTTTGGGACATTTCCGGTGTTGATCCAATATCATTTTCTCCAGTCACAACTAATGTTTTAGTTTTTATATTTTCAAATATTTCATTATCTTGGTGCTTAACAAAAAGTTCATAAACTTTTAGGAAATTTTCCATATTATTTTCTTCAAGCATAGAACAAATTTTTTCATAAATATTTGGATTTTTATTTATATAATCATCTGTGAACCATCTCTTAAGAGCTTGTTTTGATAAAGATCTACTTTTTTTTGATAATTCAAATCTATCATTTACTATTTGTTGCTGCTCATTACTTCTTTGAAAAACTGAGCAAAGCAAAGTTAAAGACTCTAATCTATTATTATATTTGGAGGCAAAATTCCTTGCTATTAATGAACCAATCGAAAAACCAACTAAATGCATTTTTTCAAACTTTAGTTCATCAATTAGATTTAGTAATTGTAATGAAAAATCATCAAAACTTATTTGTGATTTTGTTAAGGGTGTGTTTCCATGTCCCAAGATATCATATGCCAAGACAGTATTATTAAATGAATTAATCTGAGGTTCCCAAATTTTATGATTAAGTCCTACACCGTGGATTAAAACTATTGGAGTATTTTCTTTTTTATTTAGAATATAAAAAGTATTCTTTGAATCTTTAGCATTGATCATTTATTTATTTAGGTTCAATGCCCATTTCTTTCATATCTTGATATCTATCACCAGTTCTTGCGTGCGCTCTTCCACTAGAAGCTCCACCAATAGCAATTACTATTTCATTATCAAATGGAGCATCATGAATAGTAAATTCATGTGTTAGATAATATGGTCTTAAACCAGAGTCTGTTTTATGCATCATTGGTATAGAAATTTTCGATCCAGCTGGCCCTCTTGTATTTGTAAAACTTAAATAAGATGTTCCACCCACTGCATCTCTAAATTTATTTCCAAATCTTAACGTATGAATAAAAGCAGATGCGTGCTCGATCTCTCCATTTAAACCGACAATTCCTGCTTTACCATAAGCTAGAATTTTATCTGGAGAACCAATTTCTTTTATTAATTCTGGAACTAAAATATCACCAAGCTTTGGAGCTAAATCTAAAATTACAGGTTTAAGATCTTCAACAAATCCTTGACCATCCCAAGGATTTTTAAAAACTGCTGCAACAGAAACTAGCAAGACTGGTTCTTTTGCTTCTTTTCCACCTTCAATAAATGTCTTATCAACAAATTTTGTAAACTTTCTTAATTCTAATTTCATTTTTTTGATCTATGTTTAAAACTATCTCTTCTAAAACTGTATAGTGCTTTTGGATCTACATCAACATCAATGACAACAGGTTTATTTATTTTTAAAGCTTCTCTAACTGCTTGGTTTATTTCTGAAACTTTTTTAACCTTAAAACCTTTAGCACCATATAGCTCTGCAACTTTATCAAAAGGTGGACTGCTAATATCAGCTCCCAGGTATCTTTTTCCATAAAAATCTTTTTGATAAGCTTTTTCAGCTCCCCAACTTTTATTATTCATGACTATAGTAATTGTATTTATCTTATATTCAACAGCCGTACTTAATTCTGAAATTGTCATTCCAAAACCTCCATCTCCCATTAGGCTAATTACTTTTTTATTAGGTTTTGCAATCTTTACACCTAAACCACATGCAAAAGAAAAACCAACCAAACCAAAGTCTAAAGGGGTAAATAAAGATGGAGGGTCATAATATTCAAGAGCATCTGTCGCTTGCAAACAAAGTGTACCTGCATCTAAAGTTATTGCAGAGTTATTAGGAAGCACTTGTCTTAATTGTTTAAACAAGCTATTGGGCTGAATAGGAAAATTTTTCTGTTTAAATTTATCTCTGTTAAGCAAAAAATTTTTTCTTTCATTAAAATAGTTATTGGTCCATTTTTTTATATCAAGAGCAATATTTTGCTTCTTGATTTCTTTATATAATTGATCGGCTATTGTGGCAGCGTCCCCATAAATTCCTACTGCTACAGGAAAGTATCTTCCTATCATTCTTTTTTCTAATTCAACTTGTATGATCTTTGCTCTTTTATTTATATTTTCGTAAGAATAAAAAGTTGAATTAAATCCAAGTCTTGTTCCAAGAGCAATTATAACGCTTGCTTCTTTAACTAGTTTAGATGCAACAGGATTACCTCTTGGACCCATTTGTCCAGCATTTAGTTTGTGATTAAATGGTATAGCATCTCCATGACCAGCTGCAGTTACCATTGGGACGTTTAACAATTCTGCCAATTTAACTACATTTTTATATCTTGATGTATATTTAATTCCACCACCAGCAATAATAACAGTTTTGTTTGAATTACTGATAATCTTTACAGCTTTTTTTATATAATTAAATTTTGCTTTAGTTGAGTTTTGATTATCAAAAGATTGATTTTTGTGATTGATTTTAAAATTTCCTTTATCTGCCAATATATTTCTTGGTAGATTAATACAAACAGGTCCCCTCCTAGGAGACATTGCTAATTTAAAAGCATCACTAAAAGTTTTTGGAATTTTTTTAGCATTTTTTACAGTCCAAGTTTTTTTTGTTACTGGTTTAAATAAAGATTGTTGATCAAGACCTTGAAAAGCATCTTCCATTTTATCTTTTGTAGAATATGAACCAGCAATTGAAACAACTGGAGAAAAAGCTGCTTTCGCCTGCGCAAGCCCGGTAACTAGATTTGTTGCACCAGGACCATTTTGTCCAGCAAGTATTATACCTGGTTGATTAGATGCTCTTGCATATCCATCGGCCATATGTGTTCCAGTTCTCTCATCTCGGACACCAATAAATTTTATATTTTTTTCATTGTAAAGTGCATCAAACATTTCCATAGTAGCGGAGCCAATTAAACCAAAAACATGTTTAACTTTTTCTTTTTTTAAAGATTTGATTGCAGCTTGGCCACCAGTCAAGTTTTTTGACTTGATCACGAAACTTTTTTAACTTCAGTATCTAAATCATCTTTGAAGTGAGGCATTACTTTTTCAGTAAACATTTTGATACTCTTCATGCAATCTTCATGTTTGATGCCAGGAAAATTAGACCATACTTGTAAGTTTTGTAAGTTAAGTTCTGACCTTAATTCCTTTATTTTATCAATGACATATTCTGGAGTTCCAAAAAGCATATTACGCTTATGTAAAAAATCATAACTTAGTAAATCTAATTTACCTTTAGTAACAGGTAATTCTTCACCTGGATCCATGTGGTTTCCAAGCCCTCTCCAATGACAAACCCATCTCATATAATTTACCATATGTTCACCAGCTTTTTCTTTTGCCTCTTCCATTGTATCAGCTACAAACATATCTCTTACTAATGAAATACCCTCACCTAATGGTACATTTCTTTTTTCAGCTTCCGATTTTGCATTTTTAAAAGCTTCAAATTTTATTTTTAAAGCTTTCACTGTTGGTATCCACATTATGATATTTAAACCTTGTTTAGCTGCCCATTCAATTGATCTAATTCCGTCAACGACCTGATGAATTGCTGGATAAGGTTTTTGAAATGGTTTTGGAAGAACACTTATATTTTCCATAACATTTGTTTCAAGATTAACTAAATCTTTATTTGGAGGACTCATATCATGCTGCCAAACATAATCAGGAGCAGGATAAGTATAAAACTCACCTTTATGATTAAAAAATTTTTCTTTCCAAGCTTTTTTTAAAATTGTTAGCGTTTCTTCAAACAATCTAAAATTTTTTGCTTGGTCTTTCATATCTGCTTCTTTATTTAAATTTATTGCTTCTCTTCCATAGATTCCTCTTCCTATCCCAACTTCAACTCTACCTTTTGATAATTGATCAAGAAGAGCAATATCTTCAGCCATTCTAATTGGATTATGAAAAGTAATTACGTTGCAAGCTTGACCTATTCTAATATTTTTTGTTCTAGCTGCAGCATCAACCCCCATCATTAATGGATTAGTTAAAGATTCCATTCCTTCATGATTAAAGTGGTGCTCTGTATACCAAATTGAATTCCATTTACTCTTATCACAATATTCTGTAATTTCCCTAGTTTCGTCTAGAAGTTTATCGTAGGGTTTGTGTGTCCAATTTGTTGTATTACAAAAATAACCAAATTTCATTAAAGCCTCCTTTAAAAATCAATTTAAAGACGACCGATCCCACTTTCGTTTAGCTTTTTGAAGTTAAAACGACGAGTTATGTATCGCTTGAGTTATTTATAACACAAAATATAACTTTAGGGTATATTTAAAAAATATGGAAACAAAAAAAATTTCACCGAAATTTTTAAAGGATTTAAATCCTAAAATAGGACTAATTGCTCTTGCAAGCGATTATATGATTGAAAAGGATTTCATAAGTGTAATTAAAGATAAGAAAATTGATTTTTTCGTAAATAGAATCGAAACATTTAATCCTTTGACAGCAGAAAACCTTATCAAAATGTCAGAAAAAATTACTGAAGTTACAAAAGATATACTTCCTGATGAAAAAATAGATTGCGTTGCTTATGGATGTACTTCAGGAACAATTGCAGCTGGATATAATTCTATTGAAGAAAAAATTAAAAAAGCAAAACCTAATGCAAGCGTAACCACACCTAGCACAGCAGCAGTAAATGCATTAAAAAAATTGAATATAAAAAAAATATATTTATTCACACCATATCCTAAAAAATTAAATGATGAAGTTGTAGGATTTTTTAAAAAAGAAGGATTTGAAATAACCTCTAATTCTTATTTTGATATTGCATCTGATATTGATATTGGAAAAGTTGATCCAGAATATTTATATGAAGTTCTATCAAGCATTAATTTAAATGGTGCTGATGCTATGTTTATTTCGTGTACAGCTCTACCTGCTTTATCAATAATTGATAGACTAGAAAAGAAACTAGGAAAAATTGTTTTATCAAGTAACCAAGCTTTAATATGGGAAACTTTGGAAAAAGTTGGAATGAATAAATCTGTAAACGGATTTGGAAAATTATTTTCAAACTAATATGCTTTTTACAAAAGAAGAATACAAAAAAAGATTAAATAAAGTTAAAAAATCTATGCAGAATAAAGGCATCGATCTTTTGATTTCACAAGATACATCAAATATTAATTATCTTACTGGGTATGATGCTTGGTCTTTTTACTATGCTCAGTGTGCAATAGTTCATGTTGATGCTGATGAACCATTGTTATTTGTAAGAGCACAAGATGCAGGTGCGGCTTATATAAATTGTTATATAAAAAATGAAAACATAATTGCTTATGATGAAAAATATATTCACACATGGCCAACACATCCTTACGATGCAATTGTAGATTTAATAAAAAAAAGAAAATGGGAAAGTTTAAATATTGGTTTAGAAATGGATACCCATTACTTTACTGCATACTCTTATAAAAAATTATTAGATGGTTTACCTGATGCTAAATTAATAGATAGCGAAAGATTAGTTAATTGGGTTAGAGTAGTTAAGTCAGATGCAGAAATAGATTTAATGAAAAAAGCAAGCGTCATAACTGAAATAGGTATGAAAAAAGCATTTGAATGTATTAAACCTGGCGTTAGACAAAATGATGCGGTTTCAGAAATAACTGGTGCTTTAATTAGAGGAACAAAAGATTTCGGTGGAGAATACTCATCAATAGTTCCTCTTTTACCAACGGGAAAAGGCACATCAGCGTCTCATTTAACTTGGAGTGATGCTAAATTTGTAGAAGGGGAGGCAACTATAATTGAAGTTTCTGGAGTTTATAAAAGATACCATTGTCCAATGGCAAGAACGGTGCTTCTTGGTAAGCCAGATCAAAAAAAAATAGATACAATGAAAAAAACCATTGAAGCCTTACATGCTGGAATTGATGTTACAAAACCTGGGAATACCGCAGATGAAGTTGCGCAAGCATTTTGGAAAGTATTAGATAAATATGGAATAGAAAAAAAGTCTAGAACTGGTTACTCAATTGGAATTGGATATCCACCTGACTGGGGTGAACACACATTAAATATTCTTAAAGGTGACAAAACAGTATTAGAAAAAAATGTTTGTTTTCATATGATTGCTGTAATGCAATTTGGCGATTGGGGAGTAGAAGCGTCAGAGTCAATAAGAGTTACTGATGCTGGATCAGAGTTATTTTGTAATCTTTCAAAAGAACTGCATATAAAAAGCTAAAATTAACTATTGAATATTATCTTCACAAATGTTTTAAATCCCTTCAATGTCTAATAACAAAGAATTCGTTAAATTTGCAAAAGTTGATAAAAGTTACGATGGAAAAGTTCTTGTCGTAAAAGATTTAAACCTAGATATAGAGGAAGGTGAATTTGTTACAATGCTTGGACCATCTGGTTCAGGAAAAACCACTTGCCTTATGATGTTAGCAGGATTTGAAACTCCAACAAATGGAGAAATTTATTTAGATGGGAATCCTATTTCAAATATTCCTCCACACAAAAGAGGTATTGGGATGGTGTTTCAGAATTATGCTTTATTCCCTCATATGACAGTCTATGAAAATTTAGCATTTCCTTTAAGGGTTAGAAAAACTCCAAAAGATGAAACTGATAAGAAAGTTGATAAAGCATTATCAATGGTCTCTTTAGCGGGCTATGAATCCAGAATGCCAGGTCAGCTTTCAGGGGGACAACAACAAAGAGTGGCTGTTGCTAGGGCGCTAGTTTTTGATCCATCGGTTGTATTAATGGATGAACCACTTGGAGCTTTGGATAAAAATTTAAGAGAAAGCATGCAATATGAAATTAAACACATTCACGAAAGCATAGGAGTAACAGTTGTGTATGTAACACACGATCAAGGAGAAGCTCTTACTATGTCTAATCGAATAGCAGTATTTAATGATGGCAAAGTCCAACAACTATCTAGTCCTGATAAATTGTATGAAGAACCTGTTAATTCTTTCGTTGCAGAGTTTATAGGTGAAAATAATACATTTAATGGTCAAGTTACTGATGTTTCAAACGGCAAATGTAAAGTTAAATTAGAATCAGGAACAGAAATAATCTCAAACCCAATTAGAGTAAATTCTAAAGGTGAAAAAACCATTGTTTCTTTAAGACCAGAAAGAGCAATTATAAATCCAGAAAATAAAATGGAAAATAAACATAAAGGAAAAATAGAAGAAGTAATTTATCATGGTGACCACACTAGAGTTAGATTAAATTTGTTAGGAAATAAAGAATTTATACTTAAAGTTCCAAATAGTTCAGCTAGAATGGATATAAAAGTCGGAAACGAAATCTCAGTAGGTTGGGACAGTAAAGATGCAAGAGCTTTAGACCCAAAATAAACTTATCTTTAAAAACCCTATTTTATAAGCAAAATTAACCAAGATTATTAATAAATGAGCTGTTGACTCCATTTTTTATCCTTGTTGTAATCCTTTTTTTATAAAAAACGTTTAAACGGAGGATAAATGAGAAAATTAAGTAAATTATTACTTACCTTGACTTTTGCTCTTTCTTTAACTTCATCAGCATTTGCAGTAGTTGTTGCATCATGGGGTGGAGCTTATACAGAATCTCAAAAGCTTGGATATGGTGATCCTACTGCAAAAGCTTTAGGTATATCTATTGATTGGGTAGACTACTCAGGCGGATTATCAGAAATTAAAGCACAAAAAGAAGCTGGTGCTATTGTATGGGATATAATTGACGTATTTGCATTCGATACAATAAATGGATGTGACGAAGGTATATTTGTTGAATTTGATTTCGACAAAGACTTTCCAGCAGCTCCAGATGGTACACCTGCAAGTGAAGACTTCTTTACTTCAATGCCTTCTAAATGTGCTGTAGGAAACATTTTATATTCTTGGAACTATGCTTATAACAGTGACAATGTTAAAGGTACTCCAAAAACTATAAAAGATTTCTTTAACACTAAAAAATTTCCTGGAAAAAGAGCTATCTATAAAAGCGCACTAACTAACTTAGAGATCGCTTTAGCAGCTACTGGAACAAAACCTGGAAAAGGTGGAGCAAATATCTATAAAAAATTGGAAACTGAAAAAGGTGTTCAAAAAGCATTAGATACCATCAAAAAACTTTGTACTGATCCAAATGGCGGATGTGTATTTTGGTCAGCAGGTGCTCAACCACCAGAATTATTAATGAGTGGTGAAGTTGTTATGGCAACTGGTTGGAATGGAAGATTTTTCAACGCTACAATTGGTGAAGGTGCTCCAATAGTTCAAGTATGGGACGCTCAAGGTCTTGACTATGAATATTTTGCACTAGTTAAAGGTGGACCAAACGAAGCTGATGCTAAAAAAGCTCTTGCTATGATGACTAACACAGAAATGTTAGCTGGAAGCGCTAAGTATATTGCATACGCTCCTTGGAGAAAATCATCTATAGCTGTCATGGAAGCAGGAGAGCCTTGGTATAAAGATGGTAAGACAAACATGGTACCACATATGCCTACTGCGCCAAAAAACACAAAAAATTACTTCCTAGTAGATCCATTCTTTTGGGCTGATAACGGCACTGAGCTTGGTGAAAAATGGGAAGCTATGAAAGCTGGTCTATAATTTTAAGTTTTAAAGACTAGAATTATATATTATATTTAGGGCGGTTATTAATAACCGCCCTTTTTATTTATGAGCAGTGAAACACAAAAAATTTTAACAACAGACGGCATTCCTTTAGAGGTAAGTCTAAAAAAAGCTGAGAAAAAAAATAAAATTAAAGCTTTTCTTCTGGTAGCCCCCTTATTACTTTTTATAATTATTACTTATATTTTTCCTATAGGTGAAATGTTTACAAGAAGCATAGATGACAGAATGGTTACAAATATGTTACCCAAAACATTCAAAGCAATGGAAACATGGGATGGAAAAGAACTTCCACCAGAAGAAGTTTTTGCTGCTTTTTTATCTGATTATAGAGCTTTAGCTGAAAAGAAAGAACATGGAAAGCTAGGCCAAAGATTAAATAAAGAGAAGAACGGATTTAATACAATCCTCAAAAAATTATGGAGGAAAATGGAAAAATTTGAGGATGGTAATGCTAAA
This sequence comes from uncultured Pelagibacteraceae bacterium, assembly GCA_902607115.1. GTDB lineage: Bacteria > Pseudomonadota > Alphaproteobacteria > Pelagibacterales > Pelagibacteraceae > Pelagibacter. The sequence goes on along the minus strand of CACLIZ010000004.1, from coordinate 17,678 downwards.
GAACAAATAATGGCAATTCATAAAAGATTTAGAGATGTAAAATATTGGCAAGCAATAAAAAGGACAGCACCTCCATATACTATGGGAAAATATCTAAAAGGTATGGATATGTTTTTTGATGAAGATGGAAAAGTTGTTCAAGTTGAAGAGGATAGAAGGATACATAGAATACTTTGGTTGAGAACTTTAGAAATAGCTGTTGTTGTTACAATTCTTTGTTTTTTAATGGGTTATCCAATTGCACATTTGCTTGCGACTCTTCCAATGAAATATAGCAATTTATTAATGATATGTGTACTTTTGCCATTCTGGACCTCTTTACTCGTGAGAACCGCAAGTTGGATGATTTTGTTACAGCAACAAGGAATTGTAAACGATTTTTTCGTTATGATAGGATTGGTAGCTGACGATAATAGACCAGAGATGATGTATAATAAAACCGGCACCTATATTGCAATGACGCAAATTCTTTTACCTTTTATGGTATTACCTTTGTACAGCGTTATGAAAACAATATCTCCTAGTTTAATGAGAGCAGGAAAGTCTTTAGGAGGAACACCATTCGTTGCTTTTTGGAAAGTTTACTTTCCATTAACAATACCTGGTATTGGAGCAGGCTGTTTATTAGTCTTTATACTTGCAATTGGATATTATATTACCCCAGCATTAGTTGGTGGAGCATCAGGAACATTGATTAGTAACCAAATAGCTTACCATATGAAAGAAACTCTAGACTGGAGCTTTGCTTCAGCTATGGGACTAATGTTGTTAACAGGAGTCTTAGTCGTTTACTGGATTTATAACAAGCTTGTTGGAATTGATAATATTAAATTAGGATAGATATGGCATTACCAAAATATACAGAAACTCGTTATAGAATTTGGCACTATTCGTATTTAACAATTTGTGGTTTTGTATTTTTCTTTTTAATAGCGCCATTGTTTGTAATTTTTCCACTTTCATTTAATGCTGAAGAGTTCTTAGTTTTTTCAGAAGGAATGAAAAGACTTGATCCTGATGCATTTTCTTTAAGATGGTATCATGACATGGTTTATGGCACAAAAAATCCCTGGGGACTTGCCGCAAAAAACAGTTTTATAATTGCAATATTTGCAACAATAGGAGCTGTAATACTAGGCACAGTAGCTGCACTAGGATTAAGCAGCAGACATATGCCATTCAAAGGCTTAGTAATGGCAACTTTGATTTCACCAATGATTGTTCCACTGATTATCTCAGGAGTTGCAATTTTCTTTTTCATAGCAAAAGTTGGACTTGCCGCTACACATTTAGGAATTATTATTGCCCATATAATACTAGGAACTCCATTTGTGGTAATAACTGTTACTGCTACACTGTCAGGTTTTGATCATAGCGTCACCAGAGCAGCAGCCAGCCTTGGCAGCGATCCAGTGAATACATTCATGAAAATAACTTTACCATTAATTTTACCAGGAGTTATTTCTGGGGCGTTATTTGCATTTGTTACATCTTTTGATGAGGTAGTGGTTGTTCTATTTTTAGCTGGCTTAGATAACACAACAATACCTATTCAAATGTGGACGGGTTTAAGAGAACAGTTAAGTCCAACAATACTTGCTGTCGCTACTTGTCTAATTGTCCTTTCAACATTAATACTTGTTACAGCAGAACTTTTAAGAAGAAGATCTGAGCGTATAAGAGGTATTAACAGATAATCTATCGCTCAAGTTTTAAAATTTATGGAAATTAAAAAAGTTGTTGTAATAGGATCAGGAACAATGGGAAGTGGTATTGCAGCCCACTTATGTAACGCCAATGTTCCAGTAACTTTGCTAGATTTGACTACAGAAATTAGTCAAAAAGCAAAAGAAAGAATTCAAAAATCTAAACCACCACTGTTAATTGATAAATCAAAAATAGACAATATTAGGGTTGGAAATATTAATGATGATTTTGATGTAATAAAAGATGCGGATTGGGTAGTTGAAGCCGTTGTTGAAAGAATAGATATTAAACATAATATTTATGAAAAAATTTTTAAATTTAGAAAATCAGGCGCAATTGTTTCTTCAAATACATCATCAATACCTATAAAAATTTTATCCGAAAAATTAACAGATGCTGAAAAAAAAGATTTCTGTATAACGCATTTTTTTAACCCCGTAAGATACATGGGATTACTAGAAATTGTAAAAAATGAAAATAATGATCTAGGTAAGATAAATTCTCTAAAAAAATTCTGTGAACTAGAGCTAGGCAAAGGTGCAATAGTTTGCAATGATACTCCTGGATTTTTAGGAAACAGAATAGGTGTTTATGCTATGCAAGTAGCGATGACAGAAGCTTTTAAGATGAAACTATCTATCGAAGAAGCAGATTCTGTTTTTGGAAGACCAATGGGCATTCCTAAAACTGGAGTATTTGGTCTATATGATCTTATAGGAATAGATTTGATGGCCGATGTTTTAAAAAGTTTCATAAAAGAACTTCCAAAAAATGATCCATTCCAAGTAGTCGCAAAAGAAATACCCTTAATAACAAAACTAATTGATACAGGTTACACTGGAAGAAAAGGAAAGGGTGGATTTTATAGAATGAATAAAGAAAACAATCAAAAAATTTTAGAGGCGATTAACCTTGAATCTGGCGAGTATTCTGCAACAAAGAAAATTGATCTTGGCATTGATACTGTAAATTTAAACTTATTAATTAATAAACAAGATAAATATGGTGAATATGCATGGTCAGTAATTTCAAAAATCATAAAATATGCATCTTCCTTAGTTCCAGGCATTACAGACAAATTTAACGATATAGATGAAGCGATGAGGCTTGGTTTTAATTGGGCTATGGGACCCTTTGAAATGTTAAAAGCAATAGGTGTTAAAAATTTCTTTAATCGTATCGACTCTTATGAAAACAATAAATTCTTGGAAAATTTATCAAAAACGAAAGATGAAAATTTTTATGGAGAAAGACAAAAGTACACAGATATTGAAACACTAGGAAAAATAAAACCAAAAGCTATAAAAGTTGATAAAAATAAATCTGCTGACATTTATAGATTTAAAGATTTTAATATTGTTGAATTTACAACAAAAGCTTGTGCTTTAAATTATGATTCTATGGACGCATTGAAAAATGCAACAGACAAACCCTTAATTATTATTAATGAAAGTATGCAATTTTCTGCGGGTGTAAACTTAACATACACAATGGATTTTGCTGACAAAGGTGATTTTAAATCAATTGAAAAATTTATTAAATATTTTCAAGAAACTTGTAAACATTTAAAATATTCAGATCATCCAGTGATATCTGCTCCATCAGGTCTAGTTTTAGGAGGAGGTGAAGAGGTGGCTATACAATCAAATTTTGTTGTATCCCACACAAATATAGTTATGGGATTAGTTGAAACAGGAGTAGGCCTAGTACCAGCAGGTGGAGGATGCAAAGAAGTGTTGTGGAGATGGACTCAAACACCAGAAGCTAAAAAAGATCCAGACTACGCACCTCTAAAAGTATTTAATATTATTGGATATGCAAAAACAGCAACCTCAACTGTTGAAGCTGTACCGCTTAAGTTTTTAAGACCGGAAGACAAAAAAGTAATGAATAGAAATAGTTTATTTGAAGTTTCAAGAAAACTAATAGAAGAAAACAAAGATTTTGTTCCCCCAAAGGAATGTAAATTTAATTTATCTGGAAAACCTATTAAAGAAAAAATGATAAAAATTTTGGAAAAGTTGTATAATGAAAAAGTTATTTTAGATCATGGTATGGAAGTTGGCAAAGAATTAGCTAATGTTTTAAGCGGAGGAAATACAAATATAGATAAAACTTTAACAGAGGATGATTTATATAAATTAGAACTGGAGTCGTTTATGAGACTTATTGAAACAAAAAAAACACAAGAGAGAATAAAGCATACTCTGGCAACAGGCAAACTGCTAGTTAATTAACATTTCAATATAATTAATGAAATCAGGTCTTAAAACATATTCAGTTTTTTCACTATATTTAATTTTTTTTAGAGCCTCCAAACCATAAATTACTTTTCCAACAGGCGTATATTCTCCTTCGAATAATGGAGCGTCCTGAAGTAATATAAAAAATTGGCTATCTTCAGTATTTTTCTTATCTGTTCTAGCCAAAGCAACTGTACCTACTTTAAAATCAAATTTATTTTCCAACTCAGATTTAATAGTTCCATATCCTGATTTGCCAGTTCCTATATAAGCATAATTTAAATTATTTTTTCTACCAAATTCTATGTCACCAGCTTGAACAAGTACATTTTTTATAACTCTATGAAAGGCAACATTATTATATTCACCAGATTTAATTAACATTTTAAATCTTTCTACAGATTTTGGCGAAATATTGGGATAGAGCTCAATTATAACGTTTCCACAGTAAACATTCATTACTGCAATATTTTCTGGAGTTTCAAAATTTATTTTTTTTGGATCATAACTTTTTACAAATAAACATTTATTTTTCATTGTAATAAAAGAAATAAAAAAAACACTTGTTATAGTAATAACAAATACTAATAAAATTTTTTCAGATATTGTTTGTTTTAACTTTTTTACCATTTAATTAAAATTAAAATTTTCGTCAATTTTTAAAATATTTTTTTTTATAAAAAGTATTTTTTTATTTAGTATTGGGTCAACTAGAGCTTTATCTTCTATTTTTTCTGTATTAGTTATAATAAAAGAAAATACTTCTGCCATATCTTCAGAAGGAGTGGACATAGCGTATTCTGTAACAAAACCTTTATGTTCTTTTAATAATGATAATCCTAGTTTATCCGTGCAAGTTGAACATTCAGCATATTTGAATTTTGAATTATTAAATTTTTTCCACTCTTCATGCAAAAATTTTTTTTTGTGACTATCATTTATCATATGAAATATTTCATGATGCAATACTCTCTCAAAATGTTCTTCATCAAATTTAATATCAATTACTAAAGTCTTGGTTCTTGAGTTTGGAACTCCAGCAGCACTAATCTGAGATACTGAAAGATTTTCACATAGAACAATATATTTAAGATTAATTTTATTTAAAAAAACAGAGCTATATTTATTTAAATTTTGTTCAATTAAGGGTATTGTTTTTTCAATATCTTCTTCACTAGAATTAAAGCATGAAACATTATTATCTTTTATCCCTACATCAAATGGCTTGATCGCTTTTAAATATTTAAGACCATTTACTGATTTACTGTTATGTATTTCTAAGTTTGGTATTTTAATTAGGTAGAATATTGTGTTAGCATTAGCAGGTGAAAAAAATATAATAATTGATAGGATAATTTTTAAAAATTTCATAAACAAATATATAAATGAAAAAACGTAGAAATAAAAACCCTATACAACCTGTTATTGGAACTAAAGTTCCAAGATATGCTGGACCAAATACGTTTGCTAGACTTCCAGAACTAAGAGATGTTGAAAGTTGTGATGTAGCTATAGTTGGCATTCCTTTTGACGCAGGAACAAGTTATAGACCTGGGGCGAGATTTGGACCTCAAAGCATTAGACAAGCATCAAGACATTTAAGAACTAACTATCATCCCAATTATGATGCCGAACCTTTCAAAGTACAGCAAGTTGCAGATGCTGGAGATATTGCGTGCAATCCATTTAATATTAATGAAGCAATTAAACAAATTGAAAAAGGGGCAACAGAATTGTTAGAAAAAGTTGGTGGCATTATTAGCATGGGTGGAGATCATACAATTGCTTTTCCATTACTTAGATCAATAAACAAAATAAATAATGGGCCAGTAGCATTAGTTCATTTTGATGCACACTTAGATACTTGGGATACTTATTTTGGTGCTCCGTATACTCATGGCACTCCTTTTAGAAGAGCAAGAGAGGAAAATTTGTTTTTAGATGATGCTTCAATGCACGTTGGTATAAGAGGACCCCTTTATAGCAAAGACGATTTAAAAAATGATGCAAGCTTTGGTTTTAAAATAATCCATTGTGACGAATTTCAAACAGAAGGAATTGATAAAATAGTTAAAAGAATTAGAAAAAGAGTAGGTGATAACCCTTTATATCTTTCAATTGATATAGATGTATTAGACCCTGCTCATGCACCAGGAACAGGCACCCCTGAAATTGCAGGAATGACTACAAGAGAAATTGTAAATGTTTTAAGAGGACTTTCAGGCATGAATCTAATATCCGCAGATGTTGTAGAAGTTGCACCAGCCTATGATCATGCAGAATTGACATCATTAGCTGCGGCAACAATAATTTATGAATTAACAAATTTATTTGCTAACAAAAAAAATTAATATAGGTTTAAAATATGTTAGATAAAAAAAACTTTTATATAAATGGAAAATGGGTTTCCCCGATTGAATCAAGAAGCTTTAAAGTTATTGATCCTTCAAATGAAGAGCCTTGTGCGGAAATATCACTTGGAGGAAAAAAAGATGTGGATAAAGCAGTTAGTGCTGCAAAAAAAGCTTTTGAAACTTGGGCTTTCTCAAAAAAAGAAGAAAGATTAGAATTATTAGAAAAATTATACGCAGTTTACAAAAAACGATGGGCAGAAATGGCAAAACTTATCTCTAAAGAGATGGGTGCGCCCATGAAATTCTCAACTGAAATGCAGGCCGCAACAGGAGCAAGTCACATCAAATCTTTTAAGAATATATTAAAAGATTTTAAATTTGAAAAAGATTTAGGTGAGGAAAAAAATAACCAAAAATTATTGTATGAACCAAAAGGAGTATGTGCACTTATTACACCATGGAATTGGCCAATCAATCAAGTTAATTTAAAAGTGATACCTGCTTTAGCTTCTGCATGTACTGTGATTTTGAAGCCATCTGAAATTGCGCCTTTGTCATCAATGTTGCTTGCAGAAATGATTGATGAAGTAAAATTCCCAGCAGGAGTTTTTAATCTAGTAAATGGAGATGGAGCTTTAACAGGAGATGCTTTAACGAGTCATCCTGATGTAAACATGATATCATTTACAGGATCTACTAGAGCGGGTGCATTGATTTCTCAAAATGCTGCAAAAGATTTTAAAAGAATAAGTTTAGAATTAGGAGGAAAAGGAGCAAATATAATTTTTAAAGATGCCGATTCAGAGGCAATAGCAAGAGGAGTTCTAAGATGCTTTAGAAATTCGGGGCAATCGTGCAATGCACCAACAAGAATGTTAGTAGAAAAGTCAATTTATAATGAAACTGTAGAAAAAGTAAAAGAATTAGCAAACAACACAAAGGTAGATTCTCCAGAAAAAGATGGTGACCATATTGGTCCAGTAGTATCTGAAATACAATTTAATAAAATTCAAACTTTAATTCAAAAAGGAATAGATGAGGGTGCAAAACTAGTTGCAGGAGGAATTGGAAAACCAAAAGGTTTAGAAAAAGGTTATTATGTTAAACCAACTGTTTTTGCGGATGTTAATAATCAAATGGAGATTGCTAGAACTGAAATTTTTGGTCCTGTTTTATCTATAATTCCTTTTGAAAATGAAGATGAGGCTATCTCAATAGCCAATGATACTCCATATGGATTAACGAATTATATTCAAACTCAAGATAAAGAGAAAGTCAAAAGAGTTGCAAGAAAACTTAGATCAGGAATGGTAGATGTTAATGGCGTAGGTATAGCTGTAGGCTCTCCATTTGGTGGATATAAACATTCTGGTATTGGCAGAGAAGCAGGAACAGAAGGTTTAATAGAATTTTTAGAAGTAAAAACAGTTGGTGGATGGAGTTAAATTAAAATAATTACCTTAGTGTGCAATTTGGGTTTTATTTACACTGTATATCAACATTTTTATTAAGTAGAAAATAAGTACTTTACTTTAGTTTTCAACTAAATAGTGTTTTATCAAACAAAAGGAGGGAGAATGTCAAGATCTTCTAAATTATACAATAAAGATTTAGCCCCAACTCCGAGTAGCGATAAAAAATGGGGATGGTTCGAAATCTTTAACGTTTGGGCTAACGATGTTCAAAGTTTATTTGGATATACTTTAGCTGCTTCACTATTTTTAGCCTCAGGCTTAAATGGTTGGGCTGTTATGCTTGCGTTAGTTCTTGCAGGCTTTTTTATAATGTGGCTCGTAAACCTTTCAGGAAAACCAAGTGTGAAACATGGTATTCCATACCCTGTATTTGCAAGGGTCAGTATGGGTGTATTTGGAGCAAACTTCCCAGCAATGGCTCGGGGAATTGTTGCAATGTTTTGGTACGGCGCACAAACTTTCGCAGCTTCAACTGCAGTTGCACTATTAATAACAGGTTTAACTGGAATAGAAGGTGAACCAATGCTTCTTGGAATGTCAGGAGTAATGTGGATTTCATTTATATTTGTGTCAGTTTTCCAAGTTTATTTGTTCTGGCAAGGAATAGATTTAGTCAGAAGGTTTTTAAACTTTGCTGGTCCAGCAGTTTATGTTGTGATGATTGTTTTAATGATCGCAATATGGGCAAAAGCTGGTGGAGGCTTACTATCAGAGGTTGGAAATATATTTTCTGGTGGAGAAAGATCAGGTGGTTTTGAAGGATTAGGATCATTTGGTGCTTTCCTAGCAGTATTTTCAATTATGGTAGGATACTTTGCGGCTGTTGTAATTAACTTTGGTGACTTCGCAAGATTTGTTAAAAACGAAGATGAAATGAAGAAAGGAAATTTATGGGGCCTTGTAGGTAACGTTGTTTTCTTCTCATTCATTACTTTAATGATTACTGGCGGAACAATTGCTATATTTGGTGAGTATATTGCTTCACCAACTGATATGGTTGCAAAAGTAGACAATTTACTACTTACAATCATTGCTGCATTTGCATTTTTTGCGGCGACTGTTGGTATAAACATGGTAGCAAACTTTGTACCACCTGCATATGACTTAGCTAATTTAATGCCAAGCAAAATTAATTTCAGAATGGGTGGATTAATTACTGCGGTATTTGGTTTTATAATTGGTGGTTTGTGGGTATCAACGATTACTAAGATGGGACTTTTCCCATTTGTAAACACGTTAGGAGCAATATTAGCTCCAGTGTTTGGTATAATGATTACTGACTATTACATCATTAAGAAGCAAAAAATTGATGTAGATGATCTTTTCTCAGATAGCAAAAGTGGAAAATATCACTACAACGATGGATTCAATGGTAAGGGAATGTTAGCTTGGGTGCTATCAGGATACATTGCTGTTGGAACAGTTTGGCCAAATATTTTAGTATTTGGTTTAGATGATTTCTTTGCTAACCTTGGTGGTGGCGGAGGATATGCTTGGATGATTGGAGCTGCATTAGGCGCTGTGATTCATTTAGCTATATCTAATAGAGGCAAGTAAATAACTTTTTTATAGGTTAATATAATATCCTGTCACGTTTAATACGTGGCAGGATTTTTTTTTAGATTATCGATTTATCTTTTACTCCATCAAGAAACGATATACATTTTTTGATTTCATTAAGTTCAATAAATTCATCTATTTTATGTGCTTGTTCAATTGATCCTGGGCCACAAACTACAGTACTAATTCCTAATTCTTGAAAAAGACCAGCTTCAGTTCCAAACGAAACTACCTCTCTAGAATTATCTCCAGTTATACTTGAAACAAACTCACAAGCCTCAGAATTATTTATTCTATTAAAACCAATAACTTCACCAATAACTTCTTTTCTAATATTAGAATTAGTAAAAACTTTTTTCATTTCTGGTAATAGATTTTCATTTACAAACTTATCAATTTCTTGTGTAACGAAAATTGCATCTTCTTTTACTACAGGTCTAGTTTCCCATTCAACTTTACATTTATCTGCAATTACATTATGAGCTATCCCTCCTGACATTCCACCAATAGATAGAGTTGAATGAGGTGGATCAAAAATACAATCCTTAGGTCCTCTTTTAATTAGTTGTTGCCTTAATTCTAAAAGTTTATTTATGTATCTTGTGGCATACTCAATTGCATTTACACCTTTATGTGGTTGAGAACTATGTCCAGCCAAACCTTCAAAGTGAACTGTGTATTCATTCATACCCTTATGTGCATCTATAATTTTCATTTTTGTTGGCTCTCCAATTATACAAATTCCATCTTGAATATTTTTTTTTTTTAATTCTTTGATTAATAGTGGCGCACCTATACATGCTGTTTCCTCGTCAAACGTAAAAGAAAAATGAATATCTCTATCTAAACTCGTTGAAGAAAAAGAAGGAACACAGGCAAGCACACATGCAATAAATCCTTTCATATCACATGAACCTCTACCATAGAGCTTATCTCCTTTAATAGTTGCAACAAATGGATCTGTTGACCATCCTTTTGAAACAGGAACAACATCCGTATGACCTGATAAAATTATAGGTTTTTTATCGCTAGTTTTTTTTGCTTTTATAGTGCCAAAAAGATTTACTCTTTCTTTATTATTGTCGAAAACTCGAAATGTTGAAACTCCATTTTCTTTTAAAATAGCATCACAATAGTCAATCAATGGGCCATTATCATTTCCTGATATGGTTTTAAAACCTATCAAGTCAGTTAAAATCTTGATTGATTTTTTATATAAATTGCTTTCTATACTCATAAACTTAATTATATATTATTATTATGAAAGAACAAATAACCTACGACATTTTTGACAAAGTAGATATAAGATTAGGAACTATTTTGAGTGTTAAAAAAAACGAAAAAGCTAAGAAACCATCTCTTGTTGTTGAGGTTGACTTTGGAAAAGAAATAGGCATTAAAAAATCTTCAGCCCAAATTACCCATTACTATAATGAAGAAAATTTGAAAGGAAAACAAGTTATTGCAGTTTGTAACTTTCCAGAAAAAAATATTGCTGGAGTAATTTCGCAAATACTAATTCTTGGTGCCATTGACTCAGAAGGCAGAGTCACTTTAGTTCATCCATCTCAAAAAGCAGAGAACGGGCTACCAATAGCATAAAAATAAATGCATCCAGAACTATTATCAATGTCATTATTTATGTTAGTCACTAGCTGCTCACCTGGACCAAATAACATTGTAGCTTCATACTCTGCATTCAATTTTGGAATAATAAAAACAATTCCACATATGTGCGGTGTAATTTTTGGATTTACCACTTTGGTAGCAGTAGTAAATTTTGGATTAATAAATATATTTAAAATGTATCCTTTTATACAAGAAATATTAAAGTATGGAGGATCAATTTTTTTAATCTATCTTGCTTATAAAATTTCATTTTCTACAACCAATTCTAATGATGCCAAAGAAAATCCAGTTAAGTTCGTAGAGACTTTTTTCTTTCAATTTTTAAATCCTAAGGCAGTTATAGTATCAATTATAATAGTGTCTACTTACGTAGATAGTGGACAAAATTTTGTTAACCATTCATTATGGGCTTTAGCTGTAGCTTTTATATTTGCATGTTTCAGCATTTTTTTTTGGTCATTAATAGGTAAATTTTTAAGAAGATTCGCGACAAATGAGAAATTTATAAAACGATTTAATTATGTTATGTCATTTCTTTTAATAGGCTGTATAGCAACATTCTATTTATAAATTTATTCATAATTTAGTCTAAATAAAATATATAATGTACATATATGAAACCTGGTATTAAAAATTCATTTAAAACATTAAAATCTATAAACATAAATAATAATACCTATAAGTACTATTCACTAAAAGAAGCTGAAAAAAATGGACTAACGAATATTTCAAAATTACCTAAATCATTAAAGGTTCTTTTAGAAAATTTACTTAGATATGAAGACGGTTTATCTGTTACAAAAGATCAAATTGATGCAATTAAAAATTGGCTTAAAGAGAAAAAATCAAAGACTGAGATAGCATATAGGCCAGCAAGAGTTTTGCTACAAGATTATACGGGAATACCGGCGGTAGCAGACTTAGCTGCAATGAGAGAAGCTGTTAAAGAAAAAAACAAAGATCCAAATAATATAAATCCTCTTTCTAAAGTTGATCTAGTTATAGACCATTCAGTTCAAGTAGATAAATTTGCAAAGCAAGATTCATTTGAAAAAAATGTTGATATAGAATTTAAAAGAAATGGGGAAAGATACTCTTTTTTAAAGTGGGGTCAGCAAGCTTTTAATAATTTTAGAATTGTTCCGCCAGGGACAGGCATTTGTCATCAGGTTAATTTAGAGTATTTATCCAAGGTAGTTTGGTCAGAAAAATATGAAAAAGACAACTATTTATTTCCGGATACTTTAGTAGGAACAGACAGTCATACTACAATGGTTAATGGACTATCAGTTCTTGGATGGGGAGTTGGAGGAATAGAAGCTGAAGCAGGAATGCTGGGGCAACCGATTTCAATGTTAATTCCAGAAGTTATTGGTTTTGAATTTACAAAAAAAATGCCAGAAGGTAGCACAGCTACAGACTTGGTTTTAACAGTAGTAAAAATGTTAAGAGATAAGGGAGTTGTTGGAAAGTTTGTTGAATTTTATGGAGAAGGATTAAAAAATTTAACTCTTGCAGATAGAGCAACTATCGCAAATATGGCGCCAGAATATGGAGCGACTTGTGGGTTTTTTCCAATTGATAATGAAACTTTAAAATATTTAAAAAACTCAGGAAGAGATAATGCCACAATTACTATTGTAGAAAATTATGCAAAAGAACAAGGATTATGGGCAAGTAACGATATTGAATTTTCAGACACTATTTCACTTGATATGTCTACAGTCTTACCAACAATTTCTGGACCAAAGAGACCACAAGATAAAGTTTTATTAAATGAAGCATCTTCTGAATTTAAAAAAATATTTAAAACTATAACTGGAAAAAATAAAAATAGTATATCAAGAATTAATGGAACTGAATTTGAAATTGAAGATGGATCTATATTAATTGCAGCAATAACTTCTTGTACAAATACGTCTAACCCAAATGTACTAATTGGAGCAGGTTTACTTGCCAAAAAAGCTGTTGAATTAGGATTAAAAACTAAACCTTGGGTTAAAACTTCACTGGCCCCAGGATCTCAAGTTGTTACTGACTATTTAGAAAAATCTGGTCTAAATAAATATTTAGATGAATTAGGCTTTAATCTTGTAGGTTATGGATGCACAACATGCATAGGAAATTCAGGCCCACTACCGGAAAATATTGTTGAAGCAATAGAAAAAGAAAATATTTACGCGGTATCAGTTTTATCTGGTAACAGAAATTTTGAAGGTCGTATTTCACCGCATATAAAAGCTAATTATCTAGCTTCTCCTCCTCTAGTTGTTGCATATGCTTTGGTAGGCCACATGGAATTTGATTTCTACAGTCAATCATTAGGTAAAGATAAAAATGGTAAAGAAATTTATTTAAAAGATATTTGGCCCTCGAACAAAGAGATAGAAGAAACGCTGAGAAATTCATTAAATGCAGAAATGTTTATAAAAAGATATTCCAATATTTCAAAAGGCCCAATCCAGTGGCAAAAAATTAAAACTGAAAAAAGCAGTATTTATAATTGGGATGAAGGATCTACCTATGTTAAGAAACCACCATTCTTTGAAAATCTTCCAGATGAACCCGAAGGATTTAAAGAAATTAAAAATGCAAGACCTTTATTAATTTTAGGAGATACAGTAACAACAGATCACATTTCCCCAGCAGGATCTATCAATAAAGAAAGTCCAACAGGTCAATATTTTATGGAGCACCAGATTTTACCTAAAGATTATAATTCTTACGGATCAAGAAGAGGAAATCATGAAGTTATGATGAGAGGAACGTTTGCAAATATCAGAATAAAAAATGAGATTGTTCCTGGAGTTGAAGGTGGATTTACTAAACTATATCCAGAAAATAAAGTAATGCCAGTGTATGACGCAGTTGTAGAATATAAAAAAAGAGGAATAGATCTTATAGTGATTGGTGGAAAAGAATATGGCACTGGATCTTCAAGAGACTGGGCTGCAAAAGGAACGAAATTATTAGGAATTAAAGCCGTTATAGCCGAAAGCTTTGAGAGAATACATAGATCTAACCTAATTGGCATGGGAATTTTGCCACTACAATTTATTAATAGTGTTAATAGACAAAAGCTTAATTTAGATGGATCGGAACTGTTTTCACTAACAAAATTAGAAAATGGAATTAAACCATCCGAAGAAGTAGAATTAGAAATTAAATATAATAATGCTGAGATTAAAAAAATCAAAGTATTGTCAAGAATAGACACTAAGAACGAGTTAGAGTATTATAAACATGGTGGAATATTGCAATATGTACTAAGAAATATGATTTAAATGAGTGAAGATACACAAATAATTTCGAATGAAGAAAAAAAAGCTAATTTAAAAAGTTTTTTTTTCAATAATAAAAAATCTTTATTAACTTCTATAATAATAATTTTATTATCTCTTTTTGCATATTTTTTTTATGCAGATTATAAAAAAGATCAAAATGTAAAAATATCTGATCAATATAATTTAGCCATAATAAATTATGATAAAAATAATCCAAATTTATCAGTCTCAGAGATGAAAAGTATCATTAAAGCAAAAGACTCAACGTATTCACCTTTAGCTTTATATTTTCTATTGGATAATAATTTATTGGTTAATAAAGATGAAATTAACCAATATTTTGACATCTTAATCAATGATGTAAATTTAGAAAAAGAAACAGCAAATTTAATTATTTTTAAAAAAGGTCTGTACAATTCAGGAAGTGCAAATGAAGAAGAACTTTTAAATATATTTAATCCTCTAATTAATAGCGAAAATTTATGGAGGTCCCATGTTTTATACATAATAGCTGAATATTTTTTCTCAAAAAACGAAATGAAAAAATCAAAAGAATTCTTTGAAAAAATTTTAGAATTAGAAAATTCAAATCAACAAATTAGGCTAGAATCCCAAAAAAGATTACAAAGAGACTTTTAGTGAATAAATATATTTTACTGCTATTTTTATTTGTTTTTTTAAATCAATGTTCTTTAGATACAAAAACAGGTTTTTGGACAAAAACTCAAATTTTAGAAAAAAAAAAAAATAATTTGGAGGAAATCTTTGAATCTGAAGAGGTTTTAAAAAAAGAATTTAATCCAAATTTAAAAATAAAAATTAAAAGTAATTATACAAAAAAACCATTTATTAATAATTTAACGAATAATGTTGGGTATATAAATTTTGAAAGTAATTTTGATAAAATTTCAAAATTTAAATTTAAAAAAATTAAAAACTTTGACTTTATTAATCCAGACTTATTAATTGGAAATGACAATTCATTAGTATTTTTTGATGAAAAAGGTGCGATACTAAAATTTAATCAAGACTCAAAATTAATTTGGAAACAAAACCATTATGATAAGAGACAAATAAAACAAAATCCATCTATATATTTTGCTGCAAATAATAAAATCTTAATTGCAGCTGATAGTATCGCAAATCTTTATGCATTAGATTTTTCAAGTGGAGATTTGCTTTGGAAAAATTTTAATAGAGCCTCATTTAACTCAGAAATAAAAATTGTTGATGATAAATTTTATGTTATTGATTTTGAAAATGTCATTAGGTGTATTTCGATTCAAAATGGAAAAGAGCTGTGGAGCTTTGGTACAGAAAGATCATTTATAAAATCCCAAAGTAAACTATCTATAATCATTCAAAAAGGGCTAGTCATCTTTATAGATACATTTGGCGACGTAAATGCCTTAGATATGAATACAGGAAGTTTAATATGGCAATCACAAACAATTAAAGAAGATATTTTTGAAAGTGCATTTTTACTGAAAAGTTCAAGATTGATTTATGACGACGAAACTATATTTGTATCAAACAATCAAAATAATTTTTTTGCAATAGACTCTAGAAATGGATTAATAAAATGGGAACAAACAATTAATTCTTACTTAGAGCCATCTATTATTGGAAATCTTATATTAACAATTTCGAAAGAGGGTTATTTCTTTGTTATAGATAAAACAAATGGAAATATTCTAAGATCAACAAGCATATTAGATACAGTAAAAAATAAAAATATTTACCCAACAGGATTTATTGCAGCTAAAAATTATATTTATGCAAGTTTAACTAATGGAAGATTATTAAAAGTAAGTATTGAAGATGGTAAAACTAAAGACATTATTAAAATAGATGGTGACAAAATATCAAGACCTTATATTCTTGATAAGCAAATGTATATCTTAAGAAATGATGCAATAATTAAAGTTGAATAATGTTCCTTAAATTGCTGGAAAAACTAGGAAGAAAAAAAACTGTTTTGGATAGAGGTCCATCTCACCCAAAATTCCAAGAAGCCAAACCATGGATGAATAGATATTACATATTGTTTAGAAATAGACCTAAATGGTTTCCTTTTAATATCCTTATTCATGAAATGTTAGATGATGATCATGGAAAAGGTGTTCATAACCATTTATGTCCATTTATGACTATCATAATTAGAGGAGGTTATTACGAAACTTTGAAAGATGGTAAACACTGGAGGTTTCCAGGGTATATAGGTTTTAGATCTGCTAACACATTTCATAGAGTTGATTTGAAACCAGGAACAAAGCCTATCACTTTTTTTTTCCCAGGTCCTTTTGGACTTAGAAAAGGACCTAGGTCAGAGTATGGAATAGATTTTAAAACTAAAATTAAATGATTCAAAAATTTTTTAGTCTTGAAATAAAAACCCAAGGTCAAAGATTGTACAATTTTACCGATAAGACTGCAAAATGGGTTAAAGATAATAAATTTTCTAATGGGATTG
Organism: uncultured Pelagibacteraceae bacterium; assembly: GCA_902607115.1. Taxonomy (GTDB): domain Bacteria; phylum Pseudomonadota; class Alphaproteobacteria; order Pelagibacterales; family Pelagibacteraceae; genus Pelagibacter. The sequence continues at coordinate 953 of CACLIZ010000004.1, read as the reverse complement.
TTAATTTAAGCATTCAACACACAAGCGCATCTTTAATTGTTCAAGAAAATGCCGATCCTGATGTTCAAACCGATCTAATAAATTATTTTGATAAACTAGTACCAATGGACGAAAAATTATATAAGCACACAACCGAAGGAAAAGATGATATGCCTGCACATATAAAATCTGTCCTTACAAATAATCAAATATCATTAAGTATAAAGGATGGAAAAATATTACTTGGAACATGGCAAGGCATATACTTATTCGAGCATAGATTAGCTCCAACTAAAAGAATTGTTATCCATCATTTTATTGGTGAGAATTAAAAGTTTATCGATAAGGATCATACGCCCATTGTAAAATAGCTTGTCTTTGTCTTTTTCTGCAATCTAAATTACCTTTTTCACAATTTTTTTCTATTGCCGTAACATGTCTTCTAAAATTTCTCCATCTTTTAATTTGGATTATATCAATATGATGAATTCGTCTTCCCATTGTATATCTGCAATACCATTGAAACCATCCCAAAGGATCTTCTTTGAATATCCAACCTTTTTCGATCCAATGTTCTCGAGATAATCCAGCTTTAATATTAAATCTATTTAACTTTACGTCAAAACTTTTACAAATTTTTACGTTTTTAAACCATAAATTTGGAAATTCTTTTATATTTAAACCAAAATAAGAACCTCCAAATACACCCATTTCCAACATTCTCTTAGGAGTAAGTTCAGGTTTAAATAACTTATAAATATCTTTTATTTCTTTATCTTTCGTGATTAATCTTTTCATTTACTTAGTTATTCATTTAATAATTTTTGGTATAAATTTTCCTTCACAACCCAACAATAAAACTTGAGAATTTTTATCTAAACTTAATTTTTCTTTTAACTTAATATTATTGAAACATGCAATTAAGCTAATGATGCCTGGCGTCGCACACTCTCCTCCAATTAGTTTATTTTCAC
>CACLIZ010000003.1 GCA_902607115.1 uncultured Pelagibacteraceae bacterium | reverse complement strand
CATCTAATCTACTATTAATTGTGTTTAAAACCGCTCCTGTCATTGGAACAGAGTAATGGGCCTCAAAAATTTCAGGAGTATTAAATGCTATTACAGATACTGTATCTCCTTCACCAATACCAATTTTTTCTAAAGCGCTGGCAAATTTTGTACATCTTTTATATATTTCAGTCCAAGTATAACTTCTACTTTCATAAACTAAAGCTTCGTAGTTAGGGTAAATGTCTTTTGCTCTTTCCAAAAAACTTAATGGTGTTAATGGAACAAAATTCGCGTCATTCTTATTAAGGTTGTGTTCGTAATTGTTCATGCTATTTAAATTTAAAATTCATTATATATTCGCTTCCAGTCGTAGCAGTTTTAAAATGATTTTCTGCCCTTGGCAACACTCTTTTAAAATAAAATTTTGCAGTTTGAATTTTATCTTCGTAAAAATTTTTATTATTATTATAATCTTTAAAGCTTACTTCTAATACTTTTATCCATGCATAGGCTATAGAAACAAACCCCAATGCTTTCAAATAATCATTGCAGGCAGCACTTGCATCATCTTTTGAGTTTTCTACTTTTTCTTTAATCCAAGATGTAAAATTATTTAAAATTTCAATATGAACATTTAAATCATTAATAAAAGGTTTAATTTTTTCGTCATCAATATTGCAGTCATGTTTTATCACATTCAAATATTTATCTATTATATCGCCATTTTTATTAATTAATTTTCTAAATACTAAATCTGCAGCTTGAATAGAGTTAGTTCCTTCATAAATTGGGGTAATCCTATTATCTCTATACAGCTGTTCTATACCCTGATCTTTAGTATACCCATAACCACCATAAACTTGCATTGCGTCACTTGTAATTTCCATACCTAGATCTGTAAACATAGTTTTAACTACTGGAGTCATTAATGAAACAAAATCTGAAGCTTCTTTTCTTATCTTTTCATTATTATGATATAAACTAACTTCAGTTTGTTGTGATAACCAGAAACATAATGCTCTCTCTCCTTCAATTATAGATTTCATGTTAAGCAACGATTTTCTAATGTCGGCATGTTCGATTATATAATCTGCACCGTTAACTGATTTACTGTTATTTGTTTTTCCTTGCTTTCTTTCTTTCGCATAACTTAAAGAATTTTGATAGGCAATTTCTGATATTCCTAATCCTTGAATGCCAACTACGATTCTTTCTAAATTCATCATAGTAAACATTGAGTTTAATCCTTTATTTTTTGGACCAATCATATAACCAACTGCATCATCAAAATTTAGCACACATGTCGCTGAACCTTTGATGCCCATTTTGCTCTCTATTGATCCTGTAGAAATTCCATTTCTTGATCCTAAAGTTCCATCGTCATTTACTTTAAACTTTGGAACTAAGAACAAACTAATGCCTTTTGTTCCTTTAGGTGAGTCTGTAGCTCTTGCTATAACAAGGTGGATAATATTCTCGGTTAAATCGTGATCACCCGATGTAATAAATATTTTTTGCCCATTTAATTTATAACTTCCATCAGATTGTGCTTCGGCTTTTGTTTTTAGCAAACCTAAATCTGTTCCACAAACTGGCTCCGTTAAACACATAGTTCCACTCCATTTACCTTCTACAATTTTTGGTAAATATTTTTTTTTAATTTCTTCAGTAGCATGATGATTAATACAATTATATGCTCCTATGCTTAGCTCGCTATACAATTTAAATGATAAACTTGCAGAGGATAACATTTCATCAAAGAATGCACTCACCGTCTTTGGCATTCCTTGGCCACCATATTTAGGATCACATGATAAGGAAGTCCATCCATCTTCTATAAATTTAGTGTAAGCTTCTTTGTATCCAGGTGGGGTTCTGACTATACCATTTTCAAGAATGGTTGGATTTTCATCTCCAATTTTAGCCAAGGGTAGAATTATATTTTCATTTATTTTTGCAGCTTCATCTAAAATATTTTTTACTAATTCAGAGTTTACTTCTTTATATTTATCAAGTTCATTATAATTTTTATTATTTCTTAACTTATCGAAAAGAAACATCATATCTTCAACTGGTGCATTATAATTTGGCATTTTAAAACTTTAAAATAAATGAATAATTATTGCAATTTTGAAATTATCGCATCACCCATTTGAGATGTGGATATTTCTTTTTTGCCTTTAGAAATAATATCTCTTGTTCTTAAACCTTCGTCTAGAACGTCTTGAACAGCTTTTTCTAGGGCATTTGCTTCTTTATCTAAATTAAGGGAATACTTTAAAGCCATAGCAAAACTTAATATCGTTGCTATAGGATTTGCGATTCCTTTGCCGGCTATATCTGGAGCAGATCCATGGATTGGCTCATACATAGCTCTCATCTGTCCTTCTTTATTTTTTGCACCTAAAGATGCGGAGGGAAGAAGACCTAAAGAACCAGTCAACATAGATGCTTGGTCAGAAAGCATATCACCAAATAAATTATCTGTAACAATTACATCAAATTGTTTTGGATTTCTTAAAAGTTGCATTGCACAATTATCTGCAAGCATGTGGCTAAGCTCAACATCTTTAAATTCTTTATCGTGAAGATCTTGAACTTCTTCTTTCCAAAGTAATCCTGCTTCCATAACATTTGATTTTTCACATGAGGTGACTTTATTTTGTCTTTTTTTTGCTAGATCAAAAGCTACTCTAGCAACTCTTTGTATTTCGCTTGATGTGTAGGTATGTGTATTAATTCCTTTTCTTTCGCCATTATCTATTGGCTTAATACCTCTTGGCTCTCCAAAATAAATTCCTCCTGTAAGTTCTCTCACTATCATAAGATCTAATCCAGAAACAACTTCTGGCTTTAAAGTAGAAGCTTCAACTAATTGTTTAAAACATATAGCGGGCCTTAAATTTGCAAATAACTTAAGTTCTTTTCTTAATTTTAGTAAAGCTCTTTCTGGTTTTTTTGAAAATTCAACATTGTCCCACTTTGGACCACCAACTGCACCTAAAATTACAGCCTCACATTCCAATGCTTTATAAAAAACCTCATCAGTTATTGGTGTTCCATGTTTGTCGTATGAAACGCCACCTGCAAGACCTTCTTCTATTTCAAAATCTAATGATTTATTTTTATTGAACCAGTAAATAATTTTTTTTACCTCGTCCACAACTTCAGGTCCAATACCATCTCCTGGTAATAGTAAAAATTTTCTTTTTTTTATTTTAATCATTAAATATCCATGGCTTTAAATTTTTTAAATTATTTTCAAAAGATATTATTTTATCTGTTTTTTCTAAAGATAATGCAATATCGTCTAAACCTTCCAACAAACATTTCTTTTTAAATGAATCTATTTCAAATTTAATTTCATTGTTTCCAAAAATGATTTTTTGACTCTCTAAATTAACTTCAATTTCTTCTTTTCTATTAGAATACTCAGAAATTGTTTTTATTTTTTCTTCATCTAAAACAATCGGTAAGATTCCATTTTTAAAACAATTATTATAAAAAATATCTGCATAACTTGAACTAATCACACATGTAATCCCAAAATCTAATAGTGCCCACGGTGCATGCTCTCTTGAAGAACCACACCCAAAATTTTTACCTGCTATTAAAATTTTGGATTTATTAAATGGTTCCTGATTTAAAATGAAATCTTTTATAATATTCTCCTTATCATCATATCTCATCTCAAAAAATAAATTTTTACCAAGACCAGTTCTTTTTATTGTTTTAAGAAATTGCTTTGGAATTAACATATCCGTATCAATATTTACTATTGGTAAATATGCAGGGATACTCTTTAATTTATTAAATTTTTGCATTAGTTTTGATACTTTCTAACGTCATCTAAATTTCCAGAAATTGCAGCTGCAGCAGCCATTCCTGGGCTTACTAAATGTGTTCTTCCGCCTCTACCTTGTCTGCCCTCAAAATTTCTATTCGAAGTAGATGCGCATCTCTCACCTGGTTTTAACTTATCAGCATTCATTGCTAAACACATTGAACAACCAGGTTCTCTCCATTCAAAACCTGAATTTATGAAAATTTTATCTAATCCTTCTTGTTCTGCCTGTTGTTTCACTAAGCCTGAACCAGGAACCACCATTGCATTAACATGGTTTGCTATTTTTTTATCCTTTAAAATTTTTGCTGCTTCTCTTAAATCTTCAATTCTTCCATTTGTGCAACTTCCTATAAAAACTTTATCTATCTTTATATCTTTTATCTTTGTATTTGGATTTAAACCCATATATTTTAATGATCTTTCAATTGAGTTTTTCTTATCTGGATCTGTTTCCTTTTCTGGGCTTGGAACATTTTGATCTATAGTTAATACATCTTGTGGTGATGTACCCCAAGTTACCATGGGTTTAATATCTTTTCCTTCAAAGTTAACTTCTTTATCAAATTGTGCATCCTTATCTGATTTTAAAGTATTCCAATATTCTAATGCTTTTTCCCAATTTTCTTTTTTAGGTGACATCGGTTTATCTTTTAAATAATTAAAAACTTTTTGATCAGGTTCAATTAATCCAGCTCTTGCTCCTCCTTCAATGGTCATATTACATATGGTCATTCTATTTTCTACACTTAAGGAAGATATTAAGTTACCAGCATACTCAATCACGTAACCAGTTCCACCTGCTGTTCCTATTTTTCCAATAATTTGTAAAATTACATCTTTGGAGGTCACCCCAATAGGCAAATTTCCATTAACATTAATTCTAAAATTTTTAGATTTTTTTTGAACCAAAGTTTGAGTGGCTAACACATGTTCTACTTCTGATGTTCCAATACCAAATGCCAATGCTCCAAACGCACCATGTGTTGCTGTATGGCTGTCTCCACATACAATTATAGTTCCCGGTTGAGTAAAACCTTGTTCTGGTCCAATAATATGGACTATACCTTGTCTTTTATCATTCATCCCAAAAACTTGAATACCAAATTCTTTACAGTTATCGTCTAGTGTATCAACTTGTATTTTTGACTCTTCATCCGAAATTCCTTTTGATCTATCAGTTGTGGGAACATTATGATCTGCAACAGCTAAAGTAAGACTTGGTTGTCTTACTTTTCTTTTTGAATTCCTCAATCCCTCAAAGGCCTGTGGACTAGTAACTTCATGTATCAAGTGTCTGTCAACAAATAGTAAAGAGGTTCCATCTTCTTGTTGGTGAACAAGATGCTCATTCCAAATTTTATCGTAAAGGGTCTTAGACATTTAGAAAAAAATTATTTCTTTTCTTCTCTTTTTTTAGGATCTTCTTTCTTTGGCTCAATTTTGTTTTGTGGTTTAGCATCTGTTTTTGGAGTTTCTACTTTTGGTTTAGCCTCTTCTTTTGTAGCTTTTGCTGCTGGTTTAACTTCTGCTTTATTATTCTCATTTTCTGTTGCTGTTACATTTTGTTCTGGAACTTCTTGAATTTTTGTTTCTAAATCAATTCCAATTTTCTTTTTTATTTTTTCTGAAATTCTGGCAGATTTACCCGTTCTATCTCTTAAATAATATAGTTTTGCTCTTTTTACTTGGCCAGATCTAATTACTTTTATTGTGTTTACAGCTGGACTATAGAGCGCAAAAGTTCTTTCCACTCCTTCTCCAAAAGAAATTTTTCTTACTGTAAAAGAAGAATTTATATCCCTATTTTTTTTAGCAATACAAACTCCCTCAAAGTATTGAATTCTATCTCTTTTTCCTTCGGTTATTTTAACTCCAATCTTAATTATATCTCCTGGAAAAAATTCGGGATGTTTTTTCTGGACTATTATTTCTTTTACTTTTGAATTATTGATTTCTTCTATATTTTTCATTTCTTTAATTTTTTTTGTTATGTTTCTGCCACAAATCTGGTCTTCGGTCGCGTGTTATAGCCTCAGATTGAGATAAACGCCAGTCTTTAATTTTAGCATGATCTCCTGATAATAAGACCTCTGGAACCTTATTTTTCTGCCAAATTTGAGGTTTTGTATATTGAGGATATTCCAAAAGTCCGTTTTCAAAACTTTCATCAACAATAGAATCTTTGTTTCCTAAAACTCCAGGCAATAATCTCAAAACACTATCTAAAATTATATAGGAAGCATTTTCACCACCAGAAATGATATAGTCTCCTATGCTTATCTCTTCAATATTTCTTTTATCAAGAACTCTTTGATCTACTCCTTCAAAATGACCACATAAAATATTCAAACATTTTTCATTTGATATTTTTCTTACAATATCTTGATTAAGCAATTTCCCTCTTGGACTTAAATAATATACTTTTTCATTTAATTCCAAATTTTTATCTAACGAATTGGCAATTGCATCTGCTCTCATTACCATCCCAGATCCACCTCCATAGGGAGTATCATCGACTGTTTTATGCTTATCTTCTGCATAATCTCTAATATTAATAATATTCATATCCCAAATTTTTTTCTCAATTGCTTTTCCATAAATACCTTTATTAAAAGGTCCTGGAAAAAGTTCTGGATATATTGTGAATATTTTGACTTGAAACATTTTTGTTATTATTTTTTAGCTTCTGCTGCTGGTTTAGCTTCTTCCTTTTTAGCTTCTGCTGCTGGTTTAGCTTCTGCTACACCTTCTTTAGAAGCTTCTTCTTTTTTTCTCTCTTTTTTTGGAATAGCTTTTTTAGGATTATTACCTGCAGCTGGCATTGAAATAAAATTATTTTCTCCTAATATTCTAGCAACTCTAGTTGTTGGTTGAGCTCCCTGACTAAGCCAATATTTTATTCTTTCACTCTCCAAACCTATTCTTTCTTTTTTTTCTTTTGGTAATAAAGGGTTAAAAAAACCTAATTTTTCAATAAATCTTCCATCTCTCGCAAATTTACTCTCTGCTACAACGATTTTATATACAGGTCTTTTTTTTGTTCCTCCTCTTGATAACCTAAGTTTTAACATATGTTCTCCTTTTTATTTTAATTGATTAAAAAGTTCTGGCGGTATTCCTTTATCTGCCATTCCTTTAGTGTTTCCTTTAGACATCTTTTTCATCATTTCAGACATCATTTTAAATTGTTTTAACAATTTATTGATAGTGGCTATGTCAGTTCCTGAGCCATTAGCAATTCTTTTTTTTCTAGAGCCATCAATAATTTTTGGATTTGCTCTTTCTTTCTTTGTCATAGATAAAATTACCGCTTCATTTTTAGAAATAATTTTTTCATCAACTCCTGCTTGATCCATTTGAGATTTAATTTTTGATACCCCTGGTAAAAAAGACATAATACCATCTATTCCTCCCATTTTTTTCATTTGCTTTAGTTGAGATAAATAATCTTCAAGAGTAAATTGTCCTTTACTTAAATTTTCTTCAGTCTTTTTAATATTTTCTTGGTCAAGATCTTCTGAAGCTTTCTCAACAAGAGAAACAATATCTCCCATTCCTAAAATTCTATTTGCTATCCTATCTGGGTGAAATGCTTCAAGATTTTCTATTTTTTCTCCGACTCCTAAGAATTTGATTGGTACTTCCGCAACATATTTCATGCTTAATGCTGCACCACCTCTGCCATCACCATCAGATCTGGTTAAAATAATTCCAGTTAAATTAACAGTATTTTTAAATTCTTTTGCTACATTTGCTGCAACTTGTCCTGTTAATGAGTCTGCAACCAACATTACTTCTGCTGGGTTAATTATGCCTTCGATCTGCTTTATCTCACTCATCATTTGTAAATCAATTTGTGTCCTGCCTGCAGTATCAAATAAAATTACATCACTTCCGTTAAGTTTTGCTGCATTAATTGCTCTTTGGCAAATATCAGCTGGTAGCTGTCCTTCAATTATTGGAAGAGTATTTATATTATTTTGTTCACCTAAAAGTCTTAATTGTTCTTGGGCCGCTGGTCTATATATATCTAAACTAACCATCATTACTTTTTTTTTCTTATTTTTTTCTAAATAACTAGCAACTTTAGCTGTGGATGTAGTTTTTCCAGAGCCTTGAAGTCCAACCATCATAACTGTGACTGGTGGTACTGCATTTAAATTTATTTCAATATTTTTTTCTCCCAGTAGATTGACCAACTCATCATAAACAATTTTGACAACCATTTGACCAGGGGATGTTGATCTGACGATTTCTTGACCAAGAGCTTTGGGTTTAACTTTTTCTACGAATTCTTTAGCTACATCTAGAGATACATCAGCTTCTAATAAAGCTTGTCTTATACCTCTTAATCCTTCATCTACTTGCACTTCATTTAAAGAAGGAGCTTTTTTTAGAGAAGAAAAAATTTCTTCAAATTTATTAGTTAAATTTTCAAACATATTTTTACACAGCAGTAATCGCACCAGTGGGCGAACCCTCGCAGACTGGTGTCGATCTCTTTGTTGCCAAAGACACCGCAAAATGCTGTATTTGCGGAAATTGCGATAAACTATAATAGAGGTTCAAAATGTCAACAAATAATATAAATATTAAAATATATGGAATTTAAAGCATTTAAAATGGATGGTTTAGGAAATGATTTTGTAATCATTGATCAAAGGATAAGTACTATAAATTTGAGCAAAGAAAATATTGTAAAAATTTGCAGTAGGGATTTTATAGGTTGTGATCAATTAATCTATATTAATAAGAGTGAGGACAAAAAAGATAAACTTATATTCTATAATTCTGATGGAAGTATTTCTGGTGCATGTGGAAATGGTACAAGATGTGTCGCCAAACTTTTATCAAAAGAATATGGGGGAAAAGAAATAATTTTACAAACATCCTCTGGTATTTTGTATTCACAAATCATAAATGAAAATATAGTTGAAACTAACATAGGAGCACCCTCTATGGAGTGGACTAAAATTCCTTTAATTAAAAATATGAACACTGAGGATTTAAAGATAACCATAAATGATACCAATGGAAAAAAATTCATTGGAGGTATAGCAATTAATGTAGGTAACCCCCATATAGTTTTCTTTGTTGAAAATAATGAAAACTTCAAAATAGAAAATATAGGACCAGAAATTGAGCAACATGAGTATTTTCCAGAAAAATGTAATGTGACTATAGCGACAATTAAAAATAAAAATTTAATTGATGTTAAAGTTTGGGAAAGAGGAGCAGGATTGACTAAAGCTTGTGGAACAGCAGCTTGTGCAACAGCATATGCAGGCTTTATTACTAAGAAAGTATCTAATAATGTTGATATTAAATTCTCTACTGGAATATTGTCAATCCGGATAGATAATAATAATTCAATTTTTATGAAGGGACCAGTTTCAAATATAGAAGAAATAAAAGTAAATTTATAATGGGTATATTTGAAAAATTTAAATTTGGATTTCAAAAAAGTGCTTCAAATTTAGCATCCGGATTAAGAGAAATTATTATTAAAAAAGAGATAGATGATAAAACTTTAGATAAAATCGAGGATTTTTTAATTTCTTCAGATGTTGGTGTAGAGGCAGCAAATGATATTAAAGAAATTTTATCAAAACAAAAAATTGACCCCAATAAAGAAGTTTTGGATGAAGTAAATCAGTTATTAAGAAACTATATTTTACTTTTAATGAAATCCTTGGAAAGAAAAGATTTTTTTAGTTTTAAAAATCGATTAAATATAATTTTAGTTTCCGGTGTTAACGGTGTAGGTAAAACAACTTCTGTCGGAAAAGTAGGAAAAAAATTTAAAGAAGGAGGTCATAAAGTGTTATTTTCTGCTTGTGATACCTTTAGAGCTGCGGCTATCGATCAACTAGAACAATGGGCTAATAAAGTAAAAGTAGAAATAGTTAAATCTGATCCTGGGTCAGATCCTGCGTCAGTTGCTTTTAAATCTTTAGATGAAGCAAAAAAAAATAATTATAATCAAGTAATTATTGATACCGCGGGTAGGCTTCAGAATAAAAAAAATCTAATGGAGGAATATAAAAAAATAGCAAAAGTAATTAAAAAATTTGATGATACTGCTCCACATGAAGTATTGCTTGTCTTAGATGCTACATCTGGACAAAATGTAATTAATCAAGTTGAAGAATTTAATAAAATTATACCTTTAACTGGATTAGTAATGACTAAACTAGATGGCACAGCAAAAGGTGGCATACTTATTGCAACAGCTAAGAAATTTAATATTCCTATTGTTGCTCTTGGCTTGGGAGAAAAAGTAGACGATTTAGAAATATTTGACGCTGAAAATTTTGCAAATGCTTTTGTGAGACCTAATTGATTAAGTTAGTTGATATTAATGGTTTATAAATTTTACAGTTAAGCGTACTTGAAGTATCTTTAAAACCACAGTTTTTTGCATAAGAAGAAATAATAAAACTTATTTTTCCTTTTTCCTTAATTTTACTAATTTTCTTAAGCGCGATATCAAATTTTAAATTTTCAAAAAAATTCTTATTAGCGCTTACTAAGATTAAAGTGTTATTATCTTCCATTAAATAGTATGCGAAATCTTCTGGGAAAACAGGATAGTCATAATTTTGGGATAATTTTTTTACGTATGAAGGAAACCATTCATATGTAATTAATGGTTCATCAGTTTTTAACTTATGATTATATATATATAAGTCCTGGGGATAATCAGTTATATAATTATAATTCTCACCTCTTGATAAAATAGCTTTATCTCTAGTTTTAAAATACAAAGTAAAATCTTTATTATAAGATTCCATTTTTCCTATAAAAAAATATTCATCTTCAGTGTTTATTGAATCTGATAAAGCAATATTAAAAATGAAAAATAAAAAAAAAATTAAATATCTCATATAAAATTTTAAATTTTATTAATGGAAATGATTTGTTGGAATTGTGTCTACTTTAAGCTCAATATAAAACTGTTGATTGAATTAATTAACTCTTCATTAAAGTCCATCATGTGGTCATCGTTATCTATAAAGTAATTATATTTTGGATTATTTGCTTTTTTAAATAATTCTTGTCCCATTTCGAATGGTACTATATTATCTTTTCTTCCATGTAAAACTAGCAATGGAGAAAAAACTTTCTTTATTTTTTTATCTGTCTCATATTTATCTTTTAATAATAATCTAGTTGGTACCCAGGGATAATATTTCCTTGATAGTTTTATCATCGATGTAAAAGGTGACTCTAAAATAATACCTGCAAATTTATGATCTTTTGCAAGATCTATAGCAACTGCAGTACCTAATGACTCTCCATAAAGAATAATATTTTGGTCACTTATATTATTTAAATTTAACCAATATTTTGCTGCTCTTGCATCTTTGTATAATCCTTCTTCTGTTGGGTGTCCTTTATTTCCGCTAAATCCTCTATATGCAACTATAAGGTAATTTAAATTTAATTTAGACAAATCATTTAACTTATAAATTCTATTTTCTAAACTGCCTGCATTTCCATGAAAAAATAATAATGTTTTGAAACCTTCATTTTTTTTAAAATACCAAGAAGTGAGCTCATAATCTGATGGGATTTTTATTTTTTCAATTTTATGATTTAATTTATTTTCATCTAAATAATTATTTTCACTAGGATGATACATTAACGATCTTTGAGTAAAATAAATTGCACCTAAGATTATAAAATAAATTAAAATTAAAGATAAAAAAATATATCCTATAATCATTTTATTTATTTTCATTTAAATCTTTACTATTATAAATGAAATATAAATAACAAACGATACAAATTAAAAAATATACAAACAATGATATTTTAAAACTTTGAATTTCTGATTTTCCAAAATATTGGGATAAATCAATAATCAAGCCTATTCCCCACTGCATTATAAATGTACCAACAAAAATTAGTAGATTAAATGATGTAAGTGATTTTCCTGCTAGACTAGTTGGAAAAGATAATGCCACAGCTGGCTGGGTAAGTGTCAAAACTATTGAAGTAAGTAAATAAATTGTAAAGTGAATTGCACCAGCATTTTCACCTAAAATAATAATAGCAAGCAAAGATAAGTAACTAATTGGTAAACCAATCTTCATTAATCGCATTGACTTAATACCAATTTTTGTAATTTTAGGTAAAATGTAACCAAATGCAAAAAAAGCAAATAACATTGTAGTATTTATCCAAAAAAGCCCTGTTGCACTCTCTAATGGAGAATATCCAGCAACTCTTACCATCCAGGGTCCGGCCCATAAAGTTTGAATTGCAACCATTCCACCATAATTAAAAAGACCAAGCGGGATTGTGCTTCTAAAAAATTTATTTTTCCAGACATCTGTCAAAGATCCTGAATTTTTTTTATGATTGTTATTAATTTTATTATCCCATGAAGGAATAAAAAAAATTGTCAAAGCTATAACAATAAATATTAATAAAGCTATTCCACCAAAAATCCACCTCCAACCAATTGTTGGCAATAAAATTTGAACGGGCAAAGTGGAAAAAACAAAACCCATTGAGAGCACCATTAACATCCAAGCATTCGCTCTTTGCTGGTATTCATCTGCAAACCAAATTCTATATCCAGTTAGAGGTCCCATCAAACATGCGCTAACTCCAACTCCAATTAAAATTCTTGATAAAAGTAAGCCAGCAAAGTTTTGAGCTAAAGCAAATGCTACTGTGCCAATTATTGCAATTAATAAAAAAGAAGAAACAATTTTTTTTGGACCATGTTTATCAAGTAAAAATCCAAGAGGTATTTGCATAGATGCAAATCCTAAAAAATAACCTCCAGCTAATAATCCTAAATCACCGGCTGTTAAATTAAATTCTGAAGTTAGAAAAGGTGATAAGGTTGCAGTAATCGCTCTTAAAAGTGCAGATATAAAATATCCACAAGCAAATACAAAAAAAATTAAAACCGCTCTTTTGATCGGTAAAATATTTTTTTCCATCAATTTATATTAAAAGTTTAAAGATATATCTCGATGTACAGAATTACATTTTGCAACAAGTTTGGCTTGATCCTTGGTTAAACGAGACTGAAGTCTTAAACCTATATTATGTTTTATTACTAAATTATATTTTTCAATTGCTGGCATTAAATTTACTACAGCATCTTTTCTCCATTTTAACTCTTGATCGAACAACATAAATACTTCCGAGCTTGCATCGGCAATCTTATTAGCATCTATTTCCTCACTATCAATTGAAGAATATAAATCATCTAGTCTATTTGCAAATTCCTCAGTTCCAGAAATTTCACCTAGTTTTTCAAAAAGATTATCAATTTTTGTAAGTGAATTGTCATAATCTTCATTACCTATATTTTTCTTTAAATCACTAATAACTGGGGCAAGTTCACTTAACTTGTCATGATCAATTATAAATAAAGCAATTTGATCTAAATTGTCATATGCTTCATCAACATTTTTTCTATATCTTTTTGTCTGCGTATTTTTTGCTTTATTGATAATTTCAAATTCTTTATTTTTAGATATCCAGTTTTCGGGAATTTGTTTAGTTAATTCATCAATTTCTAATTTATAATCTTCAATCTTCAACTCAATTTTATTTTTATCAGCTACATTATCTTTGTCTAAATTTCTAATTTCAGATTCTAATTTTTCTATTCTGTTACTTAATTTTCTAATTTTTTTCTCTTTTTTTCTTACGCTAAAATGAAGATCTCTATAATCTTGAACAAATAAATTATATTCTTTTTCAGTTTTTTGAAGTTTTTTAACTAAAGCAAAAGTTCCTAATGCATTATCAAAATGTTCCTCAAAAATATCAATTTTATCGTTGGGAAGATTGGTAGGTACTGATTTTTGAAACTCTAAGATTGCAGCTCTAATATTTTGTTCATTATTATTATAAATCTCAAACTTATATTCTTGCAAACAATGTTGTAGCTTAGGATTCATTGGTGGAGGAGCTACATCAGATGTTAAGTATGTTCTTGCCGGTAAATAGTTTACTAAACTTGGATAAAAACCTACAATTCCAAGTCCTATTAATTGCAAAATTATAAATGGAACAACACCTTTCCAAATATTTAAAGTTGTAACGTACTTAGGAGCAACACCTTTTAAATAAAACAAAGCAAAACCAAATGGAGGTGTTAAGAAAGAAGTTTGTAAATTTACACCGATCATTACACCTAACCAAATAGCGCTAACGTTAGCGCCAGTTTCAGCTAACAATATTGGTGCAACAATAGGAACAACAACAACAGCAATTTCTATAAAATCTAAGAAAAATCCTAACAAAAATATTACTGTCATAACGACAATAAACTGTATCCAAAATCCCCCTGGTAAATCTAGTAAAAATTCTCTTACTAATTCTTCTCCTCCAAAAGCTCTAAAACCTGAGGTTAACATTGCTGCTCCTAGAAGAATTATAAATACCATCGAAGTAGTTACACAGGTTTCTGTAACAACTTCTTTTAAAACATTTTCAACCTTATAAGCTCTCCAAAAACTCCAGGAAAGTCCAATTAAGAAAGTAATGGTAAAAAAAGCAGTTATTAGAATTGCAGTGAAGTTTCTAGTTTCTAAAGCTTTAACGTTTAAATTATAATTATTTGAAATTATAAAAATAGGAATTATAGATATGATAGTTATTATTAATGGATAAAAAGCATCCTTTTTTCCTTGGTGAAGACGATAACCTGCCATCAAAGTTGCTCCTATAGCTCCAATAGAACCGGCTTGGTTTACAGTTGCTATACCCATTAATATAGATCCAAGAACTGCAAAAATTAATGCGAGTGGAGGAATTATTACCATAACAACTTTTGTCCAAAATTTAATATCTAGTTCACCTTTAAAAGAAACTGGTGGAGCCGCTTTTGGATTTAATCTTGCATATATAAAAACATAAACCATATACAGCCCAACTAATACTAGGCCTGGTAGTAATGCTCCAAGAAACATATCTCCAGCACTTGTTGATCCTACTCTTAATTCACCAGGCATATTAAACTCTCCAGTGATTAATTTATAATCTGTTTGTCTAATTGTATTTGCAACATCCGCAGCGCTTGCTAATTGGTCTGCTATAATAATTAAAACAATTGATGGAGGTATTATTTGACCTAATGTTCCTGAAGAACAGACAATTCCACTTGCAAGACTTCTATCATATTTATTATTTAACATTGTTGGTAGTGAGATTAAACCCATTGCAATTACAGTTGCTCCAACTATACCAGTCGTTGCCGCAAGTAATGCACCAACAAAAATTACTGAAATACCTAATCCACCTGGAATAGGACCAAATAACTGTCCCATCGTTACCAAAAGATCTTCTGCAATTTTAGATTTTTGCAACATTATACCCATAAAAATGAACAGAGGTATTGCAATTAAAGTATCGGTTTCTACATCCCAATAGTTGCTCCGGAAATTAGTAATACCTGCTGTTAACCATTCTATAGGTCCATCAGTTGCAAAATATGCGCTTACATTTCCTTCAAAAAGATATCCAAAAATAGCAGCAAGACCTATTGAAATAATTGCTGAACCCGGTAGTGCAAATGCAACTGGAAAACCAGAAGCTAATGCTGCTATCATTATTAATACAAGTATTGTTAAAAATAAATGTTCCATAATTTAATTTTTTAAAAGCTTATGACTGCTGCTCATAAAATAACTTGTAAATTGGATTAGCATTGATACGGCAAATACAGCTAAATATACTGCCATTAAATAAAGTAAATAAAGTCCATTAGATCCCTGCTGAGTAATTTCAAAAGAAATAACTGGGCCATTAATGATGCTTGCCTTACCTCCCATTCCCAAAAATATAACAATAAGGCAAAGAGGAATTCCTAATACCAATGATCCCATAGAATTTGTCCAAGCTTTTTTTCTTTCACTAAAACCTGTGTATAAAACATCAACTCTTACATGGCCTTCGTGCATTAAGGCATATGCGCTAGCAAAAAGATAAAGTGCAGAATACCAAAAACGAACTAAATCTCCTTGAAAAGCCTGTTCATACTCAAATATAAATCTAGATAGAACAATTGCAAATTCACTGGCAACTACTAAAATTGCTAACCAAATAAAACCCACAGTTCTTGTAAAATATCCAATGATAAATGAAATTAATATTAAAGGAAAATGAACATAAGTAATTCTAAAGTTTGGAACAACTAATTTTACTTTTAGATATTCACCTAAAACTGGTTCGACTAATTTTTCAACAACCATAAATGAAACTATTGCATCTGCAATTCCAACAATCAAAACTGCCCAAAAAGAAGAGCGAATAATATAAGCGGTAAAATTAGTAAGAATTTTTGCATCAGATTCTAAAGATTGTTTAATAGATTTTAAAACATAAAAAACTACTATAAATAATGATACAAGGTAAAAAAATAATTGAATAAAAGCATAAGTTGCCGTTGATGCTTCCAAAGGTTTGCTTAATTTTTTAAATCCAAATAAACCATATTGCGCAAATAGCTGCTTAACACCGGGCCAGTCAAACCAAACTGTTAAAATATTGTTTACTAAAAAAACAAAAGTAATTGCCAATATTGAATAGCTAAATATTCTAATTAATATTGGTAAATTATTTTTTGTAACCATAAAACTAAAAAAGCTAATTTAATAAAACCCTCTAAAATAAAGGGCCCTTAATAAAGGGCCCTTATATCAAATTTTACTTTAACTTTAAGTATTATTAAAGTCCTAAAGCTCTATTTCTTTGTGCAATGTATGGTGAGTCAGACAAGTTTGTCCAAGCACCAATTTCTTTACGAGCTTTAACAAAAGCTGCATGCGTTTTAGCGGCTAGCGCACTATGCTGTTGAACTTCCTCGTAAACTTCTGCAGCACCTTTGGCAAATGCGTCATAAACTTTATCATTAAATTTCTCAAGTTTAACACCATGATCGTTTACTAGACGAGCTAATGCAGCACCGTTTTTAGCATTATACTCAGCCATTGTAATTTCATCAGCCCAAGCACAAGCAGTTTTAATTGTTATTTGATCTGATTTTGTCAAACCTGTAAACCATGATTTGTTTACACCACATGCTAACATCGAACCAGGTTCGTGCATACCAGGATAGTAATAGTATTTAGCGGCTTCATGGAATTTCATAGCTTCATCATTCCAAGGACCTACCCATTCTGTTGCATCAATTGCTCCTGAAACAAGGTTTTCATAAATTTGTCCACCAGGAAGTGAAATTGGAGAACCTCCAAGTTTTCCAAGAACTTGTCCACCTAGTCCAGGCATACGCATTTTTAAACCTTTAAAGTCATTAGCTGATCTAATTTTTTTGTTAAACCAACCACCCATTTGTACTCCTGTATTACCAGCAATAAAGCTTTGAGTTCCATAATCATCCGTTAGTTCATCCCAAAGAGCTTGTCCTCCACCATGGTGAATCCAAGCATTTATTTCTGAGTAAGTGAAACCAAATGGACAAGCTGTAAAGTATCCAAAAGCTGGGTGTTTTTTAACCCAGTAGTAGTCAGCAGCATGATACATTTGTGAGTTACCTGAAGCAACTTCATCAAATGAGTCAAATGCTTTTACTCTTTCACCAGAAGCATAATAAGTAACTTGTATACGTCCGTCACTCATGTCTGCTAGTCTTTTTGCAAATCTTTGCGCACCAGTACCTAGACCAGGAAAATCTCTTGGCCAAGTAGCCACCATTGCAGCTTCAATTCTTTCCGCAGCAACAGCTGGAGCAGCTAAAGATGATGCGGCTACAGCAGCAACACCAGTTGCAGCAGCAGCTTTAAAGAATTTACGTCTTGAAGGAGTTTTCTTCAAAACTTTTTTGTCTTTAATCATTTTATCTCCTCTTAGTTAATTAACTAATATTATTTAAGCATATAACTAAGTAAGAGTCTTAAAAAAAAATACCCAATATGAACGTAATTACAACTTGTGATTGTTTAGTTGACTTTATTTTTACAATTTCCTGTTTTGAAAAACTCGTCCATATTATCTATTGCAAGATTTGCCATTGCTGTTCTAGTTTCTTTAGTAGAGCTTCCTAGATGTGGAAGAATAAAAGCACTTTTATGTTTTAGATAACCAGGATTTAAATTAGGTTCATTTTTGTAAACATCGAGACCCACTGCATAAATTTTTCTTCTATCAAGAGCATCAATTAGTGCATCATCATCAACTATATCTCCTCTAGCTACATTGGTTACCACTGCACCTTTGGGCAAATATTCAATTGTGTCTTTATTTATCATATTCACTGTTTCTTTTGAGGCAGGACAACATACTGACAATACATCTGAAACTGAAAGTAAATCTTTTAAGTTATCATGATAAATTGCACCTTCTTCTTTTTCTTTACTTAATTTTGAACGATTGTGATAATGAATTATCATCCCTAAAGATTTAGAAATTTTTGCAATTTTTTGACCTATTCTACCCATTCCTAAAATCCCTAATCTTGCTCCAGTTAATTGTTTTCCAATTAAATAATCTGCTGACCATTTCCAATTTGATGCTTTAGCATTTTCTATACCCTCAGAAGCTCGTCTACAGGCACCCAAGATTAATAAGACTCCAATTTCAGCAGTAGCATCGGTTAAAACATCTGGAGTATTAGTAACTGCAATACCTTTTTTTTTTGCAGCTTCAATGTCGATATTTCCAAAGCCAACAGCAAAATTGGATATTATTTTTATTGTTTCGGGTAATTTATTAATAGTTTGTTCATCCATTTTATCGGTTAGAGAAGTTAAAATACCATCACAATCTTTACTTAACTCTAACAATTTACTTTGTGAATAAAGTTCATCATTTAAATTTAATTCAGCTTTAAAAATTTTAGAAGCTTTATCTTCATTTTCTCTTAATAGTCGCCTAGTAATTAAAATCTTTTTCATTTTTTGATTAGTTTTTTAATTAAGATCGAAAATTTTACCTGGATTCATTATATTATTTGGATCAATACTTCTTTTAATTGATTTCATTACAGGCAAATTATCTGGATGTTCTTTTAGCAAATAACCTTTTTTTTGTAGACCAATACCATGCTCTCCAGTAATAGTTCCCTCAAGTTCTAATGCTTTTTCGATCAAATTATCACTATATTCTTTAATAAGTTTTTGTTTTTCTTTATCATTTGGATCGTACAAAATAATTGAATGAAAGTTGCCATCCCCAACATGTCCAACCATTGGAGCTATAAGATCTTTATCTTTAACTTCTTTTTCAGCCCAAGAAATACATTCAACAAGTTTTGAAATAGGAACACATATATCCGTAGAGTATACTTTCATATTTTTGCCAAGAGCTTTTACAGAATAATAAACATCATGTCTTGCTTTCCATAATAGATTTCTTTCTTCTATTGATTCTGCCCATTTGAATTCACTTCCACCATTATTTTTTGACAACTCTTCAACAATTTTAATTGACTCTTTATTTGAATCTTCACTACCATGAAATTCAAAAAAAAGAGTTGGTGAAGCTTTTATATTTTCCAATTTAGAATACTTGATACTTATTTCCATTTGTTCTTTATTTAACATTTCAATCCTAGCAATTGGAATTCCATATTGTATGATTTCTTGAGAAGTTAAAACTGCTGAATCTAAGTCTGGAAAATAACACACTGCGCTCATTATACTTTCTGGAATTGGAGAAAGTCTTAATTGAACTTCCGTTATAATTCCTAAAGTTCCTTCAGAACCTATAAATAAATTGGTCAGATTATATCCTGCTGAAGATTTTTTTGACCGAGTTCCTGTTTTAATTATATCACCATTCGCTAGAACGACTGTTAAACCAGAGACTACAGTACGCATAGTTCCATACTTCACTGCCATTGTGCCAGATGCAGAAGTTGATGCCATTCCGCCTAGAGCTGCGTCTGCTCCAGGATCAATTGGGAAAAATACACCATCTTCTCTTAAATATTCATTTAATTGTTTTCTTGTTACATTGGCTTGAACTCTACAATCAAAATCGCCAGCATTGACGCTTAGCACTTTATTCATTTTTTCTAGAGATATAGTTATGCCATTTTCATTTCCTACAACATGTCCTTCTAATGACGTTCCTGTTCCAAATGGAACAACCGGAACCTTATGTTCATTACATAATTTTAAAATTTTAGAAACTTCTTCATTTGTTTCAGGAAATACTACTGCTTGAGAAAGAACGGGATCAAAAGTATCTTCGCCACGTGCATAATTGGCTCTGGTTGACTCAGACAATGAAAATCTTCCGTTAAAAATTTTTTTTAGCTCTGTCTGTATTTGCTCGTTCATTTTATATTTTTATAATATATAAATTATATTAAAAAATACACTACTATTAGCCTAACATTTTTTTGATATTTTCCAGAGCTTGAGAGATATTGTCTTGAGAAGCTGCAAAACTAAACCTTACATAATCTGCACAAGTTTTACCAAAAGCATTACCTGGGACAATTGCAACGCCAGCTTCATGCATTGCTTTCTTGCAAAATTCCACACCATTCATTCCTGTGCCAATTACTTTAGGAAATGCGTAAAAGGCTCCTCCAGGCAAACTACATTCTACACCTGGTAATTCATTCAACCCTTTGTGAATTAAGTTTCTTCTTTGAGTAAATTTTTCCATCATTTGATGAATTGAATCATCGGGACCATCTAGTGCAGCAATTCCTGCAAACTGCGCGGCTGCATTTACACATGAAACACTATTAATTAAAAGTTTATTTACATGTTCTACTAGATGTTTTGGCCAAAAACTCCATCCTAATCTCCACCCAGTCATTGCATAAGCTTTGCTCCATCCTTCTAAAACAATTAATCTCTCTCTTAAATCTGGATAATTAAAAAAAGTAGGCATTTCTTTTCCATCAAATATTTGTCTACTATAAATTTCATCGCTTAATATCGTAACATGGGGATGTTTTTTTAAACCGTCTGCCAAAATGTCTATTTCTGATTTTTCCACAAAACTTCCTGTAGGATTGTTTGGATTTATTAAAATTAGAAGTCTTGTCTTATCAGTTATCAAAGATAAAATTTTTTCTGCACTAAATTTTAGATTTTTATCTTCAGTTAAGTCATATGGGACAGCTTTAGCACCAGAATAATTTATCATAGACTCATATATTGGAAATGCAGGAGTTGGATGGATTATTTCAGCACCTGGTTCACCATAACAAGATATTGCATAATACATAGTTGGTTTGCCGCCAGGCATAATGATTACTCTATCTGCATCAATGTCCGTGTTATAAAGTTTTTTAACTTTTCTTGTAACTGCTTCTCTACATTCTAAAATTCCGTTTGATAAAACATATCCATGATGACCATCGTCTAATGCTTTTTTTGCAGCCTCTACAACATGTTTTGGGGTTTTAAAATCTGGTTGACCTAATCCTAAATGGATCATTGGTTTTCCTTGCGCCTCTAATTTTTTTGCCTCAGCTAATATTGTAAAAGCACTTTCTGTTCCAAGTCTATCTAATGCTTTTGATAATTTTAGTTCCATTTTATTTCCTATATATAATTTTAGATTGATTTAATTCTTTTAAGTTTTTACATCCCATTAATAACATATTTCTTTTAAGTTCGTCATGCATATTTTGCAAGGCACTTTCCACACCTGCTTGTCCTCCCGCTGCAAGAGAAAACAAAAACATTTTACCAAAACTACATGCTTTTGCACCAGCTGCAATTGCTTTCAATATGTGTGTACCTCTTCTAACTCCTCCATCTAATATGATTTCTAATTTATCCCCTACGGCATCTGAAATTTCTTTAAGTTGATCGAAAGGAGATATTGAGCCGTCCAATTGCCTTCCTCCATGATTTGAAATAATTATTGCCGTGCAACCAATATCTATAGCTTTTTTTGCATCTTCAACAGACATAACTCCTTTTAATGCAAATGGACCATTCCATTTTTTGATACAATACTCTGCGTCGCTCCAATTCATTTTTGGATCATATTGCTCATTAACATAATCAATAACTGATTTAGTAATATTAGTGCCTTTATCTGTCATATGTTTGACATTGGCTAATTCAAATTTTTTGTTAATCAAATAATTAAAAACCCATGCTGGTTTAATTCCAAACTCTATTAAACTTTTTAATGTAAGTTTTGGTGGAGTTGTAAATCCAGTTCTATGATCTCTTTCTCTGTTGCCTGCAACTATGGTATCGACTGTTAGACATAAGCCATCAAAATTAGCTCTTTTACATCTTTCAATTAAGTCATCGGTTAATGATTTATCTTTATGTATATATAGCTGAAAAAGTTTTGGACCGCTTGATACATTTGAAATTTCCTCAATAGAAGTTGTTGCCATTGTTGACATACCGTACATAGTTCCAAATTTTTCAGCTGCACGTGCTGATGCTTTATCTCCCTCGGGATCGTATAATCTCTGCATAGCAGTAGGTGATAAGAAAATTGGCATATCAATTTTTCTTCCAAATATTGTTGTTGATAAGTCTGGCTTATCAACACCTGAAAGTACGTTTGGAATAAGATCACACTTTTCAAAAGCATTGGTATTTCTTTTTAAAGTAATTTCATCGTCTGCCCCACCATCTATGTAGTGAAAAATTGGAGATGGTAATCTTTTTTTTGCTAATTTTCTATAATCTTCAAAATTATGACAATCACTTAAATTCATTTTATCTAAATCTTAAATTATTTCTGTTTAAATCACTTATTTTTTTGCATCCCATAAGTTTCATATCTCTATCGAGTTCAGCCTTGTACTGTCCTAAAGCTCTTTCAACACCAGCTTGGCCAGCTGCGGCTAGTGCATAGAGATAGAGTCTTCCACCAGAACATGCTTTAGCACCAATAGATAGAGCTTTAAGCATATGAGTTCCTCTCTGGAATCCACCTTCACAAATAACATCTATCTTATCACCAACTGCATCTACAATTTCTGCTAATTGATCAAATGGTGATCTTGATCCATCAAGTTGTCTTCCTCCATGATTTGAAACCATTATTCCAGTACATCCAATATCAACTGCTTTTTTAGCATCTTCAACACTCATCACTCCTTTAAGTGCAAAATGACCTCCCCATTGAGAACATAATTTTTCAGCATCTTTCCAATTCATAGATTGATCCAACATGGTAGAAAAATAATTACCAATAGAAGTGTTCGTGCTAGTTCCTTCTTTTACATAATCTTGAAGATGGGGTAGTTCAAACTTACCCTTTGTTAAATAGTTTATTCCCCACATTGGTTTTGTAGCAAAACTATACAAACTTGATAATGTAAGTTTAGGAGGAGAAGTAAACCCAGTCCTAAGATCTCTTTCACGATTTCCACCCGTTATTGTATCTACTGTCAAAGCTAAAACATCAAACTTTGCTGCCTTTGCTCTCTCCAGACAAGAATCGTTTAAACCTCTGTCTTTATGAAAATAAAATTGAAACATTTTTGGAGTATCAATTAGTGAAGCTATTTCTTCAACACTTACAGTAGCTAAAGCTGAAACTCCAAACATAGTATTAAACTTTTGAGCAGCTTTTCCTACTGCTCTTTCTCCATCATAATGAAATAGTCTTTGCAAAGCAGTTGGCGCGCAATAGAATGGAAGATCAATTTTTTTACCAAATATTGTCGTGGATAAATCTACATCTCCAACTCCTGTTAATACATTGGGAACCAAATCTACATCATTAAATGCGCTTGTATTTCTTTTATATGTAATCTCATCATCAGCAGCTCCATCTATATAATGAAAAATTGGAGATGGTAATTTTTTTTTTGCTAATTTTCTAAAATCATTAAAATTATGACAATCTTTTAAATTCATATTGATCTAGATTATTTTTTAAAATCTTTTTAAAAAATTAAACATGTAACTGTTTGCGCCAGGATTTTTATCTCCTAGGCTCGCGTTGGAAATATGATTATATGAAAAACCCAATTCACTGTTAGAAAATATATCTAATGATAATTGAACTTCACTTTTAAACTCAACAACATGACCTAAATCTTTACCTTGGCCCTCACCATATAATCCTGGAGTAAAACTTGGGATTATATTTAATTTTCCGATTTTATATTGGGCTTGAATACCAGTATAAGCATATGTTGCATTGTCAGCTGTGATCATAAAACCAGTCACGGGCGACAGAGTACCCAAAAAACTTTCTCTTGTAAGATTCTCATTTTGATGTTGAATTCCAAAAAGGCTGGCTCTTTTTCCATCATCACTAAAATCAAACATTCCAGAATAAAAATTCCACTCATGATCTTTAACAATTGCTTTTTTTTCTTCCGTCAATGCAGTTGAATAAAAACAAGTTAATAACAGCAGAATTTTTAACAAATTATTTATATGTTTCATTTTTATCTCTTATTTATAATTACTTTTCTTGCAATTAAAAAGCCTCCAAAAATAAACAAAAATAAAGGTAATATCCATAATATTAGAGTATAATTATTAAATTCAGGCTCATAGACAATCCAATCTCCATATTTTGATTTCAAAAAATCATAAATATCTTTTTCTGAGCTTCCCGATTCTAATTTAATTAATATTAAAGTTTTAACACTCAAAGCAAATTCAGATTGAGAATCATATACAGATTGTCCCTGACATATTAAACATCTAAGATTTTTTGAAATTTCATCTACCTTTGCATTTTCCCCAAAAACATTATTCAAATTAAAAAAAATACAAAACAACAAAAAGAAAATAAATTTAAATGATTTCATATTCAATTCGTTAAATTTTTAATTTCATCTATTATTTTAGAATTTATCGGCCCAATATGTTTTTTTATAATTTTCAATTCACTATCCAAAATTAATGTTTCTGGAACTCCATAAGCACCTAAAAAAATAGACTTTGTTCCATCTGTGTCAGAAAGAATTATATCAAAAGGATTTCCAAGATCCTCTAAAAATTTTTGAGCATTTTTTGTTTTGTCTTTGTAATTTAGACCTACTAATTTTAAATTATCAATTCTAGAAAGATTTTTGATATACTGGTGTTCTTCTCTGCATGGTAAACACCAAGAGGCCCATATATTTATCGCCATAAATTTTTCATCTTCAAATAAATTTTTTAAAAAAAAAATATTTTCTGTATTAAATTCTTTTATTGAAATATTCTCAATTTTATTATTTATGTTTTTTGGTATATAGTTTTTTTCTTCAAATAAACTTTTGTAAAAAATCAATGCAATAGATGAAACCAAAATAAACAAAAAAATAAAAGATAATCTAATTCTCATTTTAACTTATCTCTCAAACCTAGTATGCCACCTAAACCCAACATTACAGCCGAAAACCAGATTAAAAACATAAATGGCTTTTTTTGATATCTAATATTTAAATAATCACTACCTTTTAGATAATTTACAACTAGCAAATTATCATTAAATAAGTTTGTTTTTATATCTGCCTCACTAGTAATCGTCTCTGGTGTTTTATATAATCTCAACTCTGGATAAAATATTAATTTATTTTCATTTTGTTTAATTTCGATTTCAGCTTTTATGGATGTATAATTATCTACCTCCTGTTTTGAGATTTTTTCAAAATTTATAGTACTGTTAGATATTATTTTTTCTTGGCCCACCTTCATATTAACTGAAAATTCTTCACTAAATATACTGTTTAAAATAATACTAATTACTAAAATACTAAACGCTAAGTGAGAAATTCTTTGCGACCACTTAAATTTTTGATTTTTTAAATCTATTATTGAAATTAATAGTAAATATAAAGATGCTGAAATTAATACAGATAAAAATAAAACTTTTGTATTTAAATTTCTAACAATAAAAAAGGAAATTAATATAGATAAAATTAATATAGCTATTCTATTTAAATTTAATTTAAACTTTTTAGTTTTTATCCAATCTAACTTAGTTCCTAAAGCCATTAAAACTAAAAAAGGAATTAAAAATGGGATTATTAATTGATTAAAATAAGGTGGCCCAACTGAAATCTTCGCTGCTGTAAATACCTCTAAGAAAATTGGATAGACTGTTCCAACTAAAACTACGGCAAGAAAATACATCATAAACCAGTTATTCATTATGATAGCAGTTTCTCTACTAAGAAAAAAAGATTTAGGCTTTGATTCAAAATTATTAAATTTAAAATACAAAAAAAGAGAGATTAAGACTAAAAATGTTAAAAATATTAAAACAAATACTCCTCTTTCCGGATCATTTGCAAAAGTATGCACCGAGTTTAAAATTCCAGATCTAACCAAAAATGTTCCACTCATACTTAAAATGAAAGTGCACAATGCAAGAATAATAGTCCATGATTGTAGTGTTGCTCTTTTTTCCAAGACTGAAGAGCAATGTAGTAAGGCTGTTAAACAAAACCAAGGCATTAAAGAAACGTTTTCTACTGGGTCCCAAAACCAAAATCCTCCCCAGCCTAGTTCATAATAAGCCCAAATAGATCCTAACATGATGCCAATAGTTAGAAAAATCCAAGAAATTAATGACCATTTTTTTATTTCAGCAGCCCAATCTTTATTTACATATTTACATGTCAACGCCGCAAGAGAAGAAGAAAAAATTATAGAAGATCCAACATAACCTAAATATAAAATTGGTGGATGAATAGCTAAAGCAGGATCTTGTAATATTGGATTTAATCCCAGCCCTTCGTTTGGAGTTGGTAAAATTAATTGAAAAGGATTAGATAATAAAAGAATAAAAAAAAGAAAACCAGACGTAATTATCTGTTGAAAAAAAATTGTTAAAATTCTAAATGAGTTAAAAAGTTTTTTTGATTTAAATAAAAAAATTAATGTAAAAAGACTCAGTACCAACACCCAAAGCAATAAACTTCCCTCGTGATTTCCCCATGTTCCAGAAATTTTATAAAATAATGGTTTACTAGTATGCGAGTTATAATAAACAGCTGCATTATTAAAATCTGAATATATAAAAGCAAAAATTAATGTAAAAAAACTCACACAAATTAATGTAAATTGCAAAACTACAGCACCAAATATATTAAAATCTAAACTTTTATTTGATTTAAAATTTATAAAACTTACAACAGCTAGTATTAAAGATGTAATTAAAGCAAAAACTAAAGAATAATTTCCAATTAAATTTAACAATTTACTTTTCCTTTAATGCTTCTCTGACCTCAGGAGGCATATAATTTTCATCATGCTTTGCTAAAATTTTTGATGCCTCTAAAAAATTTTTATCTTTTAACATTCCCTCTGCAACAACACCTTTTTCTTCTGAAAAAAGGTTAGGCATAATACCTGAAAATTTTACATCAATTTCATTTTTAAAGTCAGTAATAGTGAAACTTATTTGATCACTACTCATAGAAATAGAATTTTTTTTAACCATACCGCCGACTCTATATTTTTTATTATATTCAATTTCTCCAAGTTCTTTTATTTCGGTTGGTGAAATAAAATAAACAACATTATCTTCTAATGATTTTAAAACTAAATAAATAGTAAGAATTAATACAACTAATATTAAAGATAGGAATAATAACCTTAATTTAACTTTTTTACCATACATGAAATATTAAAGTTAAATTTTTGCGCCTGAACTTTTTAAAATCTCTTTATAAATTTCTTTATTAACAGCAACGTTGTATTTTTCTTCGGCAAGCGTTGAAAAATTTTCTTCAAATCTTTTTTGCTCTTTTTCCAATTGTAACTTTATAATGAAATATAAACTCGAAAAACTGATTAGTGTAAAAGCGAAAGCAGACCACACGTATGCTCCATATCCATTCATTGAGATAAGATCTGATATCATAGTCGTTTTAATCCTTTATTTTTAACTTTTATCAATTCTGTATTATATTTCATCAAAAAAATCAAAGAAGAGAATAGGGCAAATGCCGCAGTCATTATTATTAATGGTATTAACATTGAAGAATGTATTGCCGATTCCTCAGTTAAACTAATTGAAGCTGGTTGATGAAGTGTATTCCACCAATCAACTGAAAATTTTATGATTGGTATATTTATTGCTCCAACAATAGCAATTATTGATGATATTTTGTTTGATTTATCTTGATCTTCGAAAATTCTAAAAGTCAAAATATATAAAACATAAAGAATAAATAATATTAGCATAGAAGTTATTCTTGCATCCCATGCCCACCATGTTCCCCAAGTAGGTTTTCCCCAAATTGACCCTGTTACTAAAGCAATTAGAGTAAACAACATCCCAGAAGGTGCTAAACTTTTTGTAATCAAAATAAAATTTTTATTTTTGAATAAAAAAACTGAAACAGATAGTAGTGCTATTAAAGAAAATATGCCTAAGGAAATCCATGCAGCTGGCACATGAACATACATTATTCTTACAGAGTCCTTTTGCAAATAATCTTCCGGTGATAAAAATAATGCCTCTACTAAACCAACACTTAAGACTGAAATAAAACAGAAAAGAATGATTTTTTGCAAAGTAGAATTTATTTTAAAAATTCTATAAGGATTAAAATACTCAAACATAATTTTTTATAACATATTTTTTAAGGAAATTATTTTAAACAGTGACTTTGATCAAGAGCTCTGAGGGAGATAAATAAGGAATGAATGAACTCCTGACCAAAGTAATAATATACTAAAATTAATTTTTGTCTTTGTTTGGGACTAAATGTGTTAAAAAATTGGCTAATAATTTAATTTGATGGCTTAAAGTAACTAGTTCCCTTTTTTCCACTAAAAATTTCATTTATTAATGGGTGTTGAATTGGTTCTCCAGAATCGTCTGTTAACAAATTTTGTTCAGAAACGTAGGCCTCATAGGTTATTTCCTCATTTTCTGCTAGTAGATGATAAAATGGCTGATCCTTTCTAGGTCTAACATTTTTAGGAATTGATTGATACCATTCTTCAGAGTTATTAAACTCAAAATCTACATCATAGATAACTCCCCTAAAATCGAAGTGTCTATGCTTTACAACATCTCCTATTGAAAATTTCGCTTTTTGAATTGGCACAAGGTTAGTATGGGTATTTGAAAAAAAAAATCAATAGAAAAAATATAAATGATTTGTTAAGTTGTTAATAAATTTACAGTGAATAAATCTTTATTAAAATTCCTTACAGATTTTGGTCCTTTAGCTATATTTTTATACATATATTATAGCAGCGGAAAAGATATTAAAGTCGCACTTATTCCATTTATTATAGCTACAATAATAGCTCTAGGAATAGTTTGGTTTTTTGAAAAGAGAGTACCAATGGTACCTTTGTTGGGTGGTGTATTTATAACATTCTTCGGAGGTCTAACAATTTATTTTGATAATCCTATTTTTATTTACGTAAAACCTACAATAATTAATATTCTTTTTGGTTTAGCTTTATTGTTTGGAAAATATTTCACAAATGAGCCTATATTAAAAAAAATTCTTGGAAATGCATTAAATTTAAATGAGGAAGGTTGGAAAGTATTAAATATTAGATGGATGTATTTTTTCTTTTCTTT
This sequence comes from uncultured Pelagibacteraceae bacterium, assembly GCA_902607115.1. Classification (GTDB taxonomy): domain Bacteria; phylum Pseudomonadota; class Alphaproteobacteria; order Pelagibacterales; family Pelagibacteraceae; genus Pelagibacter. The sequence continues at coordinate 46,236 of CACLIZ010000003.1, read as the reverse complement.
GGCATTATTAAATGAAATAGTTTGGAGAACTCAATCAGAGGAATTTTGGGTAAATTTTAAAGTTTGGGGTCTTTTGCCAATAACTTTTATTTTTACAGCTTTCCAGATTAAGTTAATAAACAAATATAAAATAAATGAATAAACACTTAAAATTAGTAATAAACAATTCATCCTCAAATGAAAAACAGAAATATTTTTTTGAAAAAGATGAACTTAAAATAATTTTGGATTTGTACGCAAAAATGGTTTCAAACGGTTCATGGAAAGATTACGGATTAAAAATATCTAGTAAACAAGTTGCTTTCAGCGTATTTAAAAATTCATCTGAAAATGCTGTTTATAATATCTGTAAAGACTTCAAACCTATGAATAAGAACTTAAAATATTTAATAACAGATACGAAAGGTAGAATTTTGAAAAATTCTTATGTTCTTGAAAGCTTGCTTAAAAGTACTAATTGGAAAAAACTTTAATATTTATCTTCTTTGACCGAATAATCTTAATAACATTATAAATAAATTAATAAAGTCTAGATATAATGTTAAAGCTCCCATTACTGCTTTTTTGCCAATGATTTCTCCACTGTCTGATGCAGCATACATGTTTTTAATTTTTTGTGTATCGTAAGCTGTTAAACCCACAAATATTAAAACACCTAAAATTGATATAACAAAATACATCATAGAAGATTTAAGAAAAATATTTACTAATGATGCAATAATAATTCCTATTAAACCCATAAATAAAAAAGAGCCAAGTTTTGTTAAATCTCTTTTAGTTGTGTAACCATAAATACTCATTGCTCCAAATGTTGCAGAAGTTATAAAAAATACTCTTGTTACGCTTAATCCAGTATAAATTAATAATATCGAAGATAATGATAGACCCATTAAAGCTGCAAATATCCAAAATGTAGTTTGAGCTTTAGATGAACTCATTTTATTAATTCCAAAACTCATATAAAATACAATTCCTAATGGAGCAAGCATTACAATCCATTTTAAACCAGATAAATAAATAGCATTTCCAAATTGTGTTAAAGCTACAATTGTACCAGCATCATCAGTTACTACGGACATTTTAAATGTAAGAAGGGCTATTATTCCAGTGAGCAATACTCCTGTTGCCATATAATTGTAGACTTTAAGCATGTAGGCTCTTAGGCCTTCATCCATCACGACTGTTTGTTTGGCTGTAGTTGTTTTATTAAGAATATTATTTCTGTTAAATTCCATGAGGTATATATAATAATTTTTTAGTTTATTTTCAAGAAGTCAAAATATAAGTAACAGATAGTTAATAATTATGAATTATAAGAAATTAGGTAATACTGACATAGAAGTAAGCACAATTTGTCTTGGAACCATGACTTGGGGTGAGCAAAACACTGAGCAGGAAGGTTTTGAACAAATGGATTTCTCACTAGATCAAGGTGTAAATTTTTGGGATACAGCAGAATTATATTCAGTTCCTCCGAGAGCGGAAACTTTTGGTCATACAGAAATCATAATTGGAAATTGGTTTGAAAAAACCAAAAAAAGAGACAAAGTAATTTTAGCAACTAAAGTTGCTGGACCAGCGAGAAATTACTTAAGAAATGGAGAGAATAGTTTTGTTGGGAAAAATCTTGAAGAAGCGCTTCATGGTAGTCTTAGAAGATTAAAAACAGATTACGTAGATTTATATCAACTTCATTGGCCTGAAAGAAATGTTAATAGTTTCGGCAAACTTGGTTATAAACATAAAGAGTATGAAGATGAATGGAGTAAAATTGAAGACGTTTTATTGGAATTAGAAAAATATATTAAAGCAGGAAAAATAAGATACGTTGGTTTGTCCAATGAGACTCCATGGGGAGTTAATAAATTTTTACAACTCTCTAAAGAACTGAATTTACCAAGAATGATGTCTGTTCAAAATCCATATAATTTATTAAATAGAACTTATGAAATTGGTTTAGCTGAAATCTCAGTTAGAGATGAAATAGGATGTTTGGCTTACTCACCTTTAGCCTCAGGTTATCTAACTGGTAAATATAGAAATGGTCAAATACCAAAAGGATCGAGAATTGAAAGAGATGGAGATTTTTGGACAAGATACCAAAAGCCGAACATGGAAAATGCAGTTGAAGAATATTATAAAATTTCAAAAAAATATAACATCAATTTTGCTCAAATGTCTGTAAAGTTTTGTGAAATTCAGCCTTTTATGACCTCAGTCATAATAGGAGCTACGACAATGGAACAGTTGAAAGAAAATATTGAAAGTGTAAATATAAAATTATCTGAGGAATTGATAAAAAAATTAAATGATATACAAAAAATTTATCCCAACCCATGTCCATGATTAAAAAAACTACATTATTATTTATTTATTTAATTCTGATTATAAATTCTAATGCTTATTCTCAGGAAGTAAAAAAAATAGGAAAATATAAAGATTGGGAGACAATAGTCTTTATAGAAGGTGAAAATAAAGTTTGTTTTGCTCAATCAATTCCAATTTTACAAGCTCCAAAAAAAAATCAGAGAGATGCAAGGTTATTTGTAAGCTTTAGACCAAACGATAAGGTGTCAGATGAGGTAAGTATTACATCTGGATATGAATACAATAATCAAAACTCTATTACAGCAATATCAGGCAAATCAAAATACAAATTTGATCTAGCGCAAGAAAATTTTGCCTGGATATCAGAAAATAAAGTTGAAAAAAAATTAATTAAAACTCTTAAAAAAGGTTCTAGAATTATGGTTACAGGATACAATAAATCTGGATCACAAACTATAGATCATTACTCACTTTTAGGCTTCACTAAAGCATATAATTCTGCAAAAAAAAATTGTAGCTAATGACAGAGCAAAATAAATTTAAATATTTGTGGCCAACTTTATTTGGTAGTTTTTATAACTCTGATCACTCAAAAATAAAAAAAGAATTGATAAAGTATTTCGAAAAATATAAAAAAAATAATCCCATTGGTAACAAAAGCGGTGAAAATTATAAATTATATGAAAGTAAATATGATTTACATCTACAAAAGAATGAAACACTAGATAATCTATTTAAAAATTTTATGTCTAAAAGTTTTTTTGCAACCGCTAAAGAAGCCAACAAAGATTATTTGAATTTATTTGGAAAACCTGAAATAGGTGTAACATTTGTTGACTCATGGTTTGTACACTATGAAAAAGGAGGATTTGTTACTCCTCACGCACACGGTCAATGTAGCTGGTGTTGTGTATATTATGTTCAAATTGGAGAGGATGGATCTATAACAAATGGAGGCACATATTTTCAAAAACCTACTCCAAGTAGAGGAACTTTAGATTTTGGTTCTTATTATAATAAATTTTTAAGTGCAAATTTTAATCCAGAAGAGGGAAGAATGTATATTTGGCCAAGTCACTTAATGCATGGTTCTTATCCTTACGATGGTAAAGAAGATAGAATTATTATATCTGCCAATGTTCAAGTTTTTATAATGGAGAATGGCAAGCCGATTAAATCGATATAAATGAAAAAAATAGTCTTAGCATATTCTGGGGGACTGGATACATCTATAATTTTAAAATGGCTTCAAGAAAATTATAAAGCAGAAGTTATAGCATATACTGCTGATATTGGACAAGAAATAGATAAAAAAAAAATAATTAAAAATGCAAAAAAACTAGGTGTAAAAAAAATAATTATAAAAGATTTAAAAAACATATTTGTTAAAGAATATGTTTTTCCAATGATAAGAGGCCATGCAATTTATGAAGGTGTGTACCTGTTGGGTACATCGATAGCCAGACCCTTAATTGCAAAAGATCAGATAAAAACTGCTAAAAAATATAAGGCTTATGCTGTATCCCATGGCGCGACAGGAAAAGGAAATGACCAAGTAAGATTTGAGTTAGGCTATCATTATTTTGGACCAAAAATAAAAATCATTGCTCCTTGGAGAATTTGGAAATTAAAATCAAGAACTGATTTAATTAATTATGCAAAAAAACATGGGATAACGATACCAAAAGATAAGAAGGGTGCACCACCTTTCTCTATTGATGATAACTTGTTTCATACATCAACTGAAGGTAAAGTTTTAGAAAATCCAAAAAATTCTGCACCAGAATTTATTTTTCGAAGAACAGTTTCTCCAGAAAAAGCTCCGAATAAAGGTACTCATGTAACAATTAATTTTAAAAATAGTGACCCTGTTGGAATAAATGGTAAAAAACTTTCTCCCTCTAAACTTCTAGAAAAATTAAACCAACTAGCAGGTAAAAATGGAATTGGTAGAGTTGATTTAGTTGAAAATAGATTTATTGGAATAAAATCAAGAGGGGTTTATGAAACTCCAGGAGGAACACTTTTAATTAATGCACATAGAGCAATTGATTCTGTAACTTTAGATAAAGAAACTATGCATAAAAAAGATACGATAATGTCTAGATATGCAGAGCTAATTTACAATGGATATTGGTATTCAAAAGAAAGATTGAAACTTCAAAAAATTGTTGATTTAAAAAGGAGTAAAGTAAATGGCTCAGTTAGATTAAAGCTTTATAAGGGCAATATTACTATTCAATCAAGAATTACTAATAGCGGTGCCTACTCAATGAAAAAAGTTTCTTTTGAAGAAAATAAAACATTTAATAAAAAGAATATTGAGAACTTCATTAACTTTCATAAGAAAAAACTTAAATAAATTATTAATATTAATAAAGTCTAATTAATTATTTCTTTTTTTTAGCAACTTCTCTTGGGTCAGGAATGTTACCAAATGTAAACCTCATCACATAAATTAACACCCAGCCTAAAGCCATAGATGTCAATATGTAGTATATAAACGCTAGAGACGCGCTACTTGCAAAATCTTTAAGGTCAGCTCCAAAATAAATTATGTTCCAAAATAAAAAAAAGAAGAACTCATATATAATTATAATTTTAAACATAGGGAAAGTGTTAACTATAATGGTTTCTTTCTTATTCAAAATTTTTTACATTTATATTTTGTCGCAGTTTGAGAAATACGATGTATTTATTTTTGTCTGCGACAAAAATAACAAAGATTGAGAATTAATTTTAAAATACTGGTAGTAAATGAGTATGGAAAATATTACTAAAAACCTACAGCTAACTTTACTATCAATAATTCTTTTAAGCACAGTAATTGCTGTTGGAATTGAAATAAAAACAATGTTTTTAAATCAATCTGTTACTTTAGCTGACTTGTTGTTAATGTTTCTGTACTTAGAAGTATTAGCAATGGTAAGAATTTTTTGGCATCAGCAATCAATAAGTATTACCTTACCTTTACTTATTGCAATTACTGCATTATCTCGATTTATAATACTACAAGGTAAAGAAATGGATCCATCTGGATTAGTTTATGAGGCTGTAGCTATAGTACTTATAGCATCAGCTATAGTAATTTTAAGATTAAGACATAGTGATAAACTTGGAATAAAACCAAAAAAAATTCGTAAGTAATTTTATTAAAAATGACTGCTAAATATTTAATTTTTGGAGCAACTGGTGCTATTGGTTCTAATTTGGCAAACCAATTATATAATACAGATCAAGATATTCATCTAGTGGCTAGAAATGAAGAAGAAGTAAAATCTTTGTCAGACAAATTAAAATGTTCATATTCAGTTGTAGATGTTCTAGAAAATAATTTTATTAATAAAATAAAATCCGAAATTAGTGAAATAAAAGGAATTGCATATTGTGTAGGTTCGATTGATTTAAAACCTCTTAAAATGGTTAATGAAAGTGATTTTCAAAAATGTATGAAATTAAATCTTTATTCTGCTGTTGAAGTAATTAAAGCTTATCAAGATAGTTTAAAAAAAAACAAAGGTTCAATAATATTATTTTCTACCGTTGCTGTTAAAAGAGGTTTTACTAACCATTCAATTATAGCATCTACTAAAGCTGCTGTTGAAGGTTTAACAATTTCTCTTGCGGCTGAGTTTGCTCCAAATATTAGAGTAAATTGTATAGCTCCAAGTCTGACTAATTCGAAAATTGCTCAGCCATTGTTAAAAAATACTATTATGGCTGAAAGCATTGCAAAAGCGCATCCTATGAAAAGAATTGGCGAAGGAAAAGATGCTGCTGCAATGGCTAGATTTTTACTTACTGATGAAAGTTCATGGATAACTGGACAAATAATTGGAGTAGATGGTGGAAGGTCTTCTATTTAATGAAAAAAAATAAAAATAAAAATTTTATTTCATCAAAATTTGCTAGTAAATATATTTACTATTATTATGCATTTTTCTGGTTAGTTCTAATTTCGTACTTAATTATAAAATAAAAAATTCAAAATATGAATTTTGAACCGTCAAGAAGTTTTGCCATTGAAAAATTAAATAATTTTATTGAAGAAAATCTTATAGAATATTCTAAGCTAAGAAATTTTGATTATGGGCCCAATCAAAGAGCAAATATTTCTTGTCTATCACCATATGTATCTCATGGAATAATTACTGAAAAAGAAATAATCAACAAATCCTTAAAAAAATATTCATTTATAAAAAGTGAGAAATTTATACAAGAAGTTTTATGGAGAGTTTATTGGAAAGGTTGGTTAGAGTTAAGACCAAATGTCTGGACAGATTATTTAAATGATTTAAAAAAAATAAAAAAAAATTTTAAAAATAATGAGAAATATTTAAAGGCAATTGATGGTAAAACAAATATTGAATGTTTTGATTATTGGGTAAATGAGCTTAAAGAAGAGAATTATTTACATAATCATGCAAGAATGTGGTTTGCTAGTATTTGGATTTTTACTTTAAACTTACCATGGCAATTAGGAGCGGAATTTTTCATGCAAAATCTTTGTGACGGAGATGCTGCATCAAACACAATGGGATGGAGATGGGTTGCCGGAATACAAACTCAAGGAAAGCATTATCTTGCGAGTGAATGGAATATTAAAAAGTTTACCAATAACAGATTTCAAAATATTAAACTTAATGAAAATGCTACACCAGTATTAAGTGAAAAAGCTTATTCTATTAACAATAGAGATTTTGCTAATGTTGAAATTTTGGAGAATAAAACATTATTAATTTTTGAAAATAACCTATCATTCGAAATTACTGATTTTAAGGATAATAAATTTAGAAAAATTCTATTAATTGATCATAAAAATAACAATAGAACAATCAATCTAAGTAAAAAGGTAATGAACTTTAAATCTAATCTTTTAGAAGATCAAAAAAAAAGGTTAGAAGAAAAATCTATTAAATGTGAAATAGTAAATATAGATGAAATAAAAAATATCACTGAAAATATATATGCTATTTATCCTTCTATTGGAGAAAATTTAGATTTTATAAATTTAAATGGATTAAAAAATATTCAATTTTTATATAGAAAATTAGATCAATTCTCTTGGCAGTATTGCAATAAAGGTTTTTTTAATTTCAAAAATTGCATCCCTAAAATAATTCAGAAATTTACCTAGATGCACACTTTTTAGAACAATATTTTACTCTTTCCCAATTTAATCTCCATTTTTTTCGCCATACAAAAGATTGTTTGCAAATAGAACAAATTTTTGATGGTAAATTTTGCTTTTTCATTTGAGTTGACTTTTATTTTTTAAAAATAAAAAGTATGCGACAAATTCATATATATAATGAAAAATTAAAAAAAAAGGTTTTATTGAAAACAATTTTGATAAAAATTTATACTTTGGAATTTTTGACCAAATTATAATAAATGCTTTTGCTCCACCAATCACCTTTCCATTGTCAATTACATGAAGTCTTCTAAGTAGCTCCTCTTGAGTTTTTGAAGTAATTTTTAAAGCATTTTTATTATTCGTAATATCTATCCATTCTAAATTGTTATCAGAAATTTTTTTATAATGGTTTATTTCCAATCTACAAACACTACATGAATTGTTAAAAAAAACTCTAATCCCCATAAGTATTTTTATTTATAAATTTTTCTGCCTCGTATAAAATTAATTTTTTTCTTTCAGTTTTCATTTTATCAAATATTCGAACCATCATTGAAAGTCTTGGATTCTTTAAAAAAAAAGTTCTATTTCTTTTAATAAATCTCCAATACAAGCCATCCATTATGTTACACCAATTTCCTTTTTTAAAATCCATCATTTTCATAAAATAACTTGAACCACAAATGTAAGGTTTTGTTGCAAAAATACCTCCATCACTAAATAAACCCATTCCATATACATTTGGAACCATTACCCAGTCTGAGGAATCTACAAACATTTCCATAAACCATTTGTAAACAATGTTAGGTTTAATTTCACAAAGATTCATTATGTTAGATAAAATCATTAATCTTTCAATATGATGTGACCATCCATAAGTTGAAGCATTTTTTATTGCATAATCAAGTGGGGGCAAACCTGTATTACCTTCATACCAGGACTCTTTCATTTTTCTATTTTGTTTAAAAAAATTTCTATTTTCCATTTCATTACTATAATTTTGATAAATACCTCTCATAAATTCACGCCAACCAATTACTTGTCTGATGTATCCTTCTAAGGAGTTAATTCTAATTTTATTTTTTTTATTAAATTCTAAAGTCCTAGAAATAATAAAACTAGGCGTAATTAATCCAAGGTTTATATAAGGGCTTAATGCGCTATGAAATAAAATATTATCTCTTTGATCCACTGCATCTTCATAATCACCAAAAAGATTTGATTTTTCTTTTAAAAAAAAATTAAAAATTTTAACTACATCTTTATATTCAGTAGCAAACCAAAAATTTTTCGTTGAACCGGGATGATTTCTAAATAGTTTTTCTACAATTGGTTTCAAATTTTTTGTATGTTTGGTTTCTAAAATTTTTGGGAACTTTGGTATTTCAATGTCTTTTGGAAGTTTTTTTCTGTTATCTTCATCAAAGCTCCATTTATTACCCTCAGGATTTTTATCCTTTTTCAACAAAATATTATGTTTTAATCTCGAGCTTTTATAAAAAGTAGCCATAAATGGTCTTTTGTTTTTTGACAGATAATTATTAAATTCTTCTCTGGAATTTAAAAACATAGGAGAGCGAATTTTATTCCATTTAATTTTATTTTTTTTTGTAAAATCTTCTATTTTTTTTTCAAAAAATTTATCTTCTATTTCAAAGCTTGAAATCTCAGATATTTTTTTAGATTTTATAGTTTTTTGAATTTTTTCTAAATAGTCTTTTTTAAATTCACTAGTATTAATATTTGAATATTCTATTTTAAATTTATTCTTTTTTAAATTGTCTGCATATGATCTCATTGATGATAAAAATAATAAAATTTTTAACTTATGGTGTTTTTCGTAAGTACATAGCTGGTGATCTTCGGCCATAAAAATAATATGGTCATTTTTAAAATTATTTAAATGTTTTAACGGAAATAGTTGATTTCCTAGTATGACAAATAACTTCATTAGAAAATTATAAATTATTTAAATGTGAAAATTAATTAGATCTTTTGAAGCACTCAATGGTATTTTTTAGAAGACATGCTATTGTCATTGGGCCAACACCGCCCGGAACTGGTGTTAAGGCTTTTGCAATTTTTGAAACTTCATCAAATGCAACATCTCCAACAATGCCGTTTTCAGTTTTATTAATTCCAACATCTATAACTATTGCATCTTTTTTGACCCAGTCACCTTTCACAAGTTTTGGTATACCTACGGCGGCAACTATAATATCACCTTTTAAACACTCACTTTTCAGATCTTTTGTTTTAGAATGAGTAATTGTAACTGTACAATTTTCTTTTAAAAGAAGTTGGGTCATTGGTTTTCCATTTAAATTTGATCTTCCTATTATGACAGCTTTTTTTCCATTTAAATTAGGTTCAATTTTTTTTATTAGCAAATAACATCCAAGGGGAGTACATGGAATTGAACTGTCATACCCTGATGATAAATTTCCAACGTTCATAGGATGAAATCCATCAACATCTTTGCTTGGCAAGATAGTTTCAATAACCTTTTGCTTATCAATATGTTTTGGTAAAGGTAACTGAACTAATATACCAGATACACTGTGATCTTTATTAAGTTCTTTAATTTTATCTAAAACTGTCTTTTCTTCTACAGATTCTGGGTACTTAATTACTTCTGATTTTAAACCTACTTCATTAGCAGCTTTTTCTTTCATGCGAACATAAATTTGGCTTGGAGCCATATCTCCAATTAAAACTACTGTTAGTCCTGGAATTTTATTATGTTTTGTTTTTAAACTTAAAACTTCCTTTTTTAATTCTTCTCTTAACTCAGCTGCAATTTTTTTTCCGTCTATTAATATCATGGATTAATTAAATATTATTGGTGCTATGTAAAGCTTCATACACATTTCTATAAACCATATCAATAAAAGAAGGACAATCGGTGAGATATCAAAAGCTCCAAGATTAGGTAAAAATCTCCTTATTCTATTTAAAAAAGGTTCCGTTAACCGGTAAGTAAACTCTAATATTGCATAAACAAATCTGTTTGATGTATTTAAAATATTAAAGGCTACAAGCCAACTTATAATAACATTTGCAATAACCACATAAGAGTAAAGTTTCAAAATTTGAAGAATTAAATAAAATATAGCAATCATTTTTTTTCGATGTAAATTGACCGACTAGGAAAAGCAAATGAAGCTCCATTTTTTTCAACAATCTTTTTAATTTGAATTGCTAGTCTTTCCTTAACAGCTAACCATTCGTCCCAATCATCAGTTTTGGTAAAACAGCGAATATACATATCAATAGAACTTTCAGCAAAACTATCCACTCTAACTGCATATCCAAGTTCAGGCTTATAGTCCTCATTAGTTTTTATGTAATCTTCAATTTCATTTCTAATTGTTTTAAGTTGATCAATTGTTGAGTCGTATTGTAGGTTAATTGTCCAACTAACAATCCAATTTGTTGTTTGACTAATGTTTATTACTGCATTTTCTGCAAATTGAAAATTTGGAATAATGGCAATTGATTTATCAAATTTTCTTATAACAGTAGATCTAAACCCAATTTTTTCTACTATTCCTTCTATGATTCCTTCAACTAAAATCCAGTCTCCCATTTTAAATCTTTTTTCAACTAAAACTAAAATTCCAGAGATAAGATTTTTAAAAAGATCTTGAGCCCCTAGAGCAACTGCAACGCCAAAAAGTCCAAGTCCAGCAATAATTGGTCCAATTTTTATTCCCCATAATTCAAGTACCGCCGCAGCTCCTAGAATAAAAATTAATACTTTTAATGATTTAATTATCCATCCAATTAATTCTCGAGTTAATATTTTTCCAAGGCCACTAAGAATATATGATATTGGTTCAATAATTTGATGTATTATCCAAAATATTAGTATTGTAATTAAAGTTCTATTTATATTGTCTACAAAATTTCTAGTTTCTTCTGAAAACGACATATAATAACTTGCAATAAAAAAACCTAGAACTATAGGTAAGAATCTAGCAGGGCCAACCATCGCCTTTACAAATGTATCATCAAGCTTATTCGATGTTCTTTTTGATATTAGTTCTAATTTTTTAATTATAAGTTTACTAATTAATCCTCTAAAAATTAAAAAAACTAAAAAAATTCCTAATCCAATTAATATTTCAAAAATATCAATTCCTAAAATTCCCTTTTGCCAGACTGATAAGAATAATTCTTTAAAATTTACAAAAATATCCATATTAAACTTTATATAATAAAAACTCTTCCTCTCCTGGGCTAAATAAGAAAATTTTTTTCCACTTTACATCATTTAGAACAGAAGATGTTTTTTCTCCTATACACATTAAATTGGTATTCATCCAGCTGTCAATTAATTGATATTTTTTTATTATATTTAGGAAGCTTTTTGCGCTGTTTTCTGAATAAATATAAACAATATCAGGAATATTTTTTTTAAGTTCTTCAATAACATCATTTTGAAATTCATTGTTATGATCAACAGCATAATTAACAATTCTGGATATCTCATATCCCTCGTTTGCAAGTTCTTTATCTAAATTAGAAGAGATAACTTCACCACTAACATATAAAATTTTTCCATTTTTTTTATCATGATTTTGTAAAATTAATTCCTTAAGGGCTCTTACATTTCCCTCGGCAGCAATTACATTTTGAAAACCTAAGCTTCTCGCAAACTTTTCTGTTGCAGACCCAACACAAAAACATTTAATTGTCTTGTTGATTAAATCTACACTTAAGTTTTTAATTGAATTAGAGCTTGTAAAAATAATTACAGAATGATCATTAAAACTTGGTTCTTTATATTCTATTTTTCTTATTTTAATAACGGGCAGATGAGAAACAACATGACCTAATTCTTTAAACTTAATTAATAAATTTTTGCTATCCTCCAATGGTCTAGTTAATAATATATGCATTATTTTTTATAACTACCTTTTGCTTCTGTTCTAATATAATTTCCCAATTCCATACTTACGTTTAAAGAATTAGAGAGTTTATCTTTAATTTTTTTAAAATATCTTTTTTTACCATCTATTGAAAAAAGTTCACAGGCAATTTCAAAATCATCTTTGTTAACCTTGGAAAAAACTCCTACTGGTGTATGACAATCACCCTCTAAAATATTTAAAACTTTACGTTCTCCATGTGCACAAATACTAGAAATTTTATCATTAACTTTACTTAGTAAGTTTATAATGTCTATATCATCATCTCTACATTGAATGGATACAATGCCTTGTCCTGCACTTGGTATAATTTCCTGAGTTGAAAACTCTTGTGAAATCAAATATTCAAGATTTAAAGATTTTATTCCTGCTTTAGAAAGAATGATACCATCATAATTTTTATTATTTAATTTAGATATTCTTGTATCTACATTTCCTCTTATAGTTTTATAACTTAAATCACTTCTAATTCTCTTTAGCTGAAACTCTCTTCTAAAAGAAGAAGTTCCTATAATGGCATTTGAACTTAATTCACTAAAATTTTTATTCTCTCTTGTTATAAGTATTTCTTCAGGAGCATTTCTTTTAAGAAAACAATTTGTAATTAGCCCTGAAGTTTCTTCGGAAGGCATATCTTTCAAAGCATGAACAGCAATATCTATATTTTTATTAATCAGTTTTTCTTCTATCTTTTTACAAAATAAACTTTTTCCACCAATATCGGAAAGTCTATCTTTTTGATTTTTATCACCATCGGTCGTTATTTTTATAAGCTCTATTTCTCCAGAAAAAACTTTACTTATTTCATTTTGAGCTCGATTAGCATAAATCATGGCTAATTTACTTGCTCTAGTTCCAATTAATATTTTATTTTTTTTCATTAATTATTTTATATTTAAATCTTATAATCTATTTGTACTATCTAAAAAATTATGAATAAAAAAATTACAATTTTAGGGATTGAATCTAGCTGTGATGAGACTGCTGTATCTGTTGTTCAGGAGGAAAATGGAAAAATAAAGATATTATCAAATATTGTATCTAGTCAATTTGATATTCATAAGGAGTTTGGGGGTGTAGTTCCTGAATTAGCAGCTAGAGCTCATGCTGAAAAAATCGATTTAATTGCTGAAAAAGCAATTTCCGAAAGCAATATAAACCTAAATAATTTGGACGCAGTAGCTGCTACAGCGGGACCTGGGTTAATAGTATGTTTAACTGTAGGATTAAATTTTGGAAAAACAATTGCAGCATCATTGAATAAACCTTTTATTGCCGTAAATCATTTGGAAGGTCATGCTCTAAGTCCAAAATTAAATAATAATCTTGAATATCCTTACTTGCTACTACTAATTTCTGGAGGACATACGCAGTATTTATCTGTTGAAAGTTTAGGAAATTATAAAAGATTAGGCACAACAATTGATGATGCGTTGGGAGAAGCTTTTGATAAAACTGCAAAGATAATCGGAATTGAATTTCCTGGTGGACCAAAAATTGAAGAGTATGCTAAAAAAGGAGATAGTAATAGATTTAATTTACCTAAACCAATTTTAAACCGAGGTGGATGTAATTTATCTTTTGCAGGATTGAAAACAGCAATTTTAAGAATTCAATCAGAAATAAAAACAGAACAAGACAAATATGATTTAGCAGCTTCATTTCAAAAAACTATTGAGGAAATTCTTTATAAAAAGACAAAAAAAGCTTTTGAAATATATTTAGAAAAAAATAAAAACCTAAAAAAAACTTTTGTTGTAGCGGGTGGAGTTGCTGCAAATAAAGGAATTAGAGATAAACTAACTAAACTATCTGAAGAAAATAAATTTGAACTTTTGTTTCCTAATATCTATTTATGTAGTGATAATGCTGCAATGATTGCTCTTGTGGGCCTAGAAAAATATAAAAAAAAAATATTTAACGATCTTAATTTTAAGGTCAATCCAAGATGGCAACTGGATGAGGAAGCAAATTTTCTTAAAGGAGCAGGTGTAAAAATTTAAAATATGAATTATTGGTTACTTAAATCAGAACCTGATGTCTGGTCATTAGATCAACAAATTAAAGCTGGTTTAAAAGGTTCTATGTGGGATGGCGTAAGAAATTATCAAGCTGCAAATAATTTGAGGAAAATGAAAAAAGGAGATCTTTGTTTTTTTTATCATTCAAATATAGGAAAAGAAATAGTGGGTATTGTAAATGTAATTAAAGAAGCATATCCAGATCCAACTGATAAAAAAAAAAAATTTGTTGCCGTTAAAGTTAGATTTGAGAGTAAGCTAAAACGCCCTGTAAGCTTAGAAAATATCAAAAAAGCTAAAGAATTAAAAGATTTACCATTAATTAAACAAAGTAGGCTTTCAGTGATGCCTGTAGATACTAAATACTGGAAAATTATTTTGAAGATGAGTAGAATAGTTAAATAAAACATGTCTAAAAAAAAGAAAAGAAAAAAATATAAAAAAAAAACTTTAAGAAAGAAAAAAAATTATAAAAAAATAATAAAAAGAAAAAAGGCTAAAGTTAGATCTAAAGAAATAGCTGAAAAAATTTATAAAACTAAATCGGAATGGATAAAAAATGCATTGGTTAACAAGTCAATGTATGAGAAAAAATATAAAGAATCCATCAGAAATAATAATGACTTTTGGGCTAAAGAGGGAAAAAGAATTACCTGGATTAAACCTTACACAAAAATTAAAGATGTTAATTATAGCAAGACAGATGTTAACATTAAATGGTACTATGATGGAACTCTTAATGCCTCAGCAAATTGTATAGATAGACATTTAAAAAAAAATAAAGATAAAAATGCAATTATTTGGGTTGGGGATGATCCAAAAGTTCAAAAAAAAATAAGCTATAGACAATTGCATGATGAAGTTTCAAAAGCCGCGAATGGTTTAAAAAAACTTGGTGTTCAAAAAGGTGATAGAGTTACAATTTATCTAACTATGGTGCCTGAATTAGCATATACAATGCTTGCTTGTGCAAGAATAGGTGCGGTTCATTCAATAATATTTGGTGGATTTTCTCCTGACAGCATTGCTGGAAGAATAAACGATTGTAAGTCGGACTATATTGTAACTGCTGATGAAGGTTTAAGAGGTGGTAAAATTATTCCATTAAAATCAATCACTGATGAAGCTTTAATTCATTGTCAAAATGTAAAAAAATGTATTGTTGTAAAAAGAACTGGCAATAGAATTAATTGGGATGAAAGCAGAGATGTTTGGTATGATGATATGATAAAAGGTGTCCCAACTCATTGTGAACCAGAAGAGATGAGTGCAGAAGATCCTCTATTTATTTTATATACATCAGGTTCTACAGGAACACCAAAAGGCGTCCTTCATACAACAGGTGGATATATGGTTTATGCGTCAATGACTCACCAATATATTTTTAATTATAAATCAAAAGATATTTATTGGTGTACCGCTGATATTGGATGGATCACTGGACACAGTTATATAATTTATGGACCACTTGCAAACGGAGCAACAACTATAATGTTCGAAGGTATTCCAACTTATCCTGATTCTTCTAGATGGTGGCAAATAGTTGATAAGTATAAAGTTAATATTTTTTATACAGCACCAACAGCAATTAGAGCATTGATGGCTCAAGGGGAAGGTCCAATAAAAAAAACATCAAGAAAAACTTTAAAATTATTAGGCACAGTTGGTGAACCAATAAATCCAGAAGCATGGGAATGGTATTATAAAACTGTAGGTGATAGCAGATGTCCAATAGTTGATACGTGGTGGCAAACTGAAACGGGAGGTATTTTAATTACACCACAAACAGGGGCAATTGATCTAAAGCCAGGCTCTGCAACAAAACCTTTCTATGGAATTAAACCATGTATAGTAGATAAAAACGGAAAAGAGATAAAAGGAGAGGGACAAGGAAGATTATGTATTTCTCAATCATGGCCGGGACAAATGAGAACAGTTTATGGAGATCATCAAAGATTTATAGATACATACTTTTCACAGTTTGATGGAAAATATTTTACAGGTGACGGGTGTAGAAGAGATAAAGATGGTTACTACTGGATTACAGGTAGGGTTGATGATGTAATTATTGTATCTGGTCATAACCTCGGAACTGCTGAAATTGAAAGTGCATTTGTAGCTCATCCAAAAGTTGCTGAAGCAGCTGTAGTTGGTTACCCACATGATATAAAAGGAAACGGTTTATATTGTTATGTAACTTTGAATGTTGGAGAAGAACCTAATGGAGAACTCGAAAGAGAATTAAAACTTTGGGTTAGAAAACAAATTGGCCCATTAGCAACGCCTGATATAATTCATTTTTCTCCAGGACTACCAAAAACTAGATCAGGAAAAATTATGAGAAGAATTTTAAGAAAAATTGCTGCAAACGAACATGATCAACTTGGTGATACAACAACTTTAGCTGATCCAAGTGTTGTTAAAAGTTTAGTAGTTAATAGAAAAAATATTTAAATCCTTATTAATTTTTTAAACTCTTCTTTAATATTGTCCCATTTTAATATCATAGAGTTAAGAACAATCTTTCTGTCTAAAGTTTTTAATTCATCAGCTATAGGTGCCCATTCATATAAAGCTAGAGCACTTTCATTAAATGGCCAAGAATTATAATAAATTTTCCAATTTATTTTATTTAATCTGTCTTCAAAAGAAACCTTTCCCTTACTAATAATATCTTCTGGCATTCCATTTGAAATCTCATTATCTAAAATTTTCTCATAAATTTTTTTTGCTTGATCCATTTCATTATAATTAGAAAAAACATTGAGATAGGAAAGGGTGTAGAAAGTAAGATCTTGTAAAGCTATGGAATAAATATTCCATTTTGCTTTATTAATTGAAGTCAGTAGTTGCTCATTATCAAAGTGCAGCACATACTTTGTGCCCATTCTAGTTTTAAGATAGCTATACAAAGTTACTTGGGAAACCCATGCAGATTTTTTTTGAATAAAAGACTCCAAATCATTAATATTTTTAATTTTTTTCTTAGGTAAAAATGCTTTGAATAGTGAAAAGAAATAAAGTCTAAAATCTTCAAGACTAATATCTTTTAAATTGAATTTATATTTTAAAGCCATTTCTCTAGTGCTAGTTGATTTATATTATAAAAAATCAACTATTTGGAGCATTTTTTAAGGTTTCAATATTTGTCATTCTTAAGTAATGTTGCTCTTTTTAACCTATAGGGAGAATAAAAATGTCAAAACAAGAACAGCATTGGGATAAAACTAGGAATTTGCTATTTGTTACTTTAGCAATCTGGTTTGTATTCTCAATAGGCATCTTTCTCTTTGGAGCTGAAATGGAAGCATCTAGTTTTAGACCTCTTGGATACCCACTATCTTACTACATGACATGTCAAGGGTCGTTGGGAATTTTTGTAATACTAATTTTTTGGTTTGCTGGAAGACAAGAAAAAATAGATGAAGAATTTGGCTTTTCTGAAAGAGAGGATGACTAAATGATTAAAGGTAAATTTATAGATAATTTACCACAAGTTTATGGAATATACACTGGAGGTTTCCTTGTATTCATAATCTTAATGGCAATAGCAGAGCAGGCAGGAATGTCAGCAAAATTGATAGGAATCTTTTTTGTTGCTTTCACTGTAGGTATCTATGCCATAATTGGTTGGTTATCTCGTACACTTCAAGTAGATGCATATTACGTAGCGGGAAGACAAGTTCCTACCGTATTTAACGGAATGGCAACTGCAGCAGACTGGATGTCTGGTGCATCATTCGTTGCAATGGCAGGGGGAATTTATTTTAAAGGCTACGGATATATGGCACTTCTAGTTGGATGGACAGGCGGATATGTATTGGTTGCATCGCTTTTAGCACCTTACCTAAGAAAATTTGGATGCTACACAGTTCCAGATTTTATAGGAACAAGATATGGTGGTAATGCTGCAAGACTATCTGCTGTATTGGTATTAACAGTTGCTTCATTCACTTATGTGACGGCACAAATTAACGCGACAGGAACTATTGCATCAGTTGCATTAGATATTCCGTTTGGAGTAGCTGTCTACGTTGGATTAGCAAGTATATTAATGTGCTCGATGCTTGGTGGAATGAGGGCAGTTACTTGGACACAGGTTGCTCAATACATCGTATTGATTATAGCATACTTGTTACCTGTATTCTGGATCAGTAATAAAATGGGTGCTGGTTTTTTTCCACACTTAATGTTAGCAGATGAAGTTGCTAGAATCGCTGAGTTAGAAGCTCAGTTTGGTTTAGGAACTGTGAAAAACACAGCTGCTGACTTAGCTACAGTTCCAAAAGGCTTAGCGGGTATAACTAAGGCTCACTCATCAGTGAATGCAACACCTTGGGCGTTTATTTCATTAGCGGTTTGTATGATGGCTGGAACAGCTTCATTACCTCACGTTATGATGAGATACTTTACTACTCCAAGTGTAAAAGCAGCTAGAAGATCAGTAGGTTGGTCATTATTCTTTATTTTCCTACTTTATTCTTCTGCTCCTATGTTAGCTACTTTATCAAAACTATCATTGATGGATCCAACCTTAACAACAGGAATTATTGGTAAATCAATATCTGAAGTTCAAGCGTTAGACTGGTACCAAAACTGGAATCAGGCAAACCTAATGTTTGTTAGCGACTTTAACGGAAATGGAACTCTAGAATTAAATGAGTTTTTCATGGGCGGTAAAGCAGTTGTGCTAGCAACTCCAGAGATTGCTGGATTGCCTTATGTAATTTCAGGACTAGTTGCTGCTGGAGGTATGGCTGCTGCCATGTCTACTGCCGATGGTTTGGTTTTAGCAATTGCAAATGCTTTATCTCATGACTTGTACTACAAGATCATTGATCCTAAAGCAGAAACTGCAAAAAGATTAATTGTTGCAAGGGTATTACTTGTAATAATTGGTTTTGCTGGAGCAACTATTGCAGCCCTAGAGATCCAAGGTATCTTAGGTTCAGTTATCTGGGCTTTTGACTTTGCGATGTCAGGATTGTTCTTCCCACTTGTACTAGGAGTATGGTGGAAAAGAGCTAATGCACAGGGCGCTGTTGCAGGTATGCTTATTGGTTTAGCAGTTGGTACTTGGTACTTAATTCATGTACGAACTGGTGGAACTCCAATCTGGGGTGTAACTCAACTTACCTTCGGTATACATGGAGCATTGGCTAGTTTAGTATCTATGATTGTGGTTAGTTTGGCGACTAAAGCACCGGACTCTGCTACTCAGAAGATGGTTGATGAAGTTCGTATTCCAAGTGGTAAAACAGTACTTGGTAAACAACACTAAATAAATATATTTTAAGGGGCGATAACATTTCGCCCCTTTTAATTTTAAATTAAATCCTTTTAAGTTATGTCTGCAAACTTTCATCCTTTAGTTTATATAATAGATTATATTTTGGGTGTTATAATGTGGACACTTATAGGAAGAGTAGCAATGAATATCTTTCAAAGAGAAGATTCTGGATTTTTTTTTATGAAAGTTTTTGTAAATCTAACTAATCCCCTTATCAAGATATTTAAACCTATTACTCCAGAGTTTATTATAAAACCTTTGGTGCCACTATATGTTGCATGGTTCTTCTACATGATTAGATTTTATTTAATGCCATATATTTTGGGCTATTCTGTTATGGGCATGCTATCTTTCCCTTTAGAAAGCGAAATAGCTCAAGAAATTTATAGAATTTTTAGTAAAAATTAATTCAAATTAAAAAATAAAATTGATACTAGTATATATTAGTAATCAATGAAAAAAATACAAATATCACCTTCAATTTTATCAGCTGACTTTAGTCAGTTGGGTAATGAAATTAAGAGACTTGAACAAGGTGGAGCTGACATGGTACATGTTGATGTGATGGATGGTCACTTTGTTCCAAATCTTACAATTGGACCTCCGGTTATAAAAAGTTTGAGAAAATATACAAACTTACCTTTTGATGTTCATTTAATGATAGATCCAGTACATAAATATATTAAGGACTATAGTGATGCTGGGGCTGATATTATAACTTTTCACCCAGAAGCTACAGAAAATCCTTTGGAGACAATAAATCTAATTAAATCATTAAATAAAAAAGTTGGAATGTCTTTAAATCCTAAAACTGAAATAAAAGCTGTTAAAGAATATTTAGATAAAATTGATTTAGTTTTAGTAATGAGTGTCTACCCAGGTTTTGGTGGCCAAAAGTTTATAGATGATGTTCTTCGAAAGGTTAAAAATTTAGATCAAATTAGGAAAGAAAATAATTTAAATTTTAAAATTGAAATCGATGGTGGAATAAACTTTGAAACTTCTATGATTGCAATAGAAGCTGGTGTGGATATTTTAGTTTCAGGCACAACAGTCTTTAAAGAAAATAATGGAGATATTAAAAAAAATATAAAAATCTTAAAACAAATGTAAATGTTTTTAAAAAGTTCTTTTTTAAACTTTGGTTCTATTTTCTTTCATATAGTAAAACAAATAAGAAAGATTTATTTAAACTCTCCTATTTATAATAAAAAAATTTCTAAAATTGATGATAAAGTTATTATATATAAACCAAACCAAAGTATTTTAAATTGTCTAATAAAATTTGATAAAAAAAAATATAACATTGAAGATTTTTCATTAAATTCTGTATGGAACAAATCTACAAATTTAAACCATAAAAATTTTAAAAAACTTCATAGTTTTTTTTGGTTATTTACCCTAGACTTAAAGTCATCAAAAAAAATTACCCAAAATATAATTTCTAATTGGATTGACGAAAATGATAAATATAAACAACACATTTGGGATTTAGATATTTTGTCAAAAAGAATTATTGCATGGATTTCGAATTCCAAATTAACTTATGAAAATTCTGAAACAAATTATAAATTACGCTTTAACTCACTAATTAAAAAACAAACAAATCACTTAATCAATGAAATAAAAAGCTCAGAAAAATTAGATGATAAGATAATTGGGAGTACTGCTATAATTTTAGTTGGATTAACTTATGGGGACACTTACTATATCAAATATGGAATTGATCTTTTAAAACAAATATTAAATTTTTCATTAGACACAAGCAGTTTTCCTAAATCTAGAAACTTAAGACAATTAGTTTTATATCTAAAATATTTAATTGTAATAAGAGAACTATTAAAAGAGTCTCAAACAAATATTCCAGATTTTTTAGATGAATCAATCTTTTACCTTGGTAAATCATATAATCTTTTATGTGCCAAAAGAAAAAATGGAATTTTATTCAATGGTAATTTTGAAGACTCAAATAAAGAATTTGATGATTATCTAAATCTCAATAAATACAAATTTAAAGATGATGCTAATGAATCGGGTGGATACGTAGTTTTAAAGAATAAAAAAACTTCATTAGTAATTGATTTTGGTAAAGCGCCTGAAAAAAGATTTTCGAAAGATTATCAGGCAGGTTTATTTTCTTTTGAATTTAGTTATCTAGGAGAAAAAGTAATAACAAATTCAGGTTATTTTCAAGATTACAAGCATCAATTAAATATTATATCTAAATCAACCGCAACGCACTCAACTCTAATTCTAAATAATACTTCTGCAGTAAGATTTGTAAAAAATAAATATGGCAACACGCTAGTAAGTAAAAATTTTAAAGTTTTTAATAAAGAAATCAAATCTGAAAAAAACTTTTGGATGTTAAAAGCTTCACACGATGCTTATTCTAAATCTAATGGAGTTATACATGAAAGACAAATACAGTATTTTCATGATGATTATAAATTACAAGGTTGTGACAAACTTATAAAAACAAAAAACTTCAACACCAGCCATTTTGAGCTAAGGTTTCATTTACTGCCGGAAATCAAGTTAACAAAATTATTAAATAATGATTCTATATTAATTGAAAGTAATAATGCTGGATGGAAATTTACTTGTAAAAATCATAATATTGATATTGAAAAAGGATTATATTTTGGAGTGAAAAATAAGTATTTAGAAAATAAAAATATACTTGTATCTGGATTAACTAATTTCGAAGAACAAAATATTTTTTGGGAAATATCTAAGATATGAAAATTAAAACTGCTTTAATTTCTTTATCTAATAAGAATAAGCTTAGTAATATTTTAAAAAATTTAAAAAAATATAAAATAAAGATAATCAGTTCAGGTGGCACATATAAAAAAATTAAATCACTTGGATATAAATGTATAGAAGTTTCAGATTATACAGGTTTTTCAGAAATTTTAGATGGTAGAGTAAAAACTTTACATCCAAAAATACATTCGGGAATACTTTATAAAAGAAATAAAACATCACATAAAAAGATAATAAAAAAACTTAATTTTGAAAGTATAGATCTAGTCATTGCTAATTTTTATCCTTTTAAAAAAATAATTAATCAAACTAAAAATCACAAAAAAATAATTGAAAATATTGATATTGGAGGTCCAGCATTAGTAAGATCTGCTGCAAAAAACTATAAAGACGTAACTGTAATTACAAAAATTGATCATTATCAAAAATTAATTCATGAATTAAAATTATTTCAAGGAGGTACATCATTACAATTTAGAGAAAAAATGTCTCAAGTAGCTTTTGGTGAAACAGCTAGTTATGACTCAATAATTTTTAATTATTTTAATAATTTTTCAAAGATAGAAATCCCAGAAAAAATATTCATTAAAACAAATTTAATTCAAAAATTGAGGTATGGCGAAAACCCT
This sequence comes from uncultured Pelagibacteraceae bacterium, assembly GCA_902607115.1. Lineage (GTDB taxonomy): Bacteria > Pseudomonadota > Alphaproteobacteria > Pelagibacterales > Pelagibacteraceae > Pelagibacter. The sequence continues at coordinate 23,128 of CACLIZ010000003.1, read as the reverse complement.
CATCAACTTGGAGCTATATATGGAAATGAAGAAAATTTTAATTTAATAAAATTACAAGGAAAAGAATTAAGCTATAATAACTATAATGATATTTTTGCCTGTCTAAGCTTGACACAGACGTTGCCAAAAAATAGAGGTACTGTGATAGTAAAACATTCCAATCCTTCAGGAGTTTCAATAGAAACTGATCACTTAAAAAGCTATTTATCAGCAATGAATTGTGATCCTATAAGTGCTTTTGGAGGCATTGTGGCATGCAATTATAAAATTAGTCTAAAAATTGCAAAAGAAATAATAAAAAATTATTATGAAGTAATTGTTGCAAATGGATTTGATAAAGCAGCAATAAAATTATTTAAAAGTAAAAAAAATCTTAGATTAATCGACAGTACTCGTGTTGCACTAAATAAATATAATAAGATAGTTTCTGGAATAAATTCCTTTTTAATGCAAACAAATGATAATCAGATTTTTGATAAAAATAATTTTAAAATTGTTTCAAAAATAAAACCATCTAAAAAATTAATGGAACAACTTATTTTTTCTTTTAATGTATGTCGCTCTGTAAAATCTAATGCAATAGTAATTACACAAAAAAATAAAACTTTGGGTATTGGATCAGGTCAACCAAGCAGAATAGATAGTTGCAAAATTGCAATTGAAAAAATGAAAAGATTTAAACAATTTGATAATGAAAGTCCTCTTGCAGCTGCATCGGATGCTTTTTTTCCATTCTTGGATGGTATTGAAAGTCTTGTTCAAGCTGGTGTAACAGCTATTATTCAACCTTATGGATCAATAAGAGATAAGGAAATAATTAAATTTGCAAATGATATGGGAATTGTCTTAATATTTTCAAAATCAAGACATTTCAGTCATTAGTTTATTTTATCTATTTTTGCAGCTAAAACAAAATCACTCTCATGCAACCCTTGAATTGCATGTGTAAATATTTTAATTTTAGCATATCCCCATCCAAACCATATATCAGGATGATGACCTTCGACTTCAGCAATTTCTCCAACTTTATTAATAAAGTTTTGACTTTCTAGAAAATTTTTAAATTTGAATTCTTTTATCAAGTAATAAATTTTTTTATCATCTGCCTTTACTTCCCAACCATCAACCATTTTTAGATATTTGTGTATTTCTGTGATATCAAAACCAGGAATTCCACCTTCACAGGGTATACATTTTTTTTGAGATAAATCTTCTTTCATATTTATATTACATGGAGCGGGCAATGGGACTCGAACCCACGACCTTCTCGTTGGCAACGAGACGCTCTACCACTGAGCTATGCCCGCTTATTGTAAAATGATTATAGATATCTATTTTTTAAAATTCAATCATTATTAAAATTTAAGTTTTATCAATCTCCAAGTTATCTAAATCATTTAAAAAATTCATATAATTTGAATAATTATCACTAATATTTACTGAACTTTTATAAATTGGTTTTTTAACTTGATAAAGACTTGCTGTTCTTATTGTCTTTCCAGTTTTATAAAAATCAAATATATCCTCTGACCAATTCAATCCACAAAAAGAAAATAACTTTTTAGTTTCTTCATTTTTATTACTAATTAAATTTTCATAATCAATTTCGTATACAGAATTACCATATTTTTTTTTCCAAAAATTTATGGTTTTATTATAAATTTTTACATATTCTATAATATTAGTCTGATTGTATGACCAATCCATTTCATCAATTCCAAATATATTTTTATAAATTGATAAACAAATATCTTTTAAATTTCGTCTTATATGAATAATTTTTGAATTAGGAAAAAGTAATTTAATAAACCCTATCCAAAAAAAATTTGAAGGATTTTTGTCAATAATAGTATTTTTATTTGTAGTTTGAATTTTATTAAAATCGTTACCAAGTAATTTTGATATCTCTATTAAATATTTTATGTTTAATTTTTTGTTTTTATAAATATTATCTAAAAATTCTTTATTGAAGATATTTTTTTCAAAAAAACTTGGGATTACTGCACTTTCTCCTACACCTTCTGTTTCTTTTGAGGATGCAATCAATTGGTGAAGAAGTGTTGTTCCTGATCTAGGCATACCAACAATACATACAATTTTTTTATCATATAAACCTTCATCATCTAAATATTTAATGTTTATTACTTTATTAAATAGAAATTTTAAATTTTCAAATCTTTTTGAATATTTTATCATTATTTTTTTATCGATAGTTGAGTCAATTTCACTATTTGCAATTTTTAAAAATTCAGAAGCTTGATCATATTTTTTTTGATCCTCAAATGATTTAGCTATTGAAAAAAGTAGCACAGATTTTCTTCTCTTATTATCAAATTTTATATTTTCGATTTTATTCAACATAACTTTCTGATGGGATTTTTCTTTTTCATAATTAATGATTTCGCTCAAAAGAAAATCAGCATCTACATTTTCAGGAAAAAGACGGCTACACTCTAATAATTTTTTTTTAGAGAGATCTTTGTATTTTATATCTTTAGAATCCTGTGAAATTTCAAGATAAGTTTTGCCTATCATGAAAAGTGCATTTGGAAAGTTTGAATTGATGTTATAAACTTTTATAAAATAGTCTACTGCCTCTAATAAATTTTTCTGTAATTTTTTTAGCTTTCCTAGCTCGAATAAAGAAAAAGGATCGTCAGATTTTATTTTTAAAGCTTGGGTTAGAATATTTTCAGCTTCTTTTAATTTATCTTGCTTAATTAAAACTTTACCTAGATTTGAATAATAACTTATTTCTTTAGAGCTTTTTTTAATTGCCTCTAAAAAAATCTTCTCAGCTTTGAAAGTTTCTCCAGTATTATCTAGTGAAATACCTAATAGATTATAATATGGAGCAAAATTTTCTCCTTTTTTAATAAGTTTTTTCGTTTTTGAAATTACTTCATCAAATTTGTTTGATTTAAATAACTTATCAAGCTCGAATAATTCTTTATTCATTTTTTATTTTTTTTTCTTATGATATATTTTTATATATGGATCAATCAAATAGTCTACCAACTAAAATACCTATCTTTCCTCTTTCAAATTTTATTGTTTTTCCAGAAACGACCGTACCACTAAATATTTTTGAACCAAGATACCTTCAAATGATAGATGACTCTATGTCCAATAATAGAATTATCGGAATGATTCAGCCAAAAAAAACCGGTAACTTAAAAAATCCAGATTTATTTGATGTTGGTTGTGTTTGTAGAATAATTAGTTTTAATGAAACAGAAGACGGTAGATATATAATAATTATAAAAGGATTGAATAGATTTAAAAAAATTAACGAAATTGAAAATAAGAAAAATTACAGAGAACTATATGTAAATTATAATTTATATAAAAATGATGAAAACACAAATCAGGAAAACTTTGAATTTAATAAAATAAAAAAAATATTAAAAGAATTGAAAATATTATTTAATAAAAGAGGATATGAAATAAATTGGAAAGATCTTGAAGGACAAAATGTCTATCAAACATTGTCTGCACTATCTATGGCTTCACCTTTTTCGATTCTTGAAAAACAAATTCTTTTAGAAACTAAAAATTTACAAGAGAGACAGATAAAGTTTGAAGAAATTCTTAACACTTATGGTTCGAATTTTTCAAATCTAAAAACTATTCAATAATTTAAATTTCCTTGATTTGCAAATTTAATGCTAAAATCTTTGATTTTTTTACTCTTATTAATGAAGGTAAACATTTTTTGTGAAATACTTTTTGGAACAAAGTTCCTATTTAATCTAAAAAACTCATATATAAAATCTATACCAAAAGAAAACATATTATTATAGCTTTTTGCATTTTTTTCAAACTCCTTATAAATATTCTCGTCGATGTTCAAACCTAAATTTATTTTTTTGTCCAGCATCTCATTAAACTTAACTATATCTCTAATAGTCATATTAAAACCTTGTCCAGCTAAAGGATGAATTGAATGAATTGAATCTCCAAAAAAAAGGATATTTTTATAATAATATTTTTTGGGTAATTTCATATTTAAATTAAAACTCTCAAAATTTTTATAAGATAATATTTTATAACAAGGATTAAATTTTTTTATTAATTCTACAATTTCTTTTTCCGATATGTTTTTTTTTTTATTTGTTTCAATTGAATATACTACAGATGTAAATGAATTTGAAAGTGGAAGATAAGCTATAGGACCGTTCTTAGTAAAAATCTGTGTTGCTATATTGTTATTAACTTTGGAATGCTTAATTATGGTTGTGAAAGCTTTATTATTGTAATTTTTATAAATTCCTTTTGTTAAAAATTTTTCAGTTAAAATGTTTGTCCTTTCACAATTTATTATTAGTTTAAATTTATTTTTTTTTACTATTGACAATAATTGAGAATTTTTTTTTAAATATTTATATGATATAAACTTATTTGTTTTTACTTTTGATTTTAAATATGTAATTAATTTATCATATTTAATCATATGAAAATATGGTTTAGAATTTTTACTAAACACAACTTTTTCGTTTATCTTTTCGTTTTTAATAAAAACTTTTATCTCTTCTATTAGGTGAGTTTTTTTTGAAATTCCTTTAAAGTAATTCTGTAAATAATCTAAATTATAACTAGTTATACCCAGCGTTCTAGTTGCGAAATTAAGTTTTTTTCCTTTTATAGAATAAATTTCGATAAACAAATTTTTTTTTGATAGAATACTAGCTAAAATCAAGCTAGTAAGATTATTTCCAATGATACAAACTTTCATAAAATTTTTTAATTTTACCAATAATAATTAAATGGTACAAATCAACTTATTTGATTCATTTATATGAAATTTGCAAATTTCTTAACAAATACTAAAGAATTTTTAATAAGAAGAATTATAGAGCTATTTGGCTTATTGGTAATATTTTTTGGAATATTGCTGTTAATTTCTATTGTTAGTTATTCTCCAGATGATGATAATTTTATAATCAGTCAAAACAATGAAATTCAAAATTTATTAGGATTTAATGGAAGTGTAATTTCAGATTTTTTATTTCAATCTATGGGTTTAATAGTTTACTTAATACCGTTTACTTTATTTTTTTCTGGATTAAATATTCTAATTAACAAAAAATATATTTTATTTATTGATAATTTATTTTTTTGCATATTTTATATAATTTTTGGCAGCCTATTTTTTTCATACTTCAAAGAAGAATCATTCTTTTTAACAATTAATGGTAATGGGGGTTTTGTTGGCTTATTTTTTAAGAATAGTTTTTTATCTTCTGTAATAGGAATAAATTATAACATCTCTTTTTATACTTTGATCTTTCTTGTATCAATTTCGTTTTTAAAAAGTATTAATTTTAAGATTTTGAATACTTTAAAGTATATTAAATTCCTAAAAAAATTTTCTTTTTCTAAAGAAAATAAAGATATCAATGATAATTATAATGAATTCAAAGAAAATATTGTTCCAAAAAATTCTTCTCAAGAAATAAAATTACAGGAAAGTTTGCCTTTTGATACAAGAATCAATTCAAATAATAAAAAATTTATTCTTCCTGATTTAAAATTTTTAAGATTTCCGTTAAAGAATGAAAAATTAGCAAAAAAAAATGAAAATATTAATGAAGAATTTCTGGAAAAAATATTATTGGATTTTGGTGTAGAGGGTAAAATTAAAAAAATAAATTATGGGCCTGTAGTTACTCTTTATGAATTTGAGCCTGCCGCAGGAATAAAAGTTTCAAAAATAATTAATTTATCTGAGGATATTGCTAGAAATACCAGTTCAGAGTCTGCTAGAATTTCAATCATACCTGGAAGTAATACTATAGGCATAGAACTTCCAAATATATCTAGAGAAAATGTATATCTTGGTGAAGTCATCAAAGATACTCAGTTTAAAAAAAAAGATGTGAAACTACCAGTTGCTTTAGGTAAAAGTATTTCTGGAAATCCTATTATTGGTGATCTAAGTGCTATGCCACACCTTCTAATTGCTGGAACAACTGGTTCTGGAAAGTCTGTTTGTATTAATACTATAATATTATCATTGTTATATAAACACACACCAGACAAATGTAAGTTTATTTTAATTGATCCAAAAATGTTGGAACTTTCAACATACGAAGGTATTCCAAATTTACTTTGTCCTGTAATTACTGAGGCAAAAAAGGCAGCTTCAGTTTTAGGATGGGTTGTGAGAGAAATGGAGAATAGATACAAATTGATGACCAAAGTAGGTGTGAGGAATATTGATGGATATAATTCTAAGCATAAAACTTTTATGCCTTATATTGTGGTAATAGTTGATGAGATGTCAGATTTAATGTTGGTATCTGGAAAAGAAATTGAAAATTATATTCAAAAACTTTCACAAATGGCTAGGGCAGCAGGAATACATATAATAATGGCAACTCAAAGACCTAGCGTTGATGTAATTACTGGAACTATAAAGGCTAATTTTCCTACTAGAATCTCATTTCAAGTATCATCAAAAATCGATAGCAGGACTATTCTTGGCGAACAAGGAGCTGAACAACTTTTAGGTAAGGGAGATATGTTATTTATGTCCTCAGCAAATAGAATTGCAAGAATACATGCTCCATTTGTTACTGAAGATGAAATAGAAAAAGTAAATAATTTTTTAAGATCTCAAGCAGAACCAGAATATGTTGATGAAATCTTAAAGTTTTCTGAAGCGTCAGAAGATGATGAAAATAATTCTGAAATGAACGATAAAGACGAACTTTATCAAAGTGCTTTAACATTGGTAAAAAATGAAGGTAAAGCTTCTACATCTTTTCTCCAAAGAAAACTTCAAATTGGCTATAATAGAGCTGCAAGAATTATTGATATGATGGAAGAAAATGGAATAGTTAGTAAAGCAAATCATGTAGGAAAAAGAGAAATTCTTAAATGAAAAATTTATTTTTTTTTTTTATAATTTTTATTTTAATTCCAAATAATTTAAATGCATCAAATAAAGATAAAGTTTTAAAAAAATTTAATAAAATAGAAAATATAAGCTTCAATTTTATTCAAACCATTAATGGAAAAGACGAAAAAGGAAAATGTATTATCAAATATCCAAAAAAAATATTTTGTGAATATGAAAAGAGAAATAATAAAATTTTAGTATCTAATGGGTCAAGTCTAGTAATCAAAAATGACAGACAGTACTATCGTTATCCAATAAAAAGTACTCCTTTTGAATTTCTTTTAGATAAAAATTTTTTGGTAAATAAAATCAAATCCTCAACTTTAGGTGAAGTAGAAGATAAATATTTATTTTTTGAAATAAACGAAAAAAATAACAATATTTATATTTTTTTTAGTAAAGATAATTATGATTTGATCGGTTGGCAGGTAGAGGATGTATATCAAAATTTAGCAGTTACATATATTTTCAATACTTCGATTAATAATACTGTTGATAAAAAATTATTTAAACTTCCTTCTCAAGACTAGCTCATATTTATGTTTATTGTTTCTTTTTTAAAAATTTTCAGACCTCTATTTAAATAGTTGTTAAGAGCATGTTTGTGATCTAAAGAACAAGTGTGCACCCATACTTTTTGAGATTTAAATTGAAAACATATTTTTATAGCTTCAGATAACAAGTAACCTCCAAATTTTTTACCAATATAATTATCTAGTATTCCAAAATATGCAATTTCAGAACTTTTGATAGACAAATCTTCAATTACTTCAAAATAGCCAACTAAATCTTTATTTAATTTAAGTATGTAAGTGTTAACATTCTTATTCTCTAAATAAGAAATCCATTTTAGATCATCCCAAAATAATCTATCGACCCATCTGTGATGTTTTCCAATATTTTTATAAAAAAACTTATTAAGTGCAAAATCTGGAATATTTACTTTTTCTAAAGCTAAATTCTGATTTGGAGAGTTAACTTTATTTAAGCTTTTTAATGAATTTATCTCTAAATAATATCTATCTACTTTCAAAGCTAATGAACCATTTTACCAATTTTTTCTCCACCAAATAAGTGGAAATGTAGATGGGGAACTTCTTGCCCACCAAATTCACCAATATTTGCAAGGGCTCGGTAACCCTTTCCATTATCCATAGATATATCTAGTTTTGTTGCAACTTTGTTAATTCCCCTGATTAATCCGGCTATTTCTTGATCTGTCGCTTTCTTTGCAAAATCGTCTAGATCAATAAACTTACCTTTTGGAATAACTAGTGCATGAATTTTTTTCTGAGGATTAATATCATAAAATGATAAAATATATTCATCTTCATAAATTTTTTTGCAAGGAATTTCTTCTCTAAGGATTTTTGCAAATATATTATTATCGTCGTAAATCATTTTTCTCTCTTATTTAATTCTTCCATCACATCTTCAATTTTAATCTCATTAGCTTCTAAATACATTATTAAATGATAAAAAACATCGGCAGCTTCGTGAATTTTGTTCGTATTTTTTTCAACTGCTTCTATTAATTCATTTATTTCTTCTATAATTTTATCCTTACTTAAAATTTTATTGCTCAACAATTTATTTGTATAAGATCCATCTATTGGATTATTTTTTCTCTCTCTAGCAAGTTTAAAAAGGCTTTCTAATGTATCAAGCATATTAAATCCTAACAGGTATTCCTTTTGAGTCCAAATATTCTTTAGCTTCTTTTATAGAGTACTTTCCATAATGAAATATTGATGCCGCTAAAACAGCGCTAGCGTTTCCAAGCTTAATTCCATCAACTAAGTGATCTAAGTTCCCCACTCCGCCTGAAGCTATTACAGGAATATTTACTTTGGAAGATATTTTTGACATTAACTCAATATCATAACCAGCTTGGGTACCATCTCTATCCATAGAAGTTACCAATAATTCTCCTGCTCCACTCTCTTCCATTTTTTTTGCGAATTCTATTGCATTAATTCCTGTTTTATTCCTTCCGCCGTGAGTAAAAATTTCCCACATATCGACATTTTTCTTTGCATCTATAGCTACAACAATACACTGAGATCCAAATTTTTTTGAACTTTCAACAACTACCTCTGGGTTTTGAACAGCTGCAGTATTTATGGATACCTTATCAGCCCCACAGTTTAATAATTTATTTATATCTCCAACACTTCTCACTCCTCCACCAACTGTTAGAGGAACAAAACATTTTTTAGAAGTTTTCTCTACAACTTCATAAATAGTGTCTCTATTTTCATTGGATGCAGTGATGTCTAAAAAACAAATTTCATCTGCGCCACCTTCACTATAAATTTTTGCTTGCTCAACAGGATCACCTGCATCTTGTAGATCAACAAAGTTAATTCCTTTAACGACACGACCATTTTTAACATCTAGACATGGTATTAATCTATTTTTAAGCATCTATTTCTTTAACCAATTCCTCTAATTTAATATCACCATCGTAAATTGCTTTTCCAACTATTATACCTTCAATATTTTTTAAACTCTTTGATTTTTTAATATCATCTATTGATGAAACTCCACCTGATATAACAACGGGACAACTAGAATTGTCTGCTACTTTCTGAGTTTCTTCAAAATTTGGGCTTTTCTTTGTTCCATCACGATTGATATCGGTATAAATCAATCTAGAAACTCCATAATCATTTACTTCCTTAAGATAATCCAAAGTAAGCTGGTTTGAATTTTCCTTCCATCCAGAAACAGATAAATATCCATCTTTAGCATCTAAGCCCAGAGCAATTTTTCCTGGAAACTTTTGACATGCATCTTTTAAAAAATTTTTATCTTTTATTGCTGCGCTCCCTAAAATAACTTTTTCAACTCCTGCATCAGCATATTTCTGAATACTTTCAAAATTCCTTATACCTCCACCTATCTCAACTTTAAGGTCAAATTTACTAACTATATCCTTTATAATATCCAAATTCACAGTCTCTCCGGTTAAAGCGCCATCTAGGTCAACGATATGTAAATTTTTAAATCCATGATCTTTATATTTTCCTGCCTGATCAACTGGAGATATTTCATATTCGGTTTTATTATTAAAGTCTCCTTTAACTAGTCTCACACATTTTTTATCTTTAATATCTATTGCTGGAAATATTTTCATAAATTATTTTTAGTATTAGCATTTGGTTGCTCTAAACGATTTTCCATCTAAAGACTTAAAAAATTCTCAATCATTTTTATTCCTAACTTATCACTCTTCTCTGGGTGAAATTGAGTTCCAAACAAATTTTCTTTCTCAACAGCGCATACAATTTTTGATGAATAGTCTGTTGTAGCCATAATAACTGATTCATCTTCTGGAATAAATTCATAACTATGAACAAAATACATGTGAGAGTTATTTTCTATACCTTTAAAAATTTTACTTTCTTTAACAATATTGATTTGGTTCCAACCTATGTGGGGAAGTTTATATTTTCCATTTTGATTATCAATCTTTGATACTTTTCCTGAAATCCAACCTAAGCCTTTTGTCTCTGTTTCTTCATATCCAATATCTGCAAACATTTGTAAACCAACACAAATTCCAAAAAGAGGTTTTTTGTTAGTTATTGCAAATTCATTTAGAGTTTCTACTAAACCATTGATTTTATTCAATCCATCAACACAACTCTTGAACGAACCCTGTCCTGGTAAAACAACTTTATCACTTGATTTAATTTCAATTAGATCTGAGGTTACTTCTATTTTAACTTTATCTTTAGCAACTTCTTTAAAAGAATTAATAACGGAGCTTATGTTGCCCGATTTATAGTCAACAATTGAAATATTCATTAAAATTTATAATGAGCCTTTAGTAGATGGTATAACGTTTTTGGTTCTAGGATCTATTTCTAAGGCTGATCTTAAAGTTCGAGCCAATCCTTTAAAGCATGATTCAATTATGTGATGACTATTATCACCATAAATATTTTCTATGTGAAGTGTAACGCCTGCTGCTTGAGAAAATGCTTGGAACCATTCTTTAAATAACTCAGTATCCATTTCTCCAAGTTTCTCTACTTTTAGTTTTACTTTCCAAATTAAGTAAGGTCTATTTGATACATCTATTGCAACTCTTGAAAGTGTTTCATCCATAGGTATCATCGCATGAGCGTATCTTTTTATACCTTTAAATCTATTAGATGCTTTTTTTAAACACTCTCCAATAGCAATACCTGTATCTTCTGTTGTGTGATGAAGATCTATATGCATATCACCCTTAGCTTTTACATTTAAATCAATTAGAGAATGTTTAGACAATTGTTCAAGCATATGATCTAAAAAACCTATACCTGTATCAATTTTATATTTACCTTTGCCATCAATATTTAAGTCAACATTGATTGATGTCTCTTTTGTTTTTCTGGTAATTTTAGCTTTTCGTTTCATTATAAAATATACGTATATATAGATTATTTGCTTATATCAATATTTCTAATTTGGCACTTGAACTATAAAAAATAGTATCCACCTAAGAGTGATGACAACAATAGCATTAGTTAGAAAAAATAATCAAGTAGTTGTGGCCAGTGATGGCCAAGTCAGCATGGGAAATACTGTAATTAAGAAAACCGCAAACAAGGTTAGAAAAATTGAGAAAAGAAATGTGATTGCTGGCTTTGCAGGATCTACTGCTGATGCATTAACATTATTTGAAAGATTAGAGTCTAAATTGGAGAAGCACGCTGGAAATTTAGCCAGATCAGCTGTTGAATTAGCAAAAGACTGGAGGACAGATAAATATTTAAGAAGATTAGAGGCATTAATGGCTGTAGCTGATAAAGAAAAAAGTTTTATTATTTCAGGAACAGGCGATGTTTTAGAACCAGAGGGAGATGTAATTGGAATTGGTTCAGGTGGAAATTATGCTTTAGCAGCAGCAAAAGTTCTCATGAGTACTGATATGTCTGCTGAGGAAATTGCAAAAAAAGCTGTAGAAACTGCATCTGAGATTTGTGTTTTCACGAACAATAATATTTCAACAGAAATAATATAATGGATAAATCAAATGTAACAACCCTAATCCCAAAAGATAAAAAGGGAAATAAAAACAATCTTTCAGATTCTTTATCTCCTAGAGAAATTGTATCTGAATTAGATAGATTTGTAGTTGGACAAGATAAAGCTAAGAGAGCTGTTGCAATTGCTCTTAGAAATAGATGGAGAAGACAAGCTATTGAAGGAGAAATGAAGGATGAAGTTCTTCCTAAAAATATACTTATGATGGGACCAACAGGAGTTGGAAAAACAGAAATCTCTAGAAGATTATCAAAATTAGCTGAAGCACCTTTTGTTAAAGTTGAAGCGACTAGATTCACAGAGGTTGGGTATGTTGGTAGAGATGTTGAACAAATAATCAGAGATTTAATTGAAATTGCGATAGCAATGGAAAGATCAAAAAAAAGAAAAGAAGTTCATACTAAAGCTCAAAAGTTAGCAGAGGAAAGAGTATTAAATGCTTTAGTTGGGAATAATGCAAGTGTCGCAACAAGAGAAAGTTTTAGAAAAAGATTAAGAAGTGGTGATCTGGATGATAACGAAATTGAAATTGCTATCAGTGAAAATAATCAAATGCCATCTTTTGAAATCCCAGGGATGCCTGGTGCAAATATTGGAATGATTAATATTTCCGATGCATTAGGAAAATCTTTAGGGCAAAAAGCAAAAAAGAAAAAAATGTCAGTAAAAGAATCTCACGATATTTTAATTAATGAAGAATCTGACAAACTAATTGAAGAAGATAAAATTATAAAATCATCGAAAGATTCAACTGAAAATAATGGAATAGTATTTCTTGATGAAATAGATAAAATTTCGGCAAGAACAGATAGGGTTGGCGGAGATGTGTCTCGAGAAGGTGTTCAAAGAGATCTTTTGCCTCTTATTGAAGGTACAACAGTTAATACTAAATATGGACCCATTAAAACTGATCACATTTTATTTATTGCGTCAGGTGCTTTTCAACTTGCTAAACCTTCAGATTTATTACCAGAGCTGCAAGGAAGATTGCCAATTAGAGTGGAGTTAGATGCTTTAAACAGTGAAGATTTTAAAAGAATTTTGAAAGAACCAGATAATAGTTTGATCAAACAGTATAAAGCATTACTAAAAACCGAAAATGTAGACCTTAATTTCAGCGATGATGGAATTGACTTAATAGCCAACATAGCAAGTGAAGTTAATAATACAGTTGAAAATATTGGTGCCAGAAGACTTCACACTATTATTGAAAGAATATTAGATGAAATTAGTTTTACAGCATCAGATAAATCTGGAGAAACTATATTAGTAGATTCTGCTTATATTAAAAAACATATTGGAGAACTTGTTAAAGATACCGACTTATCGAAATTTATTTTATAATTTTATACTCAAAATTCTGAGTTTCTTCATTAACTTGAATTTCTTCAGCACCATTTTTTAGATGAAAATTTCTTGCCATTTCTGTTAATGGTGAAAGAGTAACCAGTCTGTTTAAATGGTTAGATTTTTTTATCATTTTAAATACCTCTTTAACAATTAATTTTCCTCCTCCTTTTTTATTTGACCAAACGGTATATGCAATTGCTATTTGTCCAACATTTTGATCTCTGTTGGCACTTTGTAAAAAAGCATCTCTACTAAAAAGATCTAATTCATAAACTGATTTTGGTATTTGATTTGCAAAAGCAAAACACATAACCGCATGAATTTCATTTTTATATTTTACTCCAAATATTTTTCTACCATAACTTGTTCTAAACTCATTGTCTAATTCAGGTCTTACTGGATCTTTTTCTATTTCACATTTTTTTAATTCGACTAATTCTGCACCTTTTATCCAACCAAAAAAATTTTTGATATTTTTGTTTAGATCTTTCTTGCTTTTTCTAATTCTTGCTTTGATATTTCTAGATATTTTTTTTTTAACCACTTTTTTTCTTTAAAATTATATCAAAACTTCCTTTAGATGAATTCTCGACTGAATTATAATCTATTTTTAAAATTTTATTCATTAAGTTTTGATTTTCTTCAATATAATTTGGAATTGAATATTTTAATATACTTAAGTCTTTAGATTGATATGGATCATTTAAATTATTTGATCTACTTCCTTTGCCAGTAATAATATTAATTTTCGTTACACCTTTTTCAAAACACGATAAAATAAAATTTTCAATTTTAATATTTGCATCATTTAAAGTATAACCGTGTAAGTCTATAGTTTTTTCTAAATATAAGAATTTTTTTTTTTTATATTGTAGATCCTTATCTTCTATCTTTTTTTCAGAATTAACGAATTCTTCCCAAACTTTTTTATCTTTGTCTGATAATTTTTTATTCAATTAAACTTCGGTTTCAATTAATTGCCAATTAGGATTTTGTGATTTAATATTTCTAGAAAATTTCCAGGTATCATTTACTCTTTTTATTTTTTGCGGGTCACCAGATATAATTTTATTTTCTTTGTCTTTAATGCAAGTAATGATTTCACATATAAAATTAACACTTACTTCTAATAAGTCATTTTTTTGGTTGTGATCTTTGATCTCAGCTGAATTAATTCCAATGAATGTTGTTTCATTTTTAATTTGCTTTGAAGATCTTTCTTTAATTGCCTCATTAAACGAATTATAAACATCTTTATTTAATAACGATTTAATTTCGCTGATTTTTCCTTTGGCAAACGAAGTAATAATTGTTTCATAGGCAACTTTTGCACCTTTTAAAAATTCTTTTTTAGCATCTTCATCAAACTCGTATACTTCTTTTTTTACAGTAGGTTTTTTGAATTCATAATCACGGGCAAAACTAGAGGTCACATCTTCTTCATGACCTGTTTTTTTTCCTAGAATTCCTCTTAATCTTAGAAAAATAAAACCCGCAATCATTGCAAGCAAAATAATGTCTATGTATTCAAAGCTATAATTCATTGTATTTTATATATATTTATAATATTTACTAAGTTGGTCTTTTTCAATGACCTAAATTTAAGAATTAAAGACAAATGAACTCACTTTTATTAGTATTAATTATAATTCCTGCCGTTGAAATTTATTTATTTATAAAAATCGGGGCCTCGATTGGAGCTTTTAACACTGTATTGCTTATATTTTTTACGGCTTTTATAGGAATTTATTATGCACGCGCAGAAGGTCTAAACACTTTAAATCAAGGTTTAAGAAAAATGGTGAAGAACGAAATGCCTGCTTATGAGCTAATTTCTGGAGCTTTAATTGCAATAGGCGCAATTTTTTTAATTATACCTGGTTTTGCTACAGACTTTTTAGGTTTTTTAATAATATTTCCACCAACAAGAAAAATTATGTTCAAACAATTTTCTAATAAAAATAAAAAAAATGATATGAAAAATAAAGATTATATTGAAGGAGAATACAAAGATTTAGATGACAGAAAATAAAGATCAAAAATTCAAAATTATCTTGGAATACATAAAAGATCTTTCTATTGAAACTCCAAATGTAGAGACTTTAACATTTGTTAGAGAAAATTTAGCGAACTACAATATGGAAATTGATATATCTTCTTTGGTTCTAAAAAATAAAGTTTTGGAAATAACAACTAAGTTAACTTTGCAAGATAAAAAAGATAATACAGAAAAATCTTTTTTTGAAATAAAATATGCTACAGTAATTAATTTAGATAAGTCAATTAATGAAAAAAATACTGTTGGTAAAATAGTTTTATGCGATTTGCAAAAAATTATTTACCCAAAAGTAGAAAAGATTTTTCTAGATCTAATTAAGAGTGCTGGATATCCTGAGTTAAAATTTGAAAAAAAAGTCGATTTTGAAAAATTATATAATGATAAATTTAATTAAAATAATTTTTTTTAATTTCTCTTTTTAAAAAATCTTTATGTAACTTTAATTCTTCTTCTGTGGGTTTTATAATTTTATTAAAATATTGAACTTTTGAATTGGAAGCAAAATCACTATTAAAATCTCTTTCAACACTAAGTTCAAATGATGGTTCTTTTTGATCTAATAAATTTATATAAACTTTAGATAATAATTCACAGTCAATAACCGCATTATGTTTTTCTCTCTTGGAATTATCAATATTATATCTCTTACATAAAGCATCCAAGCTTATAGATGATCCTGGAAATTTTTCTCTTGCGATTTGAAGTGTGTCAATTATTTCATTATTAATTTTGTTTTTTCCCAACAAATTAAGTTCATTGTTTAAATGAGAAATATCAAATTCTGCATTATGAATTATAAGTTTTTTACCCTCTATAAATTTTAAGAATTCATCTACTATTTGACTAAATTTTTTTTGTTCTGATAAAAAAACATCGCTATATCCATGAACTTTAAATGCATCTTCCGAAACTTTTCTCTGAGGGTTTAAATAACAATGAAATTTATTTTTAGTAGGAATTAGATCTTTCAACTCAACACATCCTATTTCTACGATTCTGTGCCCTTCGGATACGGAAAGTCCTGTTGTTTCTGTGTCTAAAACTACTTCAATCATTAATTTTTTTTTTAATTTTATTAATTTGATTTAAAACATTTTTTTTATTTAAATTATTATAAATTATAAAATTAGCTAATTTGATTTTTTTTTTCATATTTATCTGTTTTTTTTTTAATATATCTAAAGTTTTTTTATTATAGTTTCCTCTATTTTTTACTCTTTTTAAAATAATATTTCTTGGTGTTTTGATATAAATTAATATATCAGATTTATTATTTAATTTATTCTCTATAAGTAATGGTATGTCGAGTATCACATACTTTTTATACTTATTTTTTTTTAAAAACTTTTTTAACTGAACTCTTACATATGGATGTACTATTTTAGATATAATTTTAATATTTTTCTTATTTAATATTTTTATTATTTCACTCTTAGTTATTGGAAAACTTTTAATGTTTTTGGGAAATTTTTTATTTAATTTTGTAAAACATTTCTTATTAGTTTTATAAATTTTTTTTACCTCTAAGTCAGCGTTAAATATTGGAAAACCAAAACATTTTCCTACAAACGTTTTTCCTGCTGCAATTTCTCCTATAAGTCCTATTCTAATCATTTTCCAATAATTGAAGTACTTTTGTATTAATCGGAGGTTGAAAACCCGTCCACATTTCAAAAGCTGACTGAGCTTGATAAAGAAACATCAATTTCCCATTCTCAATACGGTGGCCATGTTTTTCAGCTTCCAAAAGAAAATTTGTTTTTTTAGGATTATAAATAAGATCATAAAAAAACTTTTCTGATCCTATTTTGTTATAATTTATAGGTATTTTATCATTCTCTTTAAGGCCTAAACTTGTAGCATTTATTATCATGTCGAAGTTTTTAATATCTCCCCAGTTTATTAAATCCAAATAAGGATATTTTTTTTTTAAACTTTCAGCTTTTTCCTTAGTTCTGTTGCTTAGCATAATTGTAGAGGCTTCCATTTGTTCTAAAGCAAAAATAATAGAAGAAGTTACTCCTCCAGCTCCTAAAATAAAAATTTTTTTTCCTTTAACTTTATATTTAATATGTTGTAATGCGTATTTAAATCCTAATACATCCGTATTATCTCCTACTATTTTATTTTCTTTTTTATAAATCGTATTTACAGACTGAGTTTTTTTTGCCAAATATTCTAACTCATCCAAAAAAGGTATTACCGATTTTTTAAATGGAACAGTAATATTAATTCCTTCTATTTTGCCATTTTTAATTTCTGAAATTATTCCTTGAATATTGGATTCTTCTATCTGTTTTTTTTCATAGACAGCATCAATATTATTTTCTTTTAACCAATAGTTATGAAGTTTAGGTGAAAGAGAATGTTCAACAGGATTTCCTATAACTAAATATTTTTTCATTTTTTTACTTTTTTGCTCAATCTATCAATAACAAATAATACAAAAGCTGTTAATAAAGCAAATACCTCCAATGCGTGTCCGGAATTACCAAGTGTTTTTTGTACTAAATAAAAAATAATACAAACTAAAAACCAAATTAATACTAACATTTTAAATTATTTAGATACTCTTTAATTTTCATAACTGGCAAACCCATAATTGTGTTTTCATCTCCTTCTATGCTAGAAAATAAGGCTCTGCCCTCACCTTCAATCTGATATACATTATAAGCATATAAAGCATCATCGCTTATTTTTGATAAATACTCTTTAAGCTGATCATCTGACATTTTTTTCATAGTTAGTGTAGCTTTATCAGTATAATTCCAAATCATGGAGCCATTTTTTGCAAGCGTCACTGAACTTATCAAACTATGTTTTTTTCCATTTAATTTTTTTAAAATTTGTAGCGCTTCATTTCTATTTTGTGGTTTAGAAATTATTTTATTATCTAAATCTATTACGCTATCTGCTCCTAATACAACAAAATCATGATTTTGACGGCTAACTTTAATTGCTTTTATCTCAGCTAGATTTTTACTTATTATTTCGGGGGATGCTCCATCTTTTATTAGACTGTCTTTAATCGGCTCCTCATCAAAGTTTGATTTGATTACTTTGCATTTAATATTATTTTTTTCTAACATTTCTTTTCTTACTTTGCTTTGAGAAGCTAGAATTATGTTAATTTCTGTTTGAAAAAATTTCATACATTTTTATTACTGACGCAGCCGTTTCTTCAACTGACTTTCTGGTTACATCAATCATAGGCCATTGATATTTTTTAAATGTTTTTTTGGATTCTTCTGTTTCCTTCTTAATAGTTTCCAAATTAATATATTTAATGTGTTCTTGTTCTTTAATCGTTGTAAGCCTATTTTTTCTAACGTCGTGTAATCTTGTTGGTTCGGCTACTAAACCTACTATACAACATGTTTTTGGATTTTCTTTAAGTTTTGGAGGGATTGAATTTTCATTCACTAGTGGAATGTTTGAAGTTTTATAACCTCTGTTAGCTAAATAAATTGATGTGGGTGTTTTGCTTGTTCTGCTTACTCCTAATAAAACAATATCAGATTTATCTACATCTATTATTGAATTCCCGTCATCATGGTTCATCGTAAATTGTATTGCCTCAATCCTTTTATAATATTCTTCGGTTAAAGCATGTTGTCCACTTGGAATATTGGTGGCTTTTTGATTAAGGAGTTTAGAAAAATTAAGTATAAGATCTCCCAGCACCCCAAAGCAAGGAATTTTTTTCTTGTTTGCTTCTTGAGATAAATATTTTGCAAGTTTATTGTCTACTATTGTATATAATATTATCGAATCTTCTTTCTTTTTAGCCTCTTCAAGTATTTTTAATATCTGGTTTTCCGTTCTGGTAAAAGAGTAGTGGAATAAATTATGTTTAAAGTTTTTAAACTGTGCTTTTAAGGCCATAAATATCCTGTCTAATGTTTCTCCCGTAGAGTCTGAAATAAGATAAATATTATGTGTATTATTCATGTATAAATATAATATTATTAGACAAAATTTGCCTTTTTTTTAAATAATATAAAACTATTAGTTTTTACAATTGTTTATTAACACATTTAAACAAGTAAAAAAAAACATATTAATATTTAAAAAAATTGTTAATTTTAAATAAAAATTAAGTAAATCAATTGTTTTAGAACAATATTATTGTTAATAAAAATGTGTAAAAAACTGTATGAATTTTAATTAAACTAATTCACAGGATAATAATATAAAGAAATAAGATTAATTATATTTTAATTATGGGTATTCTTAAAGATTGCATAAATAAAAAAAAAACAAGCTCAATTCCTATATGGTTTATGAGGCAAGCAGGAAGATACCTGCCTGAGTTTAGAGATATAAGATCTAAAAATACAAATTTTATTGAACTTTGTTTAAATGCTAAACTTTCTAAAGAAATAACTTTACAACCATTAAAAAGGTTTTCATTTGATGCTGCAATCATATTTTCTGATATTCTTCTTATACCTTACGCCTTAGGCCAAAACTTAGAATTTAAGAAAAACTTTGGCCCGGTACTTGGAGATTTAAATATAGAAAGAATTTTAAATTTATCTGATAATGAAATTTATCAAAAACTAAATCCGGTTTATGAACTTATTAAAAATACATCCGAAGATAAAACTTTAACAAATAAAGATTTAATAGGATTTGTGGGTGCCACATGGACGCTATTAGTTTATATGTTAAATAAAAAATCTCCAAAAAAAACACTAGATCCAAATATTTATAAAAACCCCGAACAAGATAAAATTTTAAAAAAAATAATTTATACTCAAAAACTGCATATTAAAAAACAAGTAGAAAATGGAGCTTCAATAATACAAATTTTTGATAGTTGGGCGGGCCTTTTGGAGACGGACAAATTTGATAAGTACATTTATCAACCAACAAAAGAATTAGTAGACTTTGTTAAAAGTTTAGGAGTTGAAGTAATTTGTTTTCCTAGAGGAATTAAATCTTACAAAAAATATTGTGATATTGTAAAACCAAGTGCAATCAGCATTGATTATGAAATAGATCCGAATAAAATTGCGGAAGATATTGATATTCCAATACAAGGAGGGTTAGATCCAAAATGTTTGTTATTAGATAAAAAAGATATGTTAAAAAATGCTCAAAAATATTTAGAAATATTTAAAAATCATCATTATATTTTTAATTTAGGGCACGGTGTAATTCCTGAAACTAATCCCGAAAATGTAAAAATTTTAGTTGATTTTGTGAAAGACTTTAGATGAACAAAGACCACCCAAAAGTAAATTTTGGAAAGACAGGAGTATTATTAATAAATTTAGGAACACCCGATTCTACAAATTGGTGGGATATAAGAAAATATTTAAAAGAATTCTTATCAGACAGAAGAGTAATCGAAGTAAACCCTTTTATTTGGAAAATAATATTAAATTTATTTATATTAACTTTTAGACCATCCAAAACAGCAAAAGCTTATAAAGAAATATGGATGAAGGATGTAAATAAATCACCATTAAGATTTTATACAGAAATGCAGACAAAAAAACTTAGCAAAAAAATTGAAAATGAGAATTTAATAGTTGATTTTGCCATGAGATATGGAAACCCGAGTATTAAAAGTAAAATTGAAAGCATGAAGAAAGAAGGTTGTGAAAAATTAATCATTTTTCCTTTATACCCGCAATATGCTTCACCAACTACCGCTACTGTGTGTGATGAAGTTTTTAGAGTACTAATGAAAATGAGATGGCAGCCAGCGATACAAATAGTTCCTCATTATGAGTCTGAACCATTATATATCGACGCTTTAGTTAATAGTATAAATAAAAAGTTAAGCGCCATAGAATGGAAGCCAGATTTAATCATTGCATCTTATCACGGCATTCCAAAGAAATATTTTGAAAAAGGTGACCCATACCATTGTTACTGTCAAAAAACTACCAGGCTAATCTCAGAGAAATTTGATAAAGTAAAAATAATAACAACATTTCAATCACGATTTGGACCTGAAGAATGGCTTCAACCATATACAGATAAAACCTTGGAAAAATTGCCCAAGGAAGGAGTAAAAAAAGTTTTAGTAGTATCCCCAGGTTTTGCATCAGATTGTGTTGAAACACTAGAAGAAATTTTAATTCAAGGAAAAGAGAGTTTCGAAAAGGCTGGGGGAGAAAAATTTGATTTTATCCCCTGTTTAAATGACAATGATGATCATATTATTTTATTAGAACATATTGTTAAAAGAAATTTAAATTAATGAACTTTTATTTAATTTTAAAATCTCTTCATCTGATCGCAGTGATTTCTTGGATGGTGGGCCTTTTATATTTGCCAAGAATATTTGTTTATCATGTTGAAAATTTCGAAAAGAAAGAAACTACTGATATTTTTGAAATTATGGAAAAGCGTCTTTATATTTACATTATGAGGCCGGCAATGCTCTTTTCTTGGATATTTGGAATTGCTTTAATTCATCTAAATGGTTTTGATGTTTTAACAAACCTATGGATGCAGTTAAAACTTCTTTTAGTAATCCTGCTATCAATCTATCACGAATATTTAGGAAAATGTCTTAACCACCTTAAAAATCGAACAAATACAAAAACCTCTAAATATTATAGGTATTTAAATGAGGTCCCAACTGTATTGCTTATATTGATTGTTTTTATTGTAATTATTAAACCTTTATAGGCTTGTAATTTTAAAATATGATATTATATTAAAACTATCTTAAGAAATAATCCCCATGAACATACAAGAATTAAAAGGAAAAACATCAGAGCAATTGATTGGTGATGCTGAAAAATTAGGCATTGAAAATGCAAGCACGTTAAGAAGGCAAGAAATATTATTCGCTATATTAAAAAAACACGCAGAAAAAGGTGAAGAAATTACAGGCGCAGGTGTGCTACAGCTGCTCCAAGATGGATTTGGTTTTTTAAGAGCAATGGAATCGAATTATCTACCAGGACCAGATGATATTTATGTTAGTCCAAGCCAAATAAGAAGATTTGGTTTAAGAACTGGTGACACAGTAGAGGGCCCAGTTAGAGCCCCGAAAGATGGAGAGAGATATTTTGCACTTTTACAAGTAAGCAAGATTAATTTTGAAGAACCGGAAAAAGCTAGACACAAAATTGCTTTTGATAACCTTACCCCATTATATCCGAATAGCCAGCTGATTATGGAGTCAGAAAAAAATAAAGTTGAAAAAAATCCAGACCTCACACCTAGATTAATTGACTTAGTTAGTCCAATAGGCAAAGGTCAAAGATCTTTAATTATATCACCACCTAAAGCTGGAAAAACCATGATTTTACAAAGTATCGCAAATGCAATAACAGCCAATCATCCTGAGTGTTACTTAATGGTTTTATTAATTGATGAAAGGCCAGAGGAAGTTACTGATATGCAAAGAACCGTTAAAGGTGAAGTAATTAGCTCAACCTTTGATGAACCTGCTCAAAGACACGTGGCTGTGGCTGAGATGGTTATTGAAAAAGCAAAAAGACTTACGGAGCATAAGAAGGATGTTGTAATACTACTAGACTCTATAACTAGACTTGGAAGAGCATATAATGCTGTAGTGCCAAGTTCAGGCAAAGTACTAACGGGCGGAGTTGATGCAAATGCCCTTCAGAGACCTAAGAGATTTTTTGGTGCCGCAAGAAATATTGAAGAAGGCGGATCTTTAACTATTATAGCAACAGCGTTAATTGATACGGGTAGTAGAATGGATGAAGTTATATTTGAGGAATTCAAAGGCACTGGTAATAGTGAAACAATTTTAGATAGAAAAATATCTGAGAAAAGAA
>CACLIZ010000002.1 GCA_902607115.1 uncultured Pelagibacteraceae bacterium | reverse complement strand
TGGCTTTTACAACATGCTCGTGATATTTAAATTTATCATCACCTCGTGCTTGTTGAACATACATTTTACCTAAAACCTGTTCAACGTTGGTTCCAATATAACTTTGAATAACAAATCCAATTCTTCTATCATTACT
The DNA here is from genome assembly GCA_902607115.1 of uncultured Pelagibacteraceae bacterium. Classification (GTDB taxonomy): domain Bacteria; phylum Pseudomonadota; class Alphaproteobacteria; order Pelagibacterales; family Pelagibacteraceae; genus Pelagibacter. Next base: position 77,263 of record CACLIZ010000002.1, on the reverse strand, counting down.
TTTATTTAAACCTGATCCATGAACTACCTTCGGGTGATGTAGAGATGCTTGCCCTGCTTTTAAAATAACTGGCTTAGTTTCTTTCACTGGTACATTTTCAACTGTTTGACCTCTAGTTAATAAGTTATTCTCATCAAATTTTTGGTTATGATATTGAAGATCATTTTTATGAGAACCTGACCACATTCTCATGCAACCATTTTCTTCATTAGCATCTGTTATCGCCACCCAAGCAGTGACCCAATTGTGAGGTTCAAGGCCAATATATTTTGCATCTTGATGAAAACTAACAAAGCCTTTTTCATTTGGATTTTTAACAAAAAGTGTAGTTCCACAAATAAGTATATTTTTACCGATAATACTTTCCACAGCATCTAAAATTTTTGTATTATTGCAGACTTTATCAAATACTGGAGAAATAAAATGAATATAATTTCTTCCTAATCCTTCAAGTTCATTTGGCCACTTTTTTTCGATAATTTCTATTTCTTCTCTAACTTCTTTAGCTTCTTCCTTTGATAAAACGTCTATTGGTGAAACATACCCTTCTTCCTTGTATTGATTAAGTTGATCTGAGTTTAAGGAAGGCATTATTTTAAATTATTTAAAAATTTTCTTATATCGTTAACTAGAAGCTCTGGTTGCTCCAAAGCAGCAAAATGTCCACCTTTCGGCATTTCTGTCCATTGTTGAACATTGTAAATTCTTTCCACATACGATCTTGGTGCCCATTCTAAATATTCTTTTGGAAATTTTGCAATAGCGGTTGGAACTTTTAAAGGAAGATATTCTTTAGGAAGGGATCTTCCTCCCTCTTCTCTTCTTCCATAATAAATCCAGGATGCTGTATTAAATGTTTTAGTTACCAAATAAACCATGATGTTTGATAATAAAATATCTTTTGAATAAACACTTTCTATGTCTCCATTTTTTAAATCAGACCATCCTCTCATTTTTTCAATTATCCAAGCAGCAACACCTACGGGGCTATCCATCATAGCATAACTTAATGTTTGTGGTTTTGTCGCCTGTTGGGTTCTATAGCCATCTTCAATTCTTTGTTCTTTTCTAAATCTTTCTTGCCATTCTTTTTCTTCAGTTGTCTGAGGTCCATCTGGATGTCGTATAATTAAAATATTAATATGAATTCCTAACAATTTATCTGGATAATCATATGCCAACCAAGTGCATATTGTTCCTCCAAAATCTCCTCCTTGTGAAATATATTTTTTATAACCAAGAACTTTTGTCATTAATAAATTAAATATTGCTGCCATTTTTCTTGGGCCAATAGGTTTTGGTGGACGCCCTGAAAATCCATACCCAGGTAGAGATGGGACAACAACATCAAAACCATCTTCTTCTTTTCCTCCATGTTTTTCGGGATGAGCCAGTTGATCAATAATATGTAAAAATTCCACTATCGATCCTGGCCAACCATGGTTTAACAATAATGGCTTTGGGTTAGATCCACTTCCCTTTTCGTGTATAAAATGAATATCAATTCCATCTATATTCGATTTAAAATTATTAAATTTATTTATTTTTTCTTCAGTTTTTCTCCAGTCATATTTTTCAATCCAAAATTTTGAAAATTCCTTCATATATTCTAAATTGGTTCCATAGTTCCAACCACCGTCATCGGGCATCTCGTGCCATTGGTAGTTTTTCACTTTTGAATATATATTTTGAAGATTTTCTTCTGGAATCTCTACTTTAAAAGGTTTTGTCATTTTACTAGTATATATATTTTTAAATTTAAAATATAAAAATAGATATGAAAAAAATAATCAACAATCCGGCCAATTTTGTCGAAGAGTCAATTGATGGACTTATTAAATCTCATCCAGATGTTTATGCTTTAGCCAAAGATAACAACAGAGTGGTTACAAGAACCAATAAGGCTTCAAATAAAGTTGGAATAGTTACTGGAGGTGGCTCAGGACATTTACCTGTATTTACAGGTTATGTCGGTAAGGGATTTTTAGATGCATGTGCAATTGGTTCAGTTTTTGCATCTCCTTCAGTTGAGCAAATGGTTTCGGCAATTAAAAACGCTGATAATGGTAATGGTGTTTTATGCGTCATCGGCAATTATGGTGGAGATGTAATGAATTTTGAAATGGCTTGTGAAATGGTAGAAGCCGAAGGTATTAAAACAAAAAAAATAATTGTTGCAGATGATATCGCAAGCGCAAGTGATCAAGAAAAATCAAAGCGTAGAGGAATAGCTGGGATGATATTTGTTTTCAAAATTGCAGGAGCAGCAGCTGAAACTGGCATATCACTTGAGGAAGTTTTTAATACAGCAACTGAAGCTAACAGTAATATTAGAACACTCGGAGTTGCTTTATCTCCATGTATATTGCCTGAAGCTGGCAAACCTACCTTTGAAATTAATGATGATGAAATTGAAATTGGAATGGGAATACACGGTGAACCAGGTATTAAAAGAGAAAAATTGAGACCTGCAAATGATTTGGTTGATGATCTTTACAAAAGAATTATAGAAGATTCAAAATTGAAATCTAATGATAATATTGCCATAATGATTAACAGTTTGGGTGCTACACCATTAGAAGAATTATATATAGTATCAAAAAGAATAAACGAAAATTTATCTAATTCTAAAATAATAAATACTAAAACTTATGTCGGAAGATATGCAACTTCGATGGAAATGGCAGGTTTGTCAATTACTACTTTAAAATTATCAGAAAATCTTAAAAAAAATTTACTTGCTGAGAGCGTCTGTCCATTTTGGAACAATTAAATGATTTAAGAAAATTTTTAAAAGGGATAAATTTTAATCATTGAAATGATAATAAACTTGTAAAATATATATAAAAATGAAAATCTTTGATTGTACAACATTTTATTCTGAAGATTTAATGTTAGATGTAAGGTTTAATATTTTAAATCCATATGTTCATAAATTTATAATAGTTGAGTCCCTATATTCACATAGTGGAAGAAAAAAAAAATTAAATTTCGATATTAATAAGTTTTCAAAGTTTAAAGATAAAATTATTTACTTAGTTATAGAAGAAGAACCATCAGATATAATAAAATCTGAAAATCTTTCTAGTGGTACAAAAAGAATGAATAGTATTAAAAGAATTGAGCAATCTTACAACTATATGATGAAAGGCATAAAAGATGCTGAGGATAACGATTTAATTTGTTTAAGTGATAATGATGAAATACCAAACTTCGAGACAAAACATTTCCAAAATTCTACTAGTGATATATTTATTTTTGAGCAATTGTTTTTTTATTACAAATTTAATTTATTTTATGATTTAATGCCATGGTATGGAACAAAAGCTTGTAAAAAGAAAAAATTAAAATCTTTTGCTTGGTTAAGAAATCTTAAAAATAAAAAATATCCATTTTGGAGATTTGACACTATTTTCTCAGAATTAAAACAAAGAAATTTACAAATTGTAGAACAAGGTGGGTGGCATTTCACAAATGTTAAAACTCCTGAAGAAATTTATGAAAAACTATCTAACTTTGGTCACCATAATGAATTTGAAGAGTCTGGAATAACGGTCGAAGATATTAAACAAAGTATTGAAAATAGAGTTGTACATTATGATCATTTAGCAGATTTAAAAAAAATAAATAAATATAATGCAAGTTATAAGTTAAAAATTATCGACGATAAATTTTTGCCAAGTTATCTTGTATTAAATAAACAAAATTATAAAGAATGGTTTGATTTATAGTAATGAATAATTGGGGAATTTTAGGCTTAGGAAGAATGGGTTTAAATTTTGCTGAGTCAATAAATGAAGTTACAGATTCAAAATTAATATCAATTGCCAGCAAATCTGGGAAAGAATATAAAAGTTTCGAAAATAAATCTTACGATGAAGTAATTAATAATAAAAATATACAATCGGTTTATATATCTTCCTTAAATAATACTCATATAGAACTTATAAATAAATTAATTGATTCAAATAAAAATATTCTTTGTGAAAAACCTGCCTCGATGTCTTCTAATGAATTACTTGAAGTAAAAAAAAAAATAATTCAAAAAAATGTTAAATTTTATGAAGCTATTTCTTATTATTCACATCCACAAACAATTGAAATTTTAAATCTAATTAAAAACGATGAAATTGGTCAAATAAGAAAGATAGAGAGCAACTTTGGTTTTAAAGCTAAATTTAAACCTGACTCTAGATTATACAATAAAAAGCTTGGCGGAGGTGCAATTTTTGATTTGGGTTGTTATCCGATAAGTTTTGCAATGTTATTTTCAAAAAATCCTAGCGATATAAAAATTCAAAATAAAAAGTTAGAATTTGCCTCTTCTGAAGTTGATGATGATGCTAAAGCAAAATTAATATGTGACGAAACTTATGAATGTGAAATTCATGTTAGTATAAAAAATAATTTAAATAATATTTGTAAAATTCATGGTTCAAAAGGATATATAAATGTATTAAATCCCTGGCTTCCAAATAAAAACAGCCAAATAGAAGTTTTTAGTAACAAACATTTTTATATAAAAAGTATAAAATCAAACCTTTCAATTTATGCAAATCAGATTAAAAATGTATCTGAAGCCTTTTTTGAAAAAAGTGATAAAAAATTTAATTTATTTGATATTAATAAATCTTTAATCAATATGAATTTGATAGAAAGCTGGCTAAAAAATTAAATGAAAATAAATCAGGCAAGAAATTTAATTATAAAAACTTTTAAAAACTATAAATTATCCAATAAACATTCAAGTATATGTGCCGATGCATTAATAAACGCTGAGTTAGTTGGTGCTCCATCACATGGTTTTGCAAGAATTATATCTTATTGTAATAGAATTAAAAAAAAAGTTATTAATCCAAAACCAAAAATAAAAATAAAAAAAATTTCTTCATCTATAACTCAAATAGATGCGAATAATGCAGTAGGATTTATTGGTGCTAATTTAGGAATTAATCATGCAATTCAAAATGCAAAAAAAACTGGAATTGGATTTGTTGCAGTTAAAAATAGTGGGCATTATGGATTGTCAGGATATTACGCTGAAAGAGCTGCAAAAAAAGGTTTGGTTGCATTTTGTTTTACAAACGCTCCTCCAGCAATAGCACCTCATGGTGCAAAAAAAACTTTATTTGGTACTAACCCGGTATGTTTTGCCACGCCTACAGGATCCAAAGTTCCATTTGTTTTAGACACATCAATCTCAATGATCAATAGAGGTAAAATAAGAAGAGCGGCAAAATTAGGAGGTAAAATTCCATTGGGAGTTGCTCTAGATAAAAACGGTAATCCAACAACTGATCCGAAGAAAGCTTTAAAAGGTTTGCAACTTCCAATAGCTGGTTTTAGAGGTTCTGGATTAGCTTGGATGGTAGATATTTTATCAGGTGTTTTAACTGGTGGAAATCACGGCGGAAAGGTAAAAGATCCATTTGATGACTTTTCAGGTCCTCAGAACATTGGTCATCTGTTCATTGTATTTAAACCAAATTTGTTCGTAAAAGATTACACAAAAAGAATTAAAGAGAATATTAGAAGGATCAAAAAATTACCTAAACTCAAAAAGTTTAAAAAAATATATTACCCTGGAGAAAATAAGTCAGAAAGATTTAGATCAAATTTGAAAAAAGAAATAAATATTCCTCAAAGTATTTTAAGTGAAATTAATTTGTTAAATAAAAGCTGATAATAACCAAGTAAGCGAAGCTATTGATAAAGATAAAAATATTATATTTAATGGTTTATAATGTTTCTTGTTAAACAATTATGTACCCCAGTATTGCAACAGAAAAGCAGAACATTCCCAATAATACTCTGTTTTGAAATCTCTCCCTTTTTTTTTCAAGAAATAATCTTTTCTTAAGATCTTCTATATTTACTTTTTTTTTAGGTGTATTTGTTTCTTTGGAAATATCTTTAGCGTATGCTTCTGTAATTGCGGATGATCTATTTAAGCTTTCAGTACTCATTTTTATAATTTAAATTTAATCATCAATTAGTATAATTGTTAAGTTAATCATGTTCAAAATGGGTTGACAATTTCTAACTATAGACCAAAATGGGTTTCTATTAAAAATATGATTGATATACCAAGATTTACAGAAAAATTAGAATTGGATGATATCAATGAAATAATAACAAAGAATTATTCATTAATTTCCAAGGAATACACGACCTTCCTTTCTGAATGGTTAACTAATACCAATAAAATTTTTAGAGATAGCGAAAAGTTTTATATATTAATTTATCTCTTTAATAGAAATTTAGAGTTTTATAATAAAAACTTAATTGAATTTGATTATGAAACATTTGAAAGAACTAATCAATTTGATATTCAAAAAATAAATATTGTAGAAATAGCAAATAATTTAAACATACCAAAAGAAACAGCGAGAAGAAAGATTCTTGAACTCGAAAACGAAGGTGTGATTATTAGAAAAAAAAAAAATATAATAATTGATAAAAATTCTTTATCATTATTTGATATAATGGAAACTTTAAACAGTTTGGCAAATTTAATTTTTAAAATTTATAGTGTCTGTTTAAAAGAAAATGTAGTTACAAGAGATATTTTAAAAGATGAAATTTTCAGCAAAATAAAAAAGAGATTCTCATTTGTAATGTTTCATTATTTTGAATTTATTATACCATGGACAATGAAATGGAAAAAATTTTTTGATAATGATTTAGAATTATTTATTATATGGAGTGTAATAGTTCTTAATAAAGTAGTTAAAATAGTAAAAGTACATAATGAAAAATTAAGTACTACAAGTTGGCGTAGTGAACTTGAACAAATGAATACTCAAGGAATTAACAAAATGTCTTTATCCGATATAACTGGCATACCTAGGCCTACCGTATCTAGAAAAATTAAAAAACTTTATACAAGAAATTTAGTAATAATAGATGAATATAAATTAATTCATCCCAATACTACGATATATAAAAAGGAGCTGGCTAAAATGCAAAATAATTCTATTACTTCATTTAGCAAATTTACTGTTACAGTTTGCAATCGATTGATTTTTAATTAGATCTTCTAACTATAAACAAAAATATGAAAGCTGTAACATACATTACTAATGCATATGCGGCTGTTGGAATCATGTAGATAATATCATTAAATATTTGTGTAGCTACAAATACTGCTAAAGTTCCATTTTGAAGTCCACACTCTAGTGCAATGCATTTTCTTTGCTCAATGCCTGATGCGAAAGTTTTAGCAAGATAATATGCGATGAACATCATTACTACGTTTAGAATTAGAACGGTCAAACCTGCCTGGCTTAAATAAGTAATTATGTTTTCTTTCTCTTCAATCCAAATTGCTGTAAAAACAATTAAAAATAAAATAGCATTAATTTTATTTATTATTGATACCTTGGGAGAAATAAAATTATCCAAAAACTTTCTAATTATCATTCCTAAAATTACAGGTACAGTTACTACTAGAGCCATTTTTAATGCTATACCAGTCATTGTAATTTCTTGAGAAAGATTTGTTACTCCTAATAATATAGCTGATTGAAAAACAATTAATGGAACAGAAATAATACTAATTAAACTAATTATCGCTGTTAAAGAAATTGAAAGAGCAACATCACCATTTGCAAATTTCGTTAAAACATTTGAAGTAACTCCGCCAGGTGCAGCTGCAATGATCATAACCCCTAAAGCTAGTTCTGTAGGTGTTTTTAAAATAACAATTAATACATAAGCAACTATTGGAAGAATTATTAACTGACAGAACAAACCTACTATAAAATCCCTAGGATTTTTTAAAACTCTTGTAAAATCTTCAACTTTTAAACCAAGTCCTAAGCCAAGCATTATAAGAGCTAGCGCAATTGGTGCTATTTTAGTAACAATTTCCATAAATCTTATTTACCACATTGTTGTTAAAATTACTTTATAGAAATGTGAAAAAACAATATAAGAAATTCCAATGTTATCTGATAAAAAAGTAGTTTGCCCATTAAATCTTCTTGAAAAAGCTGGAGTCAAGAAAGGAATCAAGGCAGCAATTGTTAATGCCGGAAAACCTCTTCCTATGCTTTCTACATTTGATGCAATAAATGAAGGTCTTATAGAGCCAGTTTTTATTGGTGATAAAGAAGAAATAGAGAAATGCGCTGATGAACTAAAATGGGATATTTCTAATTATAAAATTATTCATGAGCCTGTTGAAAATAATACTGCTGAAATTGCCACAAAATTAGCTTCTGAAGGAGAGGTAAGAATAATTATTAAAGGTCATATTCATACAGACATTTTAATGAAGGAAGTTTTAAAAAGACAACACAAATTAATTAACAAAACACGCTTAAGTCACATTTGGCATATGACTCTTGAAAAAGATGATAAACCATTAATTATTACAGATGGAGCTTTAAATGTTATGCCAAATATCAAAACAAAAATGCATATATTAAAAAATGCTGTTAATTTTGCAAAAAGAATTGGAATAGAAAGACCTAAAATAGCAATATTATCAGCAACGGAAGAAGTGATTGATAGTGTTCCTACCTCATTGGATGCAAAGGAATTAACAGAACTTGCCAAGTTAGAAAATGTTAGTGCTGATGTTTTTGGTCCATTAGCATTTGATAATGCAATTTCTAAAAAATCCGCAGCAATTAAAGGAATAAAAAATAATGTTGCTGGACAAGCGGACATATTGTTAGTTCCAAATGTGGAAACTGGTAATTCTCTTGTAAAAATGATGATTTACTTCATGGGAGCTTGCGCCGCAGGTGTAGTTGTGGGTGGTAAAGTTCCTGTAGTCATAACAAGTAGATCCGATGATGCTCCAGCAAGACTTGCTTCTATAGCTGCTGCAGTTGTTGCATTAGATTGATTAATGATTTAAATTTTTAAAAAATTATGGCTATAAAATATTTAAAAAAATCACCAAAAACATCATCTACAGATGACTCGAAAACAAGAGAAATTGTAGAAAATATTTTAAAAGATATAGAAAAATCAAAAGAAGACGGCTGTAAGGAGCTAGGTAAAAAATTTGATAATTACGATGGGGAGATAATTGTTTCTAAAGAAAAAATAGATGAGATAAAAAAAAATTTAGACCAAAAAACTAAAGATGATATCCAGTTTTCTCATGAAAGAGTTAGAAAATTTGCAGAAGCACAATTAAAAAATTATGGTCAAGACTTTGAAACTGAATTATCTGATGGACTTTATGCAGGACAAAAATTAATACCAGTTAATACGGCTGGATGTTATGTTCCAGCAGGAAGATACGCTCATATTGCATCAGCTGTAATGAGTGTGACTACTGCTAAAGTTGCAGGAGTAAAAAATATACTTGTCTGTAGTTCACCTAAGCCAAAAATAGGTGTACACCCATCTATTATTTATACCGCTGATTTGTGTGGAGCAAATGTAATTATGAATTTAGGTGGAGTACAAGCTATTGCCGCAATGACAAATGGTTTATTTGGAAATGCTCCTGCTGATATTTTGGTTGGACCTGGAAATCAATTTGTTGCAGAAGCGAAAAGAATTCTATTTGGAAAAGTTGGTATTGATCTTTTTGCTGGCCCGACTGAAATTGCAATAATTGCTGATGAAACAGCTGATCCTGAAATTGTCGCTTATGATTTAGTTGGACAAGCTGAGCACGGTTACAATTCTCCTGCCTGGTTGTTTACAAAAAGTAAAAAATTAGCCGACGATGTGATAAAAAGAGTTCCAGAATTAATTGCGGACTTGCCTGAACTTCCAAAACAAAGCGCTGGTGATGCTTGGAGAGATTTTGGTGAGGTAATTTTATGCGATACTGATGAAGAAATGGCAAAAATTAGTGATGAGTATGCCCCTGAGCATTTAGAAGTCCAAACTAAAAATTTAAAATGGTTTCATGATAGATTAAAAAATTATGGTTCTTTATTTATAGGAGAAGAAACTACAGTTGCATATGGAGATAAATGTTCTGGCACAAATCATATTTTACCAACTAAAGGTGCCGGAAGATACACTGGTGGTTTGTTTGTTGGGAAATTTATTAAAACTTTGAGTTTTCAAAGAATGACAAAAGAATCTACAAAAGAAGTAGGAGCAGCCGCGGCAAGAATTTCAAGATATGAAGGTATGGAAGCTCATGCTAGAACAGGCGATGTAAGACTTAGAAAATATGGCTTTTCAAATTAATTATAATTTCAATTAAAACATACAAAGCTAAAGACCCCATAAAAATAATTATAAAAGTATTTATTGCCTTCCAAGTTCCATAATTATTTAAGTATTTTGATAAAAGTTTAGATAAATAGCCTAAGGCAAAAAAAAAGATAAATGAAGAAATAGAAGCACCAAAACCAAATAAATATTTGTGAGTTATAAAAAAGTTTTTTGAAAAATTTCCAAGAAAAAATACAGTATCTGAATATACATGAGGATTAAGATAAGTAAATCCAAGTGTTTTTAAAACTATATTTTTAAATGATGATTTGCCTTTCTCAACTTCGAAGTTTGTATTTTTATATCTAAACTTTAACTTGTTTATTATAAAATAAACTAAGAAAAAAAATAATAAAACATTTAGAATTAATTCAATTGTGTTTGTAAAATAATCTTTAAAGTATTCGAATAAAAAAATTCCTAAAAAAATTAAGATTAAATCTGATAAAGAACATATTAAGCATACCCAAAATACGAATTGCTTTTTTAAGCCTTGCTCAATAACAAATATATTTTGAGCACCGATTGCTAAAATTAAACTTAATCCTGTAAAAAAACCAAGACTTAAAAATGTCATTTAGAAATTAAAATTTGTTAAGAAATACCTTCAACACACATTGCTATTCCCATGCCGCCGCCAATACACAAAGTTGCAAGTCCTTTATTAGATTTTCTTTTTTTCATTTCATGTAGTAAAGTAACTAATACTCTTGCACCTGAGGCTCCTATTGGATGACCTAATGCAATAGCTCCTCCATTGACGTTTACAATATCAGAATTAAAACCAAGTTCTTTATTTACAGAAATAGCTTGTGCCGCAAAAGCTTCATTGGCTTCTACTAAATCTAATTGATCTTCTGTCCACCCTGCCCTTTTCAACGCCAATTTAGTGGCTGGAATAGGTCCTGTACCCATCACAGATGGATCAACTCCACATTGCGCCCAAGAAACAATTTTAGCCAAAGGCTTTAGGTCTTTTTCTTTCGCAGTTTTTGCTGTCATCATCGTAAGAGCTGCCGCTCCATCGTTTAATCCTGAAGCGTTCCCCGCTGTTACAGTTCCATCTTTTTTAAATACTGTTTTAAGTGTAGTTAATTTTTCCATTGTTGTTCCAATTTTTGGATATTCATCGGTATTAAATATTTTTTCATCTTTTGTTTTTATTGGAACAATTTCATCTTTAAATTTATTTGCTTTAATTGCTTCTGCTGCTTTGTTCTGAGATTTTACTGCAAATTCATCTTGTTGCGCTCTTGTAATTTGATATTTTTCAGCAACATTTTCAGCCGTTACTCCCATATGATATTGATTATAAACATCAATCAATCCATCAATAATCATCGAGTCTTGCATTTTTTCATTATCCAACTTTTCACCTTTTCTTAAATTTTGGTAATGAGGAGAATTAGACATGCTTTCTTGCCCACCTGCGATTACCACTTTTGCATCGTTTAATTTTAAAGAGTTAAACCCTAAAGCTACAGCTGCTAGACCTGATCCACACACTTGATTGATTGTGGTTGCGGTTTTTGATGTATCGATTCCAGCATGTATAGCTGATTGTCTTGCTGGATTTTGTCCTGAACCAGTTTGTAATACTTGGCCCATATAAACCATATCAACTTCATCACTGTTTAATTTAGAGTCTTTTATACATTTCTTTATTACTTCTGTTCCAAGTTGAGTTGCTGAATGATCTACTAAACTGCCAAGTAATGACCCGATTGGTGTTCTAAAAGCTGAAGTAATTACTATATCTTTGTCGTCCATTTTGTAGCTCATGTCGAATTGTTTATCACTCAAACTAGAAACACACAATATGTTCAATATTTATTGGTCTTTTTATACCAAATTTTTCATCTACTTCATGCTGATGTATATGATGAGAATGAACAAATACAGGAATTAATAAATTGCTATTAGTTTTAAGAGTATAAATAAAATTAGTACCCCTAAATTTTCTATCTACTACCTCTAATTTCAAGTTACTTCTGTCATCATGTTCTAAATCTTCTGGTTGTAACAATAACTGTACATTTGATCCTTTGGGGTAATGTTTTATAAAATTTCCTTTAATAGTACCAAGGTCTTGATTTTCTAGACTATTTTCACCAGTTACTTTAGCTGGAATTAAAATTCCTCTATTTAAAAAATTTACAACTTCTTTTGAATTTGGAAAATGGTAAACGTTGTATGGATCATCGTATTGTCTAAGTTGACCATTTAAAATAATTCCACATTTAGTTCCAAGATAAAAAGCTTCATAAGAGTCGTGAGTTACAATTATTGTAGTTATTTTTGAATTGTTTAAAAGTTGTTTTAATTCGACTTGTATTTCCTCTTTAAAACTTTGATCAACATTTGATAATGGCTCATCTAATAGCAAAAGATCGGGCTGTGTAACTAATGATCTAGCAAGAGCTGCTCTTTGTGCTTCACCCGCACTTATTTGATGAGGATATTTGCTTAATATTTTTTCTATATTTAACAATTTAATTACTTTTTTAGGGTTTATTTTCTTTTTTCTATTAAGCTTTTTTGCTTCTGTGCCTAAGTATATATTTTTTTCAACAGTATAATGAGGAAATAAACTATTTTCTTGAAATGATAGAGATATATTTCGATTTTCTGGTTCGATGTGATCTTTTGCAGAAGATAAAATATTATCTTTAAGTTTTATTGATCCAGATTCAATTTTTTCTAATCCAGCGATTGTTCTAAGTATTGTAGTTTTGCCAACACCAGATGGACCTAAAAGACAAATTATATCTCCCTTGTTTTTAATATTAAAAGAAACATTTTTTAATTTAGTTTTTCCGCCAGCGCTAAAATTAACATTTTTGATTTCTAAAAAGTTTTCACTCATCATTATCTCTTAAAATATATTTAGACGTAAGTAAAATAAAGAAACTTGCAATAATTATCAAACATAACGATGGTACGGCAGCAGCTTCCAATAAGTCTTCGGATGCAGAAATATATGCTGTAGTTGCAAAAGTCTCAAAATTGAAAGGTCTTAAAATTAGTGTAATTGGTAATTCTCTGACTATTTCTAATGAAATTAATATAATAACAAATAAAAGTGAATTTCTTAAGTAGGGTATATGAATATTTAAAAAAGTTCTTGTTTTAGAATACCCAAGAAGATAGGCACTTTCATCTACAGCAATGTTCATTTTTTCGTATCCTGATTTTATTCCATTAAAAGCTAATGAATAAAATCTTACAAAATAAACAATGACTAAACCCAAAATTGAACCAATAAATATTTTTTTTATTGATAAAAATCCTAATGTTTTAATTATATTTTCATCAAACCATGCTACAAAAGTTATAAAAGCAATAGCAAGAATAACCCCTGGTATCGCATAACCAGAAATTGATAAAGTAGATAATATATTTAAAAATTTTTTATTTGAAACTCTATTTCCATAATTAGATATTAAAGCGAAAAATATTAAAACTAAACTTGATAAAGAAACTAAATATAAAGTATTTAACAAAAGATCAATTATTTGCAAATCATTCAAATTTTCAGGAAATTTAATTGTCCAGTATAACATTTGGCTTAACGGAAATAAAAAACTTAAGAAAAATAAAATGAAACAAAAGGCAAATGCAAAAAAAGATTTCCTTCCACAAAGCTTAATTTTTTGTTTTTTCTTAAATCCACCTTTTGTATCCAAATGATATCTGGCTTTTTTTCTAGATAAATTTTCAGTTAGAAACAATATAAATATAAATAGTAAAAGAAAAAAAGATATTCGGTTTGCGAATGCCAAGTCATCAAAAGCTATCCAAGCATTATAAATACCAGTCGTTAAAGTGTTAACAGAAAAGAAATCTACTGCACCAAATTCAGCTAATGTTTCCATTGCTACTAGTGATAAACCAGCAACAATAGCTGGGCGCGCAGCAGGTAATATTATTGAATAAAAAGATTTAAATTTTGAAAAACCGAGATTTTTACCTAATTCTATTAAATTTTGTGATTGATACAAAAATGACGATCTTGCGAGTATATAAACATAAGCATAAAGAGAGAAAGAAATTGACAACATCAACCCAAACATACCACTGAATTTTGGTATATGTTTATTGTAATTTCCTTCTCCAAATAGAAATTTTAAGATTGTAAATGCTGTCCCATAATTTTCAAAAAAAGCGAATAAAGAGTAAGCGTAGATATAAGGAGGTACTGCAAAAGACAGTATTAAAGCCCATTTAAAAAAATTAGCACCTGGAAACTGGTAAAAAGAAACTGTATATGCTGAACCAACACCTAAAATAAATGTTAAAAACATAACTCCAATCAAAAGAGTTAATGAATTAAATACATATTCAAGAAAAAAACTTTGTTTAAGAATTTCAAAATAATTTGAAGTATCTTCAAAAAAGCTCGAAAACACTGTTAAGATTGGAATTATAACAACAATTGAAATTAAAAGAGAAGATATATACCAGGTGTTTATTCTCATAATTTATAATCCGCCTTATAAACTTGAAAAGTATTAGTGTCCATCCCTTGATCCTTGGAATGGACACTATTTTAGAAAATCAAAAATTAAATACTTTTAGGATATGCGGAACCTCCTTAGTACTAATTTCTGAAAGTTTTCTATTATTTACTCTACTATTGATTTTTTTACACTCCTTAGAACATGCAGGACATGCCTTGGAAGATTTATTATAATCAATATCAGACATAAATTTTTTTATTATTTTCACTTACTTCCAGCCAGCAGCTGTCATTACTTCTAATGCAGCAGCCTGATTTTTTCCATAAGTAGAAACTTTTGTTTTTAGATCTTGTTTAAAATCTAATCCCAAATTGTTTACTACTAATGGACTCGGTGAAACGCCAGCAATCATTGGAAACTCAAAAGTATTATTAGTAAAATGTTCTTGAGCCTCAGGTGATAATAAATAGTCAACAAGAGCAATAGCATTTGCTTTATTTGGAGCACCTTTAACTAGAGCTGCACAACTAATATTCATGTGTGTTCCTCTACCATCTTGATTTGGGAAAAATGCTTTAACTTTTTTAGCTGCCTCTTCTTGTTCTGCACCTTTTTTACCAGATAGCATAAGAGCTAAATAATAAGTGTTAGCTACAGCAATATCAGCTTCTCCAGCAGCTACTGCCATAATTTGAGCTCTGTCGTTTCCTTCAGAATCTCTAGCCATGTTTGCAACAACTCCTTTTGCCCATTCTGCAGTGGCTTTTTTTCCATTATTTGCAATTAATGAAGCTACAAGAGATTTATTGTAAATGTTGCTTGATTTTCTAATTACTAATCTACCTTTCCATTTTGGATCTGCTAGACCTTCATAAGTCATTCCAGATAATTCGGCACCAGTAACTCTTTCTGGTGAGTAGTAAATTATTCTTGCTCTCTTTGCTACCCCAACCCAATGTTTTGTTCTAAAGTTTTTTGGAACAGATGATGTAATTATCGGTGAAGTTAATCCGCTTTGCGTCATACCTTTTGCTTGAAAAGCACCACATCTTCCAGCGTCAGCTGTGATGTAAAGGTCTGCCGCAGAATCAGCGCCTTCTTCTATCATTCTTTTTTCTAAAGCTCCTGATTTGCCGTTAATTAAATTTACCTTAATTCCTGTCGCTGCTGTAAACTTTCCATAAAGTTCAGCATCAGCTTTATAATGTCTTGCATTAAAAATATTTACCTCGTTTGCGATTGCAAAAGTGGATATTAATATTGAAAGAATTAATCCTATAATTGATATTTTTTTCATTATTTCCTTTTTCTAGTATTAATTTAAAGTAAATGATAACTATTCGCGATGATAATGATTATCAATATCAAATAAGACGCTGCGACATTTTGGCTTATTTTTCTAAAATTCCCACTCTGAAATTTTACTATAAAGAAAATTCCTAAAAGTTTGGACTCTTGCTACATTTTTTAAGGATTGAGGATAAACGAAATGAGCTTCCGTTATTGGACCTTCAACATTAGGTAAAACTTTAACAATATTGGGTTGTTTAACAGTTAGATAATCAGGAATTGCTGCTAAACCAACTCCACTTTGAACTGCTAAAAGTAATCCATAAACACTATTAACTTTCATAACTGGTTTTCTCTTTTTGTTGTCTTTCATACCTAATTTTAAAACCCAGTCAGGATCATAGACCGGCGATGGTGCCCCTCTACCAAATGAAATAAACTTATGTTTATTTAGATCATTTGCGGTTTTTGGATATCCGTGCTTTTCAAGATATTTTGGAGAACCATAAATATGGTAGTTAATATCAATAAGTTTTTTTTGAATATAATTAAGTTGTTTAGGTCTTCTCATAAAAATTCCAATATCAGCTTGTCTTGTGCTTAAATCTAGTTCTTTATCATCAAAAATTAGCTCAACTTCTATCTCGGGATTAAGCTGCATAAACTCTTGAATTCTTGGAGTTAACCAAGTAGTGCCAAAACTTACTACCGTGGTAACGGTTAGTTTCCCTGATGGTTTGTTTTTTTTATCTCCTAGTGTTGTCTCTACTTCTTTTAATTTTGAAATAACTTCATGTGCGGTTTTAAACACATATTCTCCATTTTCAGTTAAAGTAAGACCTCTTGCATGCCTCTCAAATAATTTTACTTTTAAATCATCTTCTAAAGATTGAATTTGCCTACTAATTGCCGATTGACTTAAATTTAAATTAATTGTTGCGCTCGTAAAACTTCCTGCCTCTGCGACAGCATGAAATATTTTTAATTTATCCCAATCCATGTTACTTATTTACATCAACTACAGTTCTTCCAGAGGTTTGTCCTTTAAGCATTTTTGGAAAGATGTTCATTAACTCTTCCATATTAACAACTTGAACAATTTCTTCCAGAACTTTAAAGTCTACTAATCTTTCAACTTGAGACCATATAAACTCTCTTCTCTTCATGCTAACTTGTATTGAGTCAATTCCCCAAAGTTTAACACCTCTTAAAATAAAAGGCATAACGTTAGTGTTCAATTTAATCCCACCGGCATTTCCACAAGCGGCAACTATTCCTGAATGTTTTGTCTGTGATATAGCCTGAGCTAAAATGTTTCCACCTACTGTATCGACCACTCCATCCCATATTGCTTTTCCAAGTAATTTTGTTTCACCTTCAAATTCAGACCTATTAACTATGTTTTTTGCACCAAGTTTTTTTAATAATTCGGCATTTTCAACTTTACCAGTAACAGCTGTAACATTGTAACCTAGTTTAGATAATGCCATCACAGCAATAGTACCCACGCCACCTGTTGCTCCAGTTACCAATACATCGTTTACTTTTTCACCTAATAAAATTTCTTCTCTTGCATTAACGGCAAATGCACAAAGTAAAGCTGTAAAACCTGCCGTGCCAATTATCATAGATTCTTTTGTTGATAAACTTTTTGGCTTTTTAACTAAAAATTCTTTTTTTACTTTTGCTAACTGAGAGTATCCACCGTGATACATTTCACCTACTCTACAACCAGTTACAATTACCTCATCATCTTTTTTAAATTCATCTGTGTTGCTCTCTAAAACTTTTCCTGAAAAATCAATCCCTGGTATTCTTGGGAAGTCTCTAACTAATTTTCCTCCATCATTTAAAATTAAAGCATCTTTGTAATTTAAGTCTGAATAATCTACTTTTACAAGAATATCTCCTTGATCTAAAAAGCTAGAATCTAATTCTTTAATTTCTCTTGAGAACTTTTCAGATTTATGATCAATCACGATCGCTTTAAATTTATCAGACATGACTAAAATATAACTAAGATTTACTTACTAATAAATCTTAAATATCTGTTTTGGAAACTTAAATCCTCTTTAAATTTACCTAAATAATAATTGGTGACTGTGGATGCTTGTTCTTTTTTAATACCTCTCATAGTCATACACTGGTGGGTTGCATCTATGGAAACTGCTACACCTTTTGCGTCTAATGCGCTCATTAATGTTTTGGCAATTTGCATTGTTAATCTTTCTTGAGTTTGTAATCTTTTTGAAAAAACTTCCACTACTCTTGCTAGCTTGCTCAATCCTACAACTCTTTCTTTGGGTATATAAGCAACGTGAGCAAATCCAATGATTGGCGCCATATGATGTTCACAGTGGCTTTGAACAGAGATGTTTTTTTGAATCACCATATCATCATAACCTTCTACATCTCCAAATGTTTTTTCTAAAATTTTTTTTGGATCTTCGGTATATCCTTTAAAATATTCTTTAAACGCTTTAACCAGTCTTTTTGGTGTGGATTGTAGGCCCTCTCTATTTGGGTCTTCGCCTATATACTGAATAATTTTAACAAAAGCCTGTTCAGCTTCTTCTTGGGAGACTTTATTCTCTAAATTTTTCTCATTTTCATTTTTTACTAATTTCATATTGAGCGTTATATATATAAATCCTTGTTTTTAAAATATTTAATATATTCACTAATATGCTAAATAATTCCATATATATGTTTAAAAAAAGAGAAAATGTCGCTGATATAGAAGAGGGAAACCTTTTATCACCTAAGTTTGATAACGATGGTCTAATTCCTGTTATAACTACTTGCGTTAATACGAAAGAAATCTTAATGCATGGATATATGAATGTTGAAGCATTAAAGCTTACCATTGAAACAAAAGAAGCTCACTATTGGAGCAGATCTAGAAAAGAAGTTTGGCATAAAGGTAAGACAAGTGGATTTATTCAGAAAGTTAAAGAAATAAGAATTGATGATGATCAAGATTCTGTTTGGTTAAGTGTAGATATAGAAGATGGAGCTAGTTGTCATGTAGGATATAAATCTTGTTTTTATAGATCGATTCCACTTGGAAAAATTGAAAATGGAAGAAAAGTTGAAATGAAATTTGAAGAAAAAGAAAAAAAATTCGATCCAGACAAAGTATATAAAGGACAACCAAATCCTACAAAAATATAATGAGTGAAAATCAAAAAAATGTTCTAGGCGAAAATCTTGAAGAGTGTTCCAAAGATCCATTAACGGGATGGTTCAGAGATGGCTGTTGCAATACAGATGAGAATGATCATGGTCTTCACACTGTATGTGTAAAAGTTAATAGTGAATTTTTAGAATGGTGTAAACAAGCTGGTAATGACTTGATCACTCCGCATCCTGAATTTGGCTTCCCGGGATTAAAAGATGGGGATAATTGGTGTGTTTGTGCTGCGTGGGTTGCTAGAGCAATCGAGGCTGGGAAAGGTTGTTCGATTTACTTAAAAAGAACCCATGAAAATACTCTTAAACTTGTACCTATTGAAAAATTAAAAAAGTTTGCAATAGATCTTTCTTAATTACATATTTCCATATTTGGGGCCACCTCCACCTTCGGGAGTAACCCATGTAATATTTTGGGATGGTTCTTTTATATCACAAGTTTTGCAATGAATACAATTTTGAGAATTTATAACAAATTTTTTTATATTGTTTTCTGTTTGAACTTCATAAACTCCTACAGGACAATATCTTTGAGCAGGTTCATCAAATTTTTCTAATGTATAGTTAATTGGTAAATTTTTATCTTTTAATTTTAAGTGTACTGGTTGATTATCGGCATGATTTGTTCCTGTTAGATATACTGAACTTGTTTTATCAAAAGTTAATATATTATCAGGTTTAGGATAATCAATTTTAGGCATTTCTTTTGCAGGCTTTAAAGTTTTATGATCTGCGTGCTTGTGATTTAGTGTGAAAGGTAATTTTCCTCTAAATAAAATTTGATCAATGCCTGTAAAAATTATACCTAATATTAAACCCCAACTAAAACTTGGTTTAACATTTCTAGCTTCGTGAAGTTCTTTATAAACCCAACTTTCTTTAAAAAGTTTTTCATAAATTGATAAGTCATCTTTATCTTTGAAATGATAATTTATTGCTTCTGCTGCAATTATTCCACTTTTCATTGCAGTATGTGAACCTTTAATCTTTGGCATATTTAAAGTTCCAGCATCACAACCAACTAATAAAGCGCCAGGCATATACATTCTGGGCAAACTTTGTAAACCTCCTTCTATAAGAGCTCTAGCTCCATAAGAAATTCTTTTGCCACCTTCTAAAATAGATTTTATTGAAGGATGTGTTTTAAATCTTTGAAATTCATCAAAAGGTGATAGATAAGGGTTTTGATAGTCTAAGCCAATAACATAACCTAGAAATACTTGTTTATTTTCAGCGTGATATAAGAAACTTCCACCATATGTTTTGTTATCTAAAGGCCATCCTGCGGTATGCATTACTAAACCTTCTTGGTGTTTTTCCTCTTTAATTTCCCATATTTCTTTAAATCCAATTCCATATTGTTGAGGACATTTATTTTTATCTAACTCAAATTTTTTAATTAAAGTTTTACCCAAATGACCTCTGCATCCTTCAGCAAAAACTGTTACTTTAGCATGAAGCTCCATTCCAGATTCATAACTATCTTTTTTATTACCTTCTTTGTCTAGACCCATATCTTGGGTAGCTACACCTTTAACTGATCCATCTTCGTTATATAAAACTTCACTCGCAGGAAAACCTGGAAATATTTCTATGCCTAAAGCTTCAGCTTGTTCCGCTAACCATCTGCACAAATTTGCAAGACTTATTATGTAATTATTTTTGTTATGTTGTACTTTAGGCAACAACCAAGTAGGCCAACTTAAAGATTTTGTTTTTCCTAAAAAAAGAAATTTTTCATTCGTAACTTTAGTTTTAATTGGAGCATTTAACTCTTTCCAATTTGGAAATAACTCGTCTAAGGCTCTCGTTTCAAAAACATTGCCCGATAAAATATGTGCACCTATTTCAGATGCTTTTTCTAAAAGGCAGACATTAATATCTGGGTTTAACTGCTTTAGCTTTATAGCAGTTGAAAGACCTGATGGTCCGCCACCTACGATAACCACATCGTACTCCATCACTTCTCTGGACATAATATTATTTTTTTACAGTATTTGTTATTTTTGTATAGTGTTTAATTTGTTCAATTCTTCCAAAAATTGAGGAAGAGCTTCGAACAAATCAGCTTCTAAGCCATAATCAGCAACACTAAAAATTGGTGCTTCGCCATCTTTATTGATAGCTACAATTATTTTACTTTCTTTCATCCCTGCTAAATGTTGGATAGCTCCAGAAATTCCTACAGCAATATATAAATCTGGTACAACAACTTTACCTGTTTGCCCCACTTGATGATCGTTTGTAATATAGCCTGCATCAACTGCAGCTCGAGATGCTCCTATTGCTGCATTAAGTTTGTCAGCGATCGCAGTAATTAATTTAAAATTATCTCCACTTCCCATTCCTCTTCCTCCAGATATTACAACTCTTGCAGTTCCAAGTTCTGGTCTATCCGATTTGACTTCTTCTCTTTTTATAAATTTTGCAAATGTAGATGCTTCTTCTTTTTCAGCTTTTACAATTTCAGCTGATCCTCCACTTGTTGGAGCTGGATCAAAGGATGTAGGTCTAATTGTTATACATTTTTTTACATCTGTGCTTTTTACAGTTGCAAATGCATTTCCTGCATAAATTGGTCTTAGAAAAGTATCTGCTGAAATTACTTTAATAATATCACTTACTTGAGATGTGTCTAGTAATGCCGCGACTCTTGGCATTAGATTTTTACCAAATGTATTAGCTGAACAAACAATATGAGAATAGTTTTCAGAGTTTTTTATTACAACTGAAGTAAAATTTTCAGGTAAATAATTTTCGTAAGTTGCATCATCAACATGAATTACTTTTTTTACATTTGGAACTTCAGAAATAGATTTTGCAACTGATTCACATGAATGACCTATTACTAAAACATGTAAATCTTGATCGATTTGAGATGCTGCAGTAATAGCGTTAAATGTAAATGGTTTAACTTCTTTATTGTCATGTTCCGCTATTAATAGTGCCGACATTATATTACTTTTGCCTCATTTTTTAATTTTTGAACTAACTCTGCAACGCTCGCAACTTTGATTCCAGCTTTTCTCTTTGGAGGTTCTTCAACTTTAATTTGTTCTATTCTTGGCTTTGTATCAATGCCTAAATCTGAAGCATTAATTTGTTCTAAAGGTTTTTTCTTTGCTTTCATTATATTTGGTAATGAAGCGTATCTTGGTTCATTTAACCTTAGATCGCATGTAACTATTGAAGGTATATTTGTTTCGATAGTCTCTAAGCCTTCATCAACCTCTCTTGTTACTTCTAAAGATTTATCTTTGACTTCTATTTTAGATGCAAATGTTGCTTGTGGCCAATTTAGCAGCGCAGCTAACATTTGACCTGTTTGATTACAATCATCATCAATAGCTTGCTTTCCCATGAAAACTAAGTCTGGTTTTTCATTTTCTACAATTTTTTGCAAAATTTTTGAAACAGCCAATGGTTCAATTATGCCATCAACTTTAACATGAATTCCTTTATCAGCGCCTACAGCTAATGCTTTTCTTACAGTTTCCTGAGCTTTATCTTCACCAATTGTAACTGCAACAACTTCTTTGGCTTTACCAGCTTCTTTAATTTTTACAGCTTCTTCAATGGCATTATCATCTGGGGGATTGGTTGACATTTTTACATTATCAGTAACAACTCCTGTTCCATCTTCTTTAACTCTTACTTGGACGTTGTAATCAATAACTCTTTTAACAGCGACTAATATTTTCATTATGCTCTTAATAATTTATTTTCTGGATCGTATGGACTTTCATCAAGAATCGTAGCGTCGTGCATTTTTCCCAAAATATCAATTTTTAATTTTTGTCCTGTTGTCGCAATCTCTGGTTTAACCATACCTATGGCTATTGATTTATTTAATCTAAAACCAAAATCTCCTCCTGTGGCTCTTCCAACAACCTTTTCGTTTTGATAAATTGGATTGTTTCCGAGCACATCTGCGTCAGTAATATTGTGTACTTCCATTGTTACTAACTTATTTTGAAAACCTTTTTCTCTCCATTTATTTAGCGCTTCTAGACCAATAAAATTTCCTTTATTTGGATGAATAAATCTATCTAAACCAGATTCATAAGGAGAATATTCTATAGATAGTTCAGTTCCTACAAGTTTGTAAGATTTTTCAACTCTTAAACTATTCATGGCTCTAATACCAAATGGTTTTAAACTAAGATCTTTTCCATGTTCCATTAATTTATCAAAAATATGGTTTTGGTATTCCATTGGATGGTGAAGCTCCCATCCTAATTCTCCAACAAAGTTTACTCTAATTGCTGTGCAAGGTGCGTGGCCTATATCAACTTTTTTGGAACTTAACCATTTAAAATTTTCATTAGAAAAATCATCCTTAGAAACTTTATTCATTAAATCTCTAGCTTTAGGACCTGCTACTACTAAAACTCCAACAGAATTTGTTAAGTTTTCGAATTGTACAGAGCCATCTTTTGGCATCCATTTTTGTATCCAATCGTGATCTAATCTTTGAAAAGCTCCTGCAGAAACTAAATAGTAGCTATTGTCAGACTCTTTCATAATTGTAAATTCAGAATGAACTCCACCTTTGGTGTTAAGAGCGTGACACAAGTTAACTCTGCCAATTTTTTTTGGAAGTTTATTTGCAACTAAATAATCTAAAAATTCCTCTGCTTTTGGCCCTTTTATTCTACATTTTGCAAAAGCAGTCATATCTAAAAGACCTACGTTTTCTTTTACATTTTTGCATTCTTTTTCTACTGCCTTGAACCAATTAGACCTTCGAAACGACCAATCATCTTTTTGTTCCATTCCATCCGTTGCAAAAAAATTAGCTCTTTCCCAGCCAAATTTTTGTCCAAATACTGCGCCTAATTTTTTTAATCTATCATAACATGGCGCTGTTCTTAACGCTCTTGCGGCAGACCTTTCTTCGTCTGGATAATGAATAATAAAAACATTTCTATATGCCTCTTCATTTTTTTCTTTTAAATAAGATTTTGAGCAATAGTCGCCATATCTTCTTGGTTCAACACCAAGCATATCGACTGTGGGTTCTCCATCAATTATCCATTCTGCTAATTGCCATCCAGCACCACCTGCTGCGGTAATTCCAAAACTATGACCTTCGTTAATCCAAAAATTTTTTAAACCCCATGCTGGTCCAACAATGGGATTACCATCTGGTGTATAACAAATTGCTCCATTGTAAACTTTTTTAACTCCTACCTCAGCAAATGCTGGAACTCTATGATAGGCACCTTCTATATGAGGTTCTAGTCTTTCTAAATCTTCTTGAAATAATTCATACTCAGAATCTTTTGATGGTCCATCTACGTAACAACATGGTGCACCATCCTCATATGGTCCTAATATAAACCCACCCGCTTCTTCTCTCATGTACCATCTGCTATCACTATCTCTTAATACTCCCATTTCTGGTAAGCCTTGTTTTTTTCTTTTTAATATTTCTGGGTGAGGTTCGGTAACTATATATTGATGTTCAACTGGTATAACGGGAATATCTAATCCAACCATTTCTCCAGTTTGTCTTGCAAAGTTTCCTGAGCAAGATACAATATGTTCACATTCTATTGTTCCTTTGTCAGTTTCAACTACCCATCCATCTTTAGATTGCTTAATTCCAACTACTGCTGTGTTTCTATAAATTTCTGCTCCTCTATTCCTAGCGCCCGTTGCAAGTGCTTGTGTTAAATCAGCAGGCTGGATATATCCATCTTCTGGGTGTTGAATTGCACCAAATAAATCGGAGGTGTTACATAAAGGCCAAATTTCTTTTACTTGATCAGGAGTTAAAAATTTATAATTCACACCAATGGTTTGAGCAACTCCTGCGTATTGATGATACTCGTCCATTCTATCTTTTGTGCTTGCTAATCTAATATTGGATACAACGCTAAAACCAACATTTTTTCCTGTTTCTTCTTCTAAAGTTTTATAAAAGTTAACAGCATATTTATGAAGTTGCCCTACAGAATAACTCATATTAAAGAGTGGTAGCAAACCCGCTGCATGCCAAGTAGATCCTGAGGTAAGTTCTTTTCTCTCTACCAAAACTACATCTGACCATCCTTTTTTAGCCAGATGGTATAGCATACTGACTCCAACCACTCCTCCGCCAATAACAACTACTTTAGTTTTAGATTTCATAAAGAGGATTCCTACTAAATTTTTTTTACTTCTTAAACAAAAATCTAACTTATATAGAGGAACCTAAAGACACAGGTTGAGAAACTGCAGTAGTTAACCAACAGTCCTTGAGTGGACCGTCTATTTCATATTTTTCAACTATCCATCTAAATTTGTAGTAATTTTTACCTTCGCCTAAGATGGTTACTTCATAGGCTGCTTTAGAGTCTGTTGTTTTTACTTCAATAATATTATGATCAATATGATTTAAGAGCATTTTATAAGACTCCCCGCTTAATAAAATTTTAAATTTTTCCAATGGGCCAGTGTATTTTTTATTATTTGGGTGAGCAAACTCCCAAGTTTGTTCTATGCCAGCATTTTTAAATGGTTCATCGTTATTCTTTAGGCTTCTTAATTGAATTTTTACGACTTGATATGGTTCAATTCCATTGTTAGGTTTAACTACATCAGCTCTGGTAGTTACTATAAACATAACAGCAAAAAGTATAATTAATGCTAAGTAAGTAAGTCCGTATAAAAAAAATTTAAAATATTTTTTCATAAATTCAGTGCAGTATTTCTAACATCTTCTAAATATTTTTTTCTTTTTTTTTCTGAGACAAAAGGTACCGCAAAAAATCTTTTATAAACAACATCTGTTATTCCGCAAATATTAAATACACCCCTTCTTAACCTTTTTGTGGGCATATTTAAAAAGAAAGTTCTAATTGCAAACTGTGGTGACCCATACGTACAAAAAACAATTGCTCTTTTACCTTTTAAATTTCCAACAGGATATCCATAATTTCCAAAGAGTTTTTTAAATGTAAATGCCCAAGGTGGTGCTAAAACTTTATCAATCCATCCTTCTAGAATTGCAGGCATTCTGAAATTCCAAATTGGAGCTACTAAAACAATTGTGTCTGAATCTTCAATTCTTTTTCTATAATCTAATACAGTTTCGTCTGGTTTTTCACCAGCAAATACAGGGTTAAAATTCTCTTTATAAAGATCAACACAATCAACGGTATGTCCATTTTTTGATGCTGTTTCTATAAAAGTATTTTTTATAGCAGCATTAAAGGATTTGTCATTATAATGTCCATAAACTAAAAAAGCTTTGCTCATGAACTTAAAATACATATATCATTATAGAGATCAATAAATATAAAAATGAAAATAGGTTTTATAGGTCTTGGAAATGTTGGAGGTAAACTTGCAGAAAGTTTATTCAGAAATCAATTTGATTTAACTGTTCATGATTTAGACAATGCTGTTATAGATGATTTTAAATCTAAAGGTGTAAATATTGCAAATTCAGTAGGAGAACTCACTAAAGAAGTAGATGTAATAATCACATGCCTGCCATCTCCAAAGGCTTGTGAAGATGTCATGATTGGTGAAAACGGAATATTAAAAAATATTTCTAAGGGTAAAATTTGGATTGAAATGAGCACTACAGATCAAAAAGAAGTAATCAAATTGGGAAAACTTGTCACAGAAAAAGGAGCTATTCCAATTGAAGCGCCTGTTAGTGGAGGTTGTCATAGAGCTGCTACTGGAAATATTGCAATTTTTGTAGGAGGTGAAAGAAATACATTTGAAAGAATTCTACCTGTTTTAACGTGCATGGGAAAAAAAATACTTCATATTGGAAAGTTGGGTTCTGCTTCAATATTAAAGGTAATTACAAACTATTTAGCTTCAGTTCATTTGGCAGCTCTAGGGGAAGCTTGGACTATTGCAAAAAAACATAATTTAAATCTAAAAAAAACCTATGAAGGAATAAAAATTTCATCTGGTAATTCTTTTGTTCATGAAACTGAAAGCCAAGTAATTTTAAATGGATCTTATAATATAAATTTTACCATGGATCTTGTTGAAAAAGATATGTCTTTATTTAATAAACTATCAAAAGATCTTGATATAAATTTGGAAATCGCTCCTTTTGTTTTAGATATATTTAAGGATGCTAAAGAAAAATTTGGATCAAGAGCATGGTCATCTATGGTTGTTAAAAGATTAGAAGATAAATATGGTATAAATTTTAGAGAAAAAGGTTTTCCAGATGAGCTGGTAGACGATGAACCTGAAGAAAAAGGACGTGAAGTATAAATGTTGGATAAAAGAAAATTTTATATAAATGGTAAATGGTGTTTTCCATCAAAACCAAATGATCTTGAAGTTATAAATCCATCAAATGAAAATTCTTTTGCTGTAATTTCGCTTGGATCTAAAGAAGATACCGATGCTGCGGTGAATGCAGCAAAAAGTGCTTTTATTGATTGGAAAGATGCCTCAAAAGAAGAAAGGATAAATCTTTTAGAAAAACTTTTAAAAATTTATAAAAAAAGATTTAATGAAATTGCTGAAGCGATGTCAATGGAGATGGGGTCTCCTATTGATTTTGCAACATCAACACATGCTGCGTATGGGCAGGCCCATTTAGAAGATTTTATATTAAGATTAAAAGAATTTAAATTTGAAGAAAATTTTAACTCAAAATCTAATAATCATATAGCTCGTGAACCAATAGGAGTATGTGGATTAATTACACCATGGAATTGGCCAATCAATCAAATAGCATTAAAAGTAATTCCTGCTTTCGCAACTGGCTGTACAATGATACTCAAACCATCTGAAATAGCACCTATCTCTGCAATGTTATTTGCCGAAATGATAGATGAAGTTGGTTTTCCAGCTGGAGTTTTTAATTTAGTAAATGGAGATGGGGCTGGAGTTGGAACACAAATTTCTGGTCATCCTGGTATTGATATGGTTTCTTTTACCGGATCAACAAGAGCAGGAAAGTTAATTACAAAAAATGCTGCTGATACAATTAAAAGAGTTTGTTTAGAATTAGGAGGTAAAGGAGGAAATATTGTTTTTGCTGACTCTTATCCTGATGCAATAAGGGATGGAATTAGAAATGTAATGAGTAACTCAGGTCAATCATGTGACGCTCCAACAAGAATGCTTGTAGAGAAATCAATATATCAAAGAGCAGTTAATGAGGCTGTAGATGAGGCAAATAAAATTAAAGTAAACATTGCATCAAAAAAAGGAGATCACATAGGACCAGTAGTTTCAAAAGTTCAGTATGATAAAATAATCAATTTAATTAAAGATGGTATAAAAGAAGGAGCTACACTTGCGGCAGGTGGTCCAGAGCTACCAAGTGGATTAGATAAAGGTTATTTTATTAAACCAACAATATTTACAGATGTTACGAATAGTATGCAAATTGCTAAAAAGGAAATTTTTGGACCTGTCCTTTCAATAATTCCATTTGAAAACGAAGAAGAGGCAATTTCAATTACAAATGAGACTGAATACGGTCTTGGAAATTATTTACAAACTGAAGATAAAGAAAAAGCAAAAAGAGTTGCTAAAAAGTTGAGATCTGGATGTGTATATATTAACGGTCAAGGCGCTGATGCTGGAACTCCTTTTGGAGGATATAGACAATCTGGAAATGGTCGTGAAGGTGGTGTTTGGGGAATGGAAGAATATTTAGAAACAAAAACAATCACAGGATGGAAATAACTTTTTGAATGTCTCATTCATTAATTCACCGAGGGATTGTAAATAAAAAATATAAAGAAAACCTACTTAAATCTTTCAAACAATCCTTCAAAAAAGGTTACGGAATAGAAACTGACATACATGCAACTAAAGATAATGAATTTATTTGTTTTCATGATTTTACTTTAATTAGAATTTTTAAAAAAAAAGAGAGTGTTAAGAATATGCACTATTCACAAATTAAAAAAATAAGTGTTAAAAATAAAAAACCAGTACCACTTTTAAAAGATCTACTTAAAACATCAAAAAATAAGTATCCTTTATTAATTGAGATAAAACCGACTTTTACAAAAAAATTATTAAAAAAATTATTAAAAGAAACATCTAAATTTTCAAAATGCACATTTGTTTCTTTTAGGCACAAAAATATTTATAATCTTTTGAAATTAAAAAGAAATATAAAAGTTGGATTATCTTTTGCTCCACCTACAAGTGTCAAATCTATTATAAGAAAAACAAATAATAAAAAAATCAATTGTATAATTATGGATAAATTTTATTTAAAAAATAAAAGTATTCAAAATTTGAAATTAAAAAAATATTATTACACAATCAAAACAAAATTAGAATTTAATAAGTACAGCAAGAAAAACAATTTGATATTTGAAAATTTGTAAAATTATTTTTTTAAATAATTTAATCTTCCTATTATTTCATCTCTATCCATATAATAACCTTGCAAATGTCTATGACCTGAATTTGGATCAAAAGCAGTTCTTCCATGTAAAATTCTTCTATTATTAAATGAAAAAATATCTCCAGATTCTAATCGAAATTTAATTTGAAATTTGTCATCGTGCAAAAGATTACCAAATCTATGATGTGCTTTATAAATCTTATCCATAATATCTGGATGACAATCTAATGCATCCATAGTAGCAACACTAAATCTTATATCATTGTAATCACCATCTTTAGTTAAGCTAACTGCAGGACCATAAAAACTTCTATGAGACTCTTGCGTGTAATCTTTATCCCTAAACTTAATGGGTACATTTATTAATGTTTCAAAGATTTCTTTTTCATTTTTTCTTAAATAATCAGCAACTGCAAATGCATCTACAGCTGAAGAATCTCCTCCTTCAGCAGCATTAATTAAACAATGAAGAAATTGGTAACCTGGGGGATTTTCAAACCAAGGTAAATCCATATGATTTCTTAATGCATGCGCTGTGTAAGCAGAATTGTTTGGCTTTGGAACATTTATGACTTCAAAAGGTGTTTTAAAAAAAGTTTCTCTTGTATGACTTATTCTATTAAGAACTGGAAAAGCTGATTCTTTTTCAATTGGAGCATTTTTTACAATTGCAATTCCTTTATAATGTAAAAGTTCTAACCATTTTATCAGACCTTTGTCTGTATTAATTATTTCGTTGTGTTCTATACTGATTGATTTTAAATTTTTTTGTAGAGAATTATTCCATAGTTGATAAGGAGAAATATATTTTTTTTTGTTGTTTATAGTATAACAATTTTGCCTAAGCCATTTTTGATCGTAATAACTAATATGATTTCCTTCGCTCCATTCTACTTCTAGCTTACCTTCGTTATTATTAATTTTACAAGTTTTAGGTTCGATGTTTGTGGAAATTTCTAAAATATTAAACATTCGATGCCTGGAGTCTTTATCATGAGCTGAGGGGCAATTATCTCTTAACCACATAAAGTTAAAATTACTTTTTTCCCCATCGCTCCATTCAACATTCAATGCTGAACCATTTTTTGAAACTTTTGAAATCTGTATAGTCATATTCAAGACTATTATTTTAATATGCTTTATTTTCAATTCAATTAATAATTGAATTAATGTTTTTTTTTATTGTTTTCCTTTACTTTATTGGTTCATATAAATCTGATTAAAGGTTGTGTTTTTCTTTTTATCAAGTTTTAATGCCAGAAGTTTAAACTAAAATAAGGGGGAAATTCATGAGGTTTCTAAAAAAACTATTTCTTTCAATTGCTTTTTTAGCAGTAACAACTTTAGGCACTACTAGTGCAAATGCTGCATGTAAAGTACATTTGGGAGATTTCGACTGGGATAGTGCTAACGTTCATACTGCGATCGTTGGTTACATTATAGAAAAAGGATACGGATGCAGTGTTGAAGTAACTAAAGGAAGTACTTCTCCAATAATGGCTGCACACTATGATCAACAGCTTGATATTATAACTGAAGTTTGGAGAGATAATATTGTTCAAATGCATGAAGAAGCTGTTGCAAAAGGACAAATTGTTGAATTAGGAGTAAACACTCCTTCATCTACTCAAGGTTTCTATGTGGATAAACCAACTGCAGATAAATATGGCTTGGTAAGCGTAGAAGATATGATGAAGCCAGAAATAGCAAAACTTTTTGCTGATCCTGAGTCACCTGGAAAAGGTAGAATGACTAGCTGTATTTCAGGATGGACTTGCTACACAATTAACTTGGTTAAACACAAAGTTTATGGTTTAGATAAATACTATACTAACTTTGATCCAGGTTCAGGTGGAGCATTAGATGCGGCAATTGCTGGTGCATTTAAAAAAGGTAAACCAGTATTTTCTTATTACTGGACACCGACAGGTTTAATGGGAAAAGTTGATCTTGTTCAACTTAAAGAGCCTGCGTATGATAATGCTTGTTGGACAAAAATGATGGCTGTTGTAGAAAAAATTAAAGCTGATGGCCCAGATGCATACACAAAAACTTGTGCTAGTGCTTATGTGGATATGGCTTTAACAAAATCTGCATCAACTACTTTTGCTAACAAACCAGAAAATAAACCAATCATTGACTTTGTAAAAGCATACACTTTACCTACTGCTGAAGTGAACAAATCACTTGCATTTTACATTGATGAATCAGGTGGAGATATGGAAGCAACTGCTAAGAACTTTTTAAAAGGTTCTAGCTCTTGGACTAAATGGGTCCCTGCAGATGTTGCTAAAAAAGTTAAAGCTTCGCTTTAATTTTTAAATAATTCTTAGATACTAAGAGCCCGTAAGGGCTCTTAGTTTTTTATAAGAAAGTACAAATGGGAAAATACAAGAAATATATTTTTTATTCACTATATTTGATTGCTTTTGTTGCAATGGTAGTTGTTGCATACACAAGTTCAAAATATAGACCTGAAAGTGTTTCAGTTTTATTTACAGATTTTTCTTGGTTAGGAAATTGGCCTAAATGGCTAGATCTTCCTTTAATGCCATACTTAAATGAAGGGTTTGATTCACTTATTAGAGAGTATGGAATGTTTTTTGAAGGAATTAATAATTTCCTTCTTGGTTTATATACTCAGATGAAAAATTTTATGGTTGGTCTTCCTTGGCCCTTGTTAATGATAGCAGTAATCGCACTTTGTTATTTTGTTAGCGGTAAAAACATGGGAACAACTATTATGGTTGCTTTTTGTGTTTTTTTCCTTGGTTTCCTTAGTCCTAGATATTGGGACAAATGTATTATGACTACATGTATAGTTGTTATTGGAATGTTGCTTTGTTTAATAATTGGAATTCCAGTGGGAATTATGATGGCAAGAAATAAAAAAGTAAGAAATGCTTTATTGCCAGTACTAGATTTAATGCAAACAATTCCTAGTTTTTGTTACT
This sequence comes from uncultured Pelagibacteraceae bacterium, assembly GCA_902607115.1. Classification (GTDB taxonomy): domain Bacteria; phylum Pseudomonadota; class Alphaproteobacteria; order Pelagibacterales; family Pelagibacteraceae; genus Pelagibacter. The sequence goes on along the minus strand of CACLIZ010000002.1, from coordinate 44,831 downwards.
TAATTCCAGGAATTTTATTGTTTGGTTTGGGAGCTGTTCCAGCAATATTTGCAATATTTGTATATGCAGTTCCACCATTAATAAGATTAACAGATCTAGGAATTAGATTGGTTGATAAAGAAGTAATTGAAGCAGCAGAAGCTTTTGGCGCAAACAAAAAACAAAAATTATGGGGAGTGCAATTGCCGTTAGCATTACCCAACATAATGCAAGGAATAAATCAATGTACAATGATGTCTTTAGCAATGGTAGTAATTGCATCAATGATTGGTACCAGAGGAATTGGAGACGAAGTATTGCTTGGATTACAACAGCTAAATGTAGGTATGGCAACTGAAGCAGGTATTGCAATAGTTTTATTAGCAATTATATTTGATAGAATTACACAATCATATGGAGAGAAAATTCAAGAAAGAACATATCATAAAAAGAATTTGGTATTATAAATTATGAGCAAGATTGAAATTAAAAATGTATATAAAATTTTTGGTGATCAACCATCAAAGGTTCTTCCAATGGTTCAAGATGGAGCTACAAAAGAAGAAGTTTTAGAAAAAACAGGACACACTGTAGGGCTTGATAATGTATCTTTGTCCATAGAAGAAGGAGAAACTTTTGTTTGTATGGGCTTGTCTGGTTCAGGTAAATCTACACTTATTCGTCATATTAACAGATTAATAGACCCAACTTCTGGAGTGGTTTCAGTTGAAGGAACAAATGTAATGGACCTTGATCAAAATAAATTAATTGAATTTAGAAGACACAAGATGAGCATGGTGTTTCAAAGATTTGGCTTATTTCCTCATAAGACTGTTATAGAAAATGTTGGTTATGGCCTTGAAGTTCAAGGACAAAAACTAGAAGAAAGAAATAAAACAGCAATGGAAAAAATTGAAGCTGTAGGTCTAACTGGTTTTGAACATCAGTACCCAAATCAATTATCTGGTGGAATGCAACAAAGAGTTGGTTTAGCTAGAGCACTAGCTACTAACACAGACATAATGTTAATGGATGAAGCTTTTTCAGCCCTAGACCCTTTAATTAGAAGTGATATGCAAAAACAACTGATCGATCTACAAAGTGAATTAAAAAAAACAATAGTATTTATAACACATGATTTGGATGAATCTTTAAGATTAGGAGATCATATAGGAATATTAAATGGTGGAAGATTGGTTCAAGTTGGTACACCAATAGATATTATTATGAATCCAGCTGACGATTATGTTGAAGCTTTTGTAAAAGATGTAAATCGTGCAAAAGTAATTAAAGCAAAGATTATTATGGTTCCTGCAAATTCAGCAAATGGAATTGATAAAAATAATTTAGTTAAGGTAGGTGAGGATCAGTTTATTGATGAATTTTTACCTCAAGTAGTTTGTTCAAATGCAAATTGTGAAGTTGTTGATAAAAATGGTAATGTAAAAGGTTACATTACTCAAAAAGAACTTTCAAAAGCATTAACAAAAGAACATATGGCTAATGCCGTTAAGTCTTCATAATAAAAAAATCATTATTTCAGCAGGCGCTTCTGGAATTGGGTGGGCAATTGCAAAGGTTTGCCTCTCAAAAGGTGCTATTGTTTACCTCTGTGATATAGATATTAAATCTTTAAAAAAAATTCAAAAACATCCATTAAATAATAAAAGACTTTTTTCTTATGAATGTGATGCTTCAGATGAATATGAAGTTTCAGATTTATTTGATAAAATTATAAAAAAAACAAATAAAATCGATGCATTAATTAATAATGTCGGAGTTGCTGGACCTACTGGATCTTTAGAAAAATTAAGTTCTGATGAGTGGGAGAAAACATTAAAGATTAATGTAGTAAGTCATTTTTATTTTACAAAACTAGCTATACCTATGCTTAAAAAAAACAAAAGTGGATCAATTATAAATATCTCTTCAGGTGCTGGTATTATGGGTTTTCCTTTACGATCTCCATATGCTGCCAGTAAGTGGGCTATAATAGGAGTTACCAAAACATTAGCAATGGAGCTAGGAAAATTTAAAATTAGAGTAAATGCTATTTGTCCTGGAACTATTAAAGGAGATAGAATGGTAAGAGTTATAAGAGATAAGGCTAAATTTTTAAAAATCTCAAAAAAAATAATAGAAAAAGATTTTGTGTCTATGGCATCAATGAACTGTTGGATTTATGAAGAAGATATAGGAAAATTGTGTTCTTTTTTAATTTCTAGAGATGGTGAAAGGATTTCAGGACAAACTATTCCTGTAGATGGAAATGCTACTAGATTGGATTAATTTTACAAAGAGTTGATTAAATCTGGAGCAATTTTTTTTGATTTTGCCGAAAATCGTATTTTTTTAATCGCTTCAAGATTAGATTTATCGTCTCCAACTACTACAAATCCAATCATTCCCATATTTTTATGAGGTGTACACCAATAAGCATATATTCCGGGTATGGTGAAAGTAAACTCTGAATCTTTGTTAAATTTAGTTTTAAATTTTTCTACTCCTTCTGGTACACCGCCTTTGATAAATTCTACATTGTGACCTTTGTCAGTTGCTTTCCATAATATTGTATCTCCAACATTTATTTTAACAACTTTTTTAGAGTAAACCATCGTTTCATTGCCTTGTTTATTTAGCATCTCTATAGTTTCGTTCGCAGCAAAAGCGTTAGTGAAAAGAAAAGTTAAAATAGTTAGGCTAGCGAAGTATTTTATTAATTTCATATTAAATAGTTTTTTGTAAAATTCATATTGATTATCTAATAATTAAATTTTATTTATCAACTTAAAATAGTGTATCAAGTTGACACACTTTCACTTTATATTTTTTTAATAATTTTATTTATAATTTTTAAGCTTGAGTTTTTCTCTCGTTTCAGCGGGAGTCATTATTGACACACCAAGGTCTGTAACAATTCTAATTGCTTTCTCAACTAATTGAGCGTTTGTTGCTAATTTTCCTTTTTCTAAGTACAAATTATCTTCAAGTCCTACTCTAGGATTTCCTCCCATAATTACTGTTTGAGCTACGAATGGCATTTCATTTTTTGAAATTGCAAATCCTGACCAAATACCTTCTTTTGGCATTACATCTTTCATTGCTTGCATTGCTAGAGGTGTTGCTGGGGCTCCCCATGGTATACCCAGACACATCTGAAACATTGGTGGATCATTTAACAGGCCTTCTTTATATAGTTGAGCTCCAAACCACATATTGCCTAAATCAAATGCTTCTATCTCAGGTTTAACATTTATTTCTTTTAATCTTTTTGCGGCTTTTCTTAAGTCATTTGGAGTATTGACTGTAATAACAGAACTATCTCCAAAATTTAAAGTTCCACAATCAAGAGTGCAAATTTCTGGTAAAAATTGTTCTGCATTAGCAATTCTTTCCATGACATTTGCCATATCTGTCATTGGACCAAATTCTAATGGATTTTCTCCTTGCCCTATATCTAGATCGCCCCCCATTCCAGTTGTTAAATTTAAAACAACATCAGTATCGCTAGACCTAATTCTATCAACAACCTCTTTATACAGCTCTAACCTCCTACTTGGACGTCCATCATCTTCTCTTACGTGAATATGCGCGATTGCTGCACCAGCTTTAGCTGACTCAATGGCAGCTGTTGCAATTTGCTCAGGAGTTTTTGGCAAATCTGGATGTTTAGATGCTGTATCACCAGAACCAGTAACAGCACAAGATATAAATACTTTATTGTTCATTTTAATTATTAGATTTATACTATCAAATTAAGTCTTGGGAAATAAAAATATGACAGTTCATGTTTCAAATCAAATAATTAAATCTGAATGGACAGATTATAATAAACACCTCAACATGGCATACTATGTCTTAATTTTTGATAAAGCATGGGAGGTTATCCTAGAAAAATTTAACATGGGTGAACATTCTGCAAAAACAAGTGGAATGAGTACAATGGTTGTTGAAACTAATACTACCTATGACAGTGAAGTCAAAGAAGGAAATGAAGTTGAAATAGTATTAACTTTTTTTGATCACGACAAAAAGAGGCTGCATTTCAGACTAGAAATGATTGAAAAAAAATCTAGAAAACTTTCATCAACTATAGAAATGTTATCTCTTCATGTTGATTTAAATAAAAGAAAAGTGGCTGAATTTGATCAACAAAGAACACAAATAATGGATAGTTTTATTAGTGAAAATAATGCAAAATTTAAAAATGAAAATTTAAAATTTATAGGAAAATTAAAAAAGTAAGATGGAAGTAAAATTATTATCTGGAGCATTAGGGGCAGAAATAAGTGGTATAAACTTAAAAGACTCCTCAAAAGAAAACTGGGAAGTAATTAATAAACTAATGCTTGAACACAAAGTTCTTTTTTTTAGAGATCAAGATATTACTTGTGAAGAACAAATTAATTTAGCAAAAAAGTTTGGTCCTTTAGAAAAACATATCTATGTTAAAAGCCTTAAAGGTTATCCAGAAATAATTAGAATAATTAAAGGAGCTGATGAAAAACATCAATGGGGGGAAACGTGGCATACAGATGTAAGTTACAATCCTAAACCAACAAAAGTGATAATCTTAAGATCAAGAAAAATTCCTCCTGTAGGTGGTGATACTATGTTTTCAAATATGGAAATTGCTTATGAAACACTTGATGAAGAAATAAAAAAAAAAATTGAAGGAAAAAAAGCAATTCATAGTTCATTAGGTGCAGCAGCATTTGTAGATAAATATACAGAAATGGAAGGTAATGGTAACTTAGACGAATATTCAAACGAACATCCAATGGTAAGAACTCATCCTGAAACAAAGAAAAAAATACTTTATGTTAATTCTATGTACACAAAAAAAATTATTGGTATGGAACAAAAAGAAAGTAATGAAATTTTAAAAAAGATTTTTGAACATCAGGAAAGATTAGATTTTACATGTAGATTTAAATGGACTGAAAATTCAGTTGCTATTTGGGATAATAGAAGTACTCAACACCAAGGATTAACTGATTTTTTCCCTGGAAGAGGACTTGGTCATGAGAGAATTATGGATCGAATTGCAATTGAAGGAGATCATCCGCAATAGTTAATGGATATAGTTGAAAAAATTATAAGTAACTTTAAAAATAATAAATCACTTTATATAGGAGAAAATGTAACAATCTCTGAGCACATGATTCAATCAGCAATGATGGCTGAAAAATCAAGGAGCAAAGATTATTTGGTTTGTTCGTGTTTATTACATGATTATGGACATTTCATTTTAGATGATCCTGATGAGCTAGTCAGAAAAAACCAAGACGGTAAACATGAGGATATAGGTTATGAATATTTAAAAAAATTTTTTAAAAGAGAAATAGTTGAGCCAATAAAGCATCACGTTATAGCTAAAAGATATCTTTCAAGAAATAAAAAGTATTATAATCGATTATCTAATGCATCAATTGTAAGCCTTAAACTTCAAGGAGGCCCATTAAATAGCAAAGAGGCTAAATCATTCGAAAAAGAAGAATTCTTTAAAGAAGCTATCAAGCTTAGAAAGTTTGATGAAGAGGCAAAAAAAGTAGGCTTCAAAATAAAAGATATCATTCAATACAAAGATTTATTAAAAGCATCACTTAAATGAATTATGATTATTTAATTGTTGGCGCTGGATCAGCGGGATGTGTTCTAGCAAATAGATTGTCCGAAAATAGTAATCATAAAGTTGCAATTTTTGAAGCAGGTGGATCAAGTGATATTTGGAAAGTTAAAATGCCACTTGCTCTTCTTTACACCATGCATGATCCAAAATACAATTGGAAATACTATTCAGAGCCAGAACCACATTTAAATAATAGAAGATTATTTTGCCCTAGAGGAAAAATGATTGGAGGTTGTTCTGCTCATAATGGAATGGTTTTTGTACGAGGAAACAGAAATGATTATGAAAGATGGGAAAACTTTGGATTAAAATCTTGGTCTTATGAAAAAATTTTACCTTATTTTAAAAAAATCGAAACATGGTCTGAAGGAAAAAATCAATATAGAGGTTCTTTTGGTTTGCTACCGGTAAATCAATCAAAAAATAATAATCCTTTATTTAGTTCTTTTTTAGAAGCGGCTTCTGAAGCTGGTCATAAAATTAATCCTGATATGAATGGTGAATATCAAGAAGGATTTGGAATGTTTGATACTACTATTCATAAAGGAGAAAGGGCAAGTGTAGCTAGATATTATTTGAACCCAGTAAAAAGCAGAAAAAATTTAAATATTTTTTCAAATTCATTTGTTGAAAAAATAATTTTTGATGGAAAAAAAGCCATAGGTATTGAAGTGAAAATTAAAAATAAAGTTAAAAAAATTTATGCAAATAAAGAAATAATATTAAGTGGTGGTTCAATTAATTCACCACAATTACTAATGCTTTCTGGAATTGGTGATGCAAATCATTTAAAAGATAAAGGAATTAATGTTGTTAACGATGTAAAAGGTGTAGGTAGAAACCTTCAAGATCACTTAGAAACATACATTATGCAAGAATGTAAAACATCAGATACTCTTTATAAATATACCAAACTAATTCCAAAAGTTTTAGCTGGAATACAATGGTTTTTATCTAAATCTGGACCATGTTCTCAATCTTTTTTAGAAGCTGGAGGTTTTGCAAAATCTTCTCCTAAGAGAGAAATCGCAAATATTCAATTTCATTTTTTTCCATCTTTTGTTATAGATCATGGTTTAGTTAACCCAAGCTCACATGGTTATCAATTACACGCTAGCCCTAACCATCCAAAAAGTAGAGGATTAGTGACTCTTAATTCATCAAACCCATATGATTATCCTAAAATTTTATTTAATTACTTGGAAGATGAAGATGATTTAAAACAAACTAGAGAATGTATTCATGTTGCAAGAAAGATCTTAGCGCAACCTTCTTTAGCAAAACATTCAGGAAAAGAAGTTGGCCCAGGAAAAGAAGCACAATCAGATGATGAGTTAAATGAATATATCAAATCTAAAGCTGAAACTGCTTATCACCCTTGTGGAACTTGTAAGATGGGAGTTGATGATATGGCAGTTGTTGATGAAAATTTAAAAGTAAAAGGAATTCAAAATTTAAGAGTTATTGATGCATCGGTAATGCCTGAAATACCAAGTGCTAACTTAAATGCACCAACTTTAATGATTGCAGAAAAAGGTGCAGACTCAATATTAAATTGATTATAAGTAAACAAGTTGTATTTTTCTTATTAAAATTATTAGATTTTTAGAAAACTTAATAAATTTAAAATAATAATATAAAATTAATTCTGAAATGATTCGTATAAAATTTAAATTAATATTATGTATTCTATCAATGATACTGCTTTCAAATTGTAGTACTGCTGTAACAACTGCTGACATGGCTGTAACAGGTGTAGCTAAAACAGTGGGAGCTGTTGTGCATTATACAACTTGTCCATTTACTAAAAAAGAATGTTTCTAAATTTAAAAAAAAATTAATTTTTTTTTAGATTCAGGGAAATTAAACAAATAATTTCAAACATTATTGAAGCAGCAACCATTGATGTAATGTTATTTGGACTATCTTTTGTTGGCATTAAACATGCAACATCTCCACCTATTACATTTTTTCCTTTTAAACTTTGTATAAGTTTTCTTGCTTCGTCTATATTAAATCCTCTAAATGCTGGCTCTAAATTTGCGGTTCCTGGTGCAACTGTTGCGTCTAAGCAGTCTAAATCAAAAGTTACATAAATAGGATTGTCCCCTAGTTTATCTAAAATCATTTTAACACATTTTTCATGACCCAACTCTTTATATTCATCCATGGTTATAACTTGATAACCAATATCATAACTTGCTTGCAGCCAATCTAATGTTCTGGGATTTCCTCTTATTCCTATCTGGGTACTTGTATGAGGATCAACATTTCCTTGTTTAACTAAGTATGAAGCCCAGTGTGCTGCTGACTTTTTTGCACCAAGAAAGTGATCTAATTTTTCGTAACAATCTGTGTGAGCATCAAAATGGACTAAAGTTATTTTTTTTCCTTTAGTTAACTTGGAATTTTTTTTAGCTAGACTTTGTACAATTCCTCCAGTTACAGAATGATCTCCACCAATAGACACAACTGGTTTTTCTGCTTGTTCAATTTGGTCATAAAAAGTTGAAATTCTCTCAATACATTTTTCATTATTATTTGCTTCAGGAAAAGGAACATCTCCCAGATCATGAATTTTATTATCTTTCCAGGGATCAATTTTGTAATCAAAGTGAGATCTTCTTAACATTGCAGAAATGTTTCTAACCGCTCTTGGCCCTAAGTGCTGGTCTCTTTCAGTTGTGCCGTTTCCTGTGCTATGAGGGACTCCCACCAAAGCTATATCGCAGTTTTTAGGATCAGGATCATTTTTGCATCTAAATAATGTTGGAATTCCCCACCAATACAGGGTTTCCATCATTATCTTATCTTCTTCTGAAATCATAAACTGAATATGACATAAATTTTTAAAATTTAAAATTTATTTTTTTCTGATATAGACCGTAAATGAGCACTCAAAATAATAATCCAAGAGGAATAGTTCTCATTTTATTAGCAATGATGGTTTTTTCCGTCCAAGACGGGATTATGAAGCATATTTATAGCTTCGTTTCACTTTATGAAGTTTATTTAGTAAGAACTGTAGTTAGCTTTATTCTTATTTTGTTATTTTTAATTATAACAAAAAAACCAATTGTATTTAAAAGCAAATATCCTATTTTAACATTTTGCCGTGTAATTCTTTTTTTCTTTGGATTCAGTTCTTTTTATATATCATTAACTGTATTACCTTTAGGAACGGCTACTGCTTTATTTTTCGTTACACCTTTTTTAATTACAATGTTTGCTCATTTTTTTTTAAAAGAAGAAATAGGACCAAGAAGATGGTCTGCAATAGCTGTTGGATTTATCGGAGTCTATATAACCTTAAACCCAGATTTTAGTAATTTTGATTATTTAAGCTTATTACCAATTTTATGTGCATTTTGTTATTCCTTATCGATGATAATAATTAAAAAAACTTCAGACAAAGATAGTGTATATACGCAAACTTTTACTTTTTATATTGGTGCAATAATTTTTAGTATAATTTTTTACTTTATTATTGGAGACGGTCAATTCAATACATCTGTCCATCCATCTTCTCAGTTTATATTTAGAGAGTGGTTTATTGATTTAGACAATTCTATTTTATTTATGATTACAACAGGAATAACTGCAACTGCAGCTTTCCTATTATTATTTAAAGCTTATAGTATAGCGTCTCCTGCTGTGGTTTCTCCTTTTGAATATTCTATATTATTATGGTCGCCCTTAATAGGTTGGTATTATTTTGATGAAATTCCAACTTCTAATACAGTAATAGGAATATTAATAATCGTTTCAAGTGGTATTTATATTTTTATGCGTGAAAAAGCACAGGATCAATCTATAGCAACAGAAAAACCAATGAGATAAATGAAAAAAAATTTTATTCCAACAATTGATATTTCTTCCCTTTTAAAAAATCTAAATTCAAATAAATCAAAACAAATAATTAAAAAAATTGAAAAAGCATGCATTCAAGTAGGTTTTTTTCAGATAATCAATCATGGAATAAGCAAAAAACAAATTCAAAATATAACCAATGTTGGAAATAAATTTTTTAACTCTTCTGATCAAAACAAAAAGAAATTATCCCCAAAAAAATGGAATAACAAAAATAAAAATGTTTATAGAGGTTATTTCCCTAATGATGTGAATGGAAAAGAAGGTCTAGACATAGGTGACACAAAAGTAACTAGGAAATATGCTCAAAGTATTAAAAATCGATATATAGAGTATTTAAATTTAAATAAATCTATTGATAAAAAATCAATTAAAATTTTATCTCAATATTTTGATAATATTTATGTTTTGAGTGAGATTTTATTTAAAAGTGTAATTAAAATTTATAAAGATGACCCTATTATATCAAAAAAAGTTTTTTCGAGATTAAAAACACTGAGTACTTTAAGATTTAATTATTATCCAAATCAATCAAAACCAGTCGAAATTTCAAAACAGGACGGGATTGCTTTGGGTTGTGAGACTCATGTAGATAGTGGGATTTTTACAGTATTATATCAAGATAAAATGGGAGGATTACAAGTTCAAAACAGAAAAAATAAAAAATGGCATGATGTTCCATTTAATAAAAAAGCTCTAGTTGTAAATACTGGAAGAGCTCTTGAATTTTTAAGTAAAGGTAAATTCAAAGCTACAAACCATAGAGTTCTTTGGAATAAAGCTGATAGAATGTCTATACCTTTCTTCTTTGAGCCATCTTATGATTTTAAAATGAATACTTCCTTTTTGCATAAATCAAAAATTGATAATTCAGGAATGATTTATGAAAAGTTCTTAAAACAATCTTTGGAAAAATTCGTTGAATATCAACGTTAAAACAATTTTACTAATTTTTAAGTACCGGAAAGACTGGATTAGATTTTTGAAATAATTTTTGATATTCTTGTTTAATACATTTGTTCTCTATATATTTCATACTAGCGTTTTCAGAAATTTTTTTTGCTTCTTCGTGCTTAATTCCGTATTGAAGCCATAATATTTTAGCTTTTATTTTAACAGCTTCTTTGGCAAATCCAGGTGTTTCTTTAGATGGACGAAAAATGTCAACTATATCTATTTTTTCTGAAATTTTATCTAAGCTTTCAACTACAACTTCCCCATTTATTGTTTCGCCAACTGCAAAAGGATTAACTGGAATTACTTTGTATCCGAAGTCCTGCATATATTTCATAACTACGTTTGCAGGTTTTCTCTTTAAATTTTTAGGATCCTCCCCTTTTTTTTCTGAGCTTACACCAATCATTGCTATCGTTTTAGAGTTTTTAAGAATTTCTTTTATTTGATCATCATTCATTTATTTTTCCATTTGGGTTTTCGCTTGTTTAAAAATGCAGATATACCCTCATGAGCATCTTTAGACATCATATTTAAAGTCATCATCCTGCTTGTGTAGGCATAAGCTTTTCTTAATGGCATTTCTAGTTGTTTATAAAATGCTTGTTTTCCAATTTTTATTGTTAAATTTGATTTAGAAGCAATTGTTTTTGCAACCTTTAAAACTTCTTTGTTAAGATTTGTTTTTGAAAAACAATCATTAATTAATCCTATTTCTTTTGCATATTTTGCGTTAATGGGCTCGCCGGTTAAAAGCATTTTCATCATTCTTTTTCTACTGATTTTTCTACTAACGGCAACCATTGGCGTACTACAAAATAATCCAATATTAACTCCAGGTGTTGCAAATGTTGCATCTTTAGTGCTGTAAGCTAAATCACAACTTGTTGCTAGTTGGCATCCAGCAGCATAAGCTGCCCCATGTACTTTTGCTATAACTGGTTTTCTTCCTTCAACTATTTGAAGCATCAACTTTGAACAAAGATTAAATAGTTTAAGATATTTAGATCTTTTCTTTAAACCTTTTACTTCTTTTAAATTATGACCAGCGCTAAAACCTTTTCCCGCACCTTCTAAAACTATTATTTTAGTTGTGCTATCTTTATCAAGTTTTTTAAAAGTATTTAAAAGAGATCTTAAAGTTGCAAATGATAATGAGTTATAAGTTTTGGGGTCATTTATTGTAATATTTTTAATGCCATTGCCTAAATTTTTGACCAAAACATTCATTAATATTTTATTACTCTCATTTTCTTATTTTGTCTTCATATTTTTTTCTTAACTTTTGAAGATTAACTAAATATTCATCCCTTATATTTGATATCATTGTCACAGATTTTCCTTTAGCTTGTTGTTTAGTGCCATCAATAATTATAGCCGATAATTTTTTAGAAAGTTTGGGCGCTTTTAATTTGGTCCAAGGAAGTTTTAGAGCTGGTCCAAATTGTTTTAACATATGCTTCATTCCTTGCTTTCCTCCAGCTAAATGAAATGTTAAAAAGGTTCCCATTAAAGACCACCTTAGCCCTGGTCCATCTTCAATTGCTCTATCTAAATCTTTAGTAGATGCATATCCTTCGTTAACTATATGTAAAGCCTCTCTCCAAAGAGCTTCTTGAAGTCTATCAGCCAAATAACCTGGTAATTCTTTTTTAACCATAATTGGATTCATTGAAATTGATTTATAAAATTTATTAGCTTTATTTAGAAATTTTTTTTGTGTTTTTTTTCCAGGTACCACTTCTACTCCTGGGCATAAATATACTGGGTTAAAAGGGTGCCCAATCATCGTTCGGCCTGGAAATTTACATTTAGAATATATTTTTGTTGGGAGCAGACCTGAAGAGCTAGAGGAAATAATAGCATTAGGCTTTGAATACTTGCCTATTTCGTTCATTAACTTCGTTTTTATTTTATAATTTTCAACTGCATTTTCTTGAATAAAATCTGCTGATTTTACCGCTTCTTTTATTGAATTTACATATTCAAAATTACTTAGATTAATTTTTTTTTTATTAAATAACTTTTTAACATATGGTTGAGAATTTTTTATTTCTTTAATGATATTTTTTTTTAATTTTAAATTTTTATCGTATGCTGTAACTTTCTTATTGTGAGCTAAAAATCTTATTATCCAGCCTGTTCCTATTACTCCCGTTCCAATTACAGCAATATTTTTGATCATTTAATCAGCCAGACCATCAGCTCTTGGTTTATTTCTCTCTAGATGAATTGGTAACACTTTTCCATATATAGCTCGTGAGTGTTCTGGTGTATTAACTCTCCAAGGATCCAAAACATAAGCAGGTATACAAAGATATCTTGAACGATTTCCTTCTACTTTTGTAACTCTATGAAGAGTGTATCGACCTTTAAATATTTGTAAATCACCTGGTTCTAAACTTAGCTGCCGAACTCTTTTACGATCTCCATATAATACTTTTTTGACTTCTTCAAAATTTTCGTTTCCAGGTTCTCTGATATATGGACAGTATTCAAATATTCCACCTTTCTCAGGTTTTTGGATCATTATACTCAAAGTGAACTCACAACTATCAAAGTGCCACGGAAGAATGCCATCAGGATTCATTACATTATAAGCATGACAAGCTAAAGGGTCTGCCCATCTATAAATTGGCGATATTCCGACGCATGAAGATACAAATTGTAAAAGTTCTTCTTGTTGATAAAGAAATTTCATCTCAGAATTTTTGTCAAAAAGATCTGAGTTTAAATATCCATTATATCGTTTAGAAAATATTTTTTTTGGGTGATCTTTTTCTAATGAAGAATCATCTTTAGAATGTAAGTATGGGTTGATGCTTTCGTTAGACATATAAACTTTATCGACTTGTTTTTCTAACTCTAAATTCATTCTTTCTAAAGATTTCGGAAGTATAAAATTAGGAATAGTTGAACAACTAAATTGATCTAGATCAGTTTTACATTTATTAATTATTTCTTTTATTTTTGTTGAATTTAAATCTTGAATTGGGTATTTTTCTAAGTCAACAATAGTTTTAAGTCTATTGTTCATTTGTTCTTTAGTTCACCATCTTCTCTCATTTTGGCTCTAATTTTGGTTGCTGAAATTTTTTGAATTTCTTCAGGCATAACTATTTCTTCTATTTTATAGCCTACACCTCTTCCGTAACAAATATTAGTAATATTAGGTACTAACATAATTTTAAATCTACCTTCGTATTTTGGATTTAATCTTTCTTCTATTTTCTTTTTAACTGTTTCAAAATCAAAAGGATTGTCTTCTACTCCTTGAACATCTCTTATTTGTATACAAACTTGACCAGTCTTTTTTATTATTTCTTCGAATAAAGCATAATGACCATCATGAAAAGGTTGCCATCTTCCTAACATTTGAGCTGTTGGTTTTTTATTATCCCATCGATAAGACATTATTTTAAATCCTCTTTAATTTTAGATGCCCACAGTTTAGCATCTTGTGTTGTAACATGAAAATTAAATTTTTCTGGTTTTACAAACATTTGATTTGTATCTTCAAATCTTCCTTCTTTAATTGTATCTACCCAAATAATATAATCTGCTGGAAACAACTCTCTTGCCTCTGGTGTAGGACAAATAAAATCAGCAATAACATTATTACCTTGTTCTTTTATTTTAAGAGCCTCATTAGACATTCTTTTTGACTGTCTTTTTCTTCCTTCTTCTGAAAAATCCCAATCATTTGCAGCTTTTCTTATTTCATCAGCATTCAGCCTTTTACATTCAATCAATTTGGCTAACTCATTTGCTAAAGTTGTTTTGCCTGCACCGGGCAATCCCATTACTAAAATTATTTTCATTATATATGTTCTAAAGGATGATGTGACATAAGTTCAAGATTATTTTCACCAACTAAGTACTGTTGTTCTAGTTTAACACCCTCTCTACCACCTACTTTACCAATATAAGTCTCAACTGTTATGGTCATGTTTTTTTCAAAATAACCTTCTCTTTGGCCTCCGTCTGTAGGATATTTTATTTGCGGCCACTCATCACAAAGGCCGATTCCATGAATCATACATGAATATCGGTTACCATAGTATTCTTCAGGAAGTTTCCATGATTTTTCACTAAACTCTTTAAATGATACACCATTTTTGATTAATCTAGCATTATGATTAATATGGTCTGTTGCCATTTTGTATAACTGTTTTTGTTCATTATTAAATTTATTCCCTTCTACAAATGTTCTCGATATATCGGCACAGTAACCATAAGGACCAACCATATCAGTATCGAATGCAACAATTTCGCCACTTTGAATAACTTTGTTGCTACTTTCTTGCATCCATGGGTTTGTTCTTTCACCAGATGAAAGTATTCTACACTCAATCCATTCACCGCCATGTTCGATATTTGTTTTGTGTAAAATTGACCAAAGTTCATCTTCGGTCATGCCAGCTTTTAATTCTTTACGCATTTTCGTAACACCAATTTCAGCAACTTCTATTGCAGCCTTCATGCATTTTAACTCTTCAGGAGATTTTATAACTCTCGCTTGTTCAAGAATTAATTTAGCATCTACTACATCAATATCTACTTTGTTTAAAGCTGTCACTGCTGGACCATTAATAACATCAATTGCTACTTTTTTACTTTTAAAGTAAGAATTTGATAAATCTTTAATCTCATTAACCCATTTTTTTAATTGTACACTTGCTTGGTCGCCATTGCTAAAATAATCCCAAGTAATTGCTGGCCTGATCTCATCAATTAAATTTAAATGCTTAGATAATATTTCACAATTAAAATACTCATACAGTATTACCGGTCCATTCACTGGTATAAAACAGTATCGAGTAAGATTATGCATATTGTAAACGCTCATGTTTACAGAGTCTAAAGTATATCTAACATTCACTGGATCAAATAGTATACAAGCTTCTAAATTATTTTTTTCTAATTCTTTTTTAACTCTATCCAGCCTGTAAGATCTAAGTTTCTGAAAATTAATTTCATCCTCTCTTAATCTTTTTTTTGTTATGAAATTTTGATTTGGTTTAATGTTAGGATTAATTTTTCTATTGAACTTCATTCAATTAAAGCATCTGTATGCCAACACCAGTTTTTGGATAAGTATATAGATTATAGTTTGCTGTAAGCTCTTCGCCAGCTTTTATATCTTTAACAGATACCATAAACATATATTTTGCATTAGGTTTCTCACTTAAATTATAATACATGTTTTCTCTATTAGTATCATTTTCATCAAACCTTTTTGCTTTGGCTTTTGTGTCAATTGGATCACCAAATTTTAAAGTTGGCAACATATTGGATACCATTCTCATTACGGTAGGTTCATTTGAATGATTATAAAAACCTCCTAAAGGTGTTCTTATATATTTATTTTCAAACTGTTCATCTCTGATATGAGTAATCCCGATAAAAGTATTTGCTTTAATATCTTTAGTAGCAAAAAGACCCAGTCCTTCGATTGGTGAGTTTTTTATTGTTAGTTCATTTGGTAAAGGTCTGTACATAATTTTATATCAAGTTAGTAGCAACCCATTTATGAAAATGGTGAGTGGGATTATCCATAATTGGAGAAAAATTTCCACCATTATAAACGGGAGAATTTCTTCCGATCTGCATTCTTTGTATGATATCAACATCTTCCTTTTGAATACCTTCCCATAGTTTGTGATTTTGTTTTCTTAATGATTTAAATTTTTTTTGAGTTGGCAGCTTCTTCGCCAACATAATATAATTCCATATGCTCTATAGTATATTCATGATTAACTGGTTCTAGCCAGTAAGCATAGTAATGATCTTTATGTATACCTAGCATTACATTTGGAAATAATGCCACATACTCAGCAACATGTTCTTTATTTTTTGGCCAGCTAGGGAAACATGGAAGTTTATTTTTACCCTTAAGTCTTGGATTATATACAACGGTGCCTTGTCCAGCAAATCGATTGGGCAAACCTTGAATATGATAATGATCTTCTATTTTTGAATAAGAATTTAGCCCAGGATGAACCCACGGTAAGTGGTAACTTTCACAATAGTTTTCAATAGCAAATTTCCAATTGCATTTTGCTTCTAATTTAAAATATCCAAAATCATTTGAGTGTCTTATTAATTTTCTATCTTTTTTAGACCATAATGTAGACCATCTATCATCTAGTGGTTTTATATATTTATCAAAAGGTATCTCATTACCATTAATATTTATTATAATTAAATCTAACCATACGGACGATTTTATTTCTTTCAAATTACTTTTATAATTTTTAAAACCTTTGGTTTTATGTTTGTTCATTCCACCTATGTGTGGAGTGGCAATTAAGTCGCCATCTAAATTGTATGACCATGAATGATATGGACATCTTATAATATTTTTGTTTTTACATAATTTTGTAACAAGTTTAGAACCTCTGTGACTACAAATATTATGAAATACTTTAATTTGGCCCTTTTTATTTCTTAATAACAACAAAGGAATTCCTAAAAGATCAAAAGGTTTTATGTCTCCAATATTAGGTAAAGAACTTGCAACACCCACAACAACCCATTTGTCTTCAAAAAGTTTTTTTCTTTCGACTAATGTATATTCTTTGCTTGTATAACATTCATTTGGAAGTCCATGCGCTTTACTAATAGGTTTTTTTACTACATCTAATTTTTTTTTATCAATAATATTATAAATTTCAGACATTATTTGAGAACCTCGTAAAGACCTAACCATGCATTAACATCTTTACTGGCAATGTAATTTGATTTAAAAAATTCCACTTCTCTCCATTTTTTATCTTCATTTAGTTGTTTTATTTTTTTATCAAAACCATACTCTTCGTGAATTCCTTCGTTAATTGTAAAACAAATAAGACCTTTGTTTTTGGTAATCCTAATAAATTCATCTAATGCAGGTGGTTTTACGTGACCAAATGTGAATGTGCCAACACACATTACGGCATCATAAAGATTGTCTTCCTCTTGAATAATTTTGTTTAAGTCTACTTTATTTAATTTTTTATACAGACCTGTGGGAACTAAATCTAATAATTTTTGTGAGAGATCTGCCCCATAAAAGTTTGAAAAACCATATTTTTTTAATTCAACACCTACTAGCCCCGTTCCACATCCTGCATCATAAATTTTAGCATCTTTATTTTTTTGATATTTAATGAAAACTTCTGAAGTCTCTTTAGGACCAGTATAATTCCAATCTTCCATATCCTTGTCATATTTATTTCCTTCTCCCCACTCATCATAATATTTCATGACCTCTTCAGTTTTTTTAAGTTTATAAATAGGTACTTTATTACCTACATCTTTTTGAGCCATTAGCTTCTCATCTTTTGCCCACTTGGATCGTAAAGTGGCTCTTTAATTATTGAACAGTTAAACAAGTCTCCATTAATTTCTATTTGAATTCCTTTATCAAATTTAATTTCCTCTTTATTGACATATGAGAAAGCAATACTTTTATTTACATAATGAGCAAAACCGCCTGAAGTGACGTATCCTATACTCTTGTCGTTTTTCATTACAGCTTCATTGTTAGTTACATCAATTTCATTTGTTTGAACTATTAATGGTACAAGTTTATTTTCACTTTGGTCTTTTTTAGCGCTTTCTTTACCAATAAAATCTTTGTCCCAATTAATAAATGCATCTAGACCAGTCTCTTTTGCTGTAAAATCTGGCCTATAATCTAAAGTCCAAGCTCCCCAATTTTTTTCAAGCCTCATTGACATTAGCGCCCTTCCTCCAAAAGGTTTTATATTAAATTCTTTCCCAGCTTCACTTAATTCTTCGTACAATTTTAATTGAAAATGTGGAGCTACATAAATTTCATATCCAAGCTCACCGGTAAAGGATATTCTGTTTACTATAGCTGGAACTCCTGCAACAAACATTTTTTTTGAATCTCTAAATTTAAATTTATTATTAGAAACATCTTCTCTAACAATTTTTTGAAGTAACTCTCTAGATTTTGGGCCTGCAATACCAAGTCCGTGGAACTCATCTGATTTATTTTTGTACTGTAAATTAAATTTATCTAAATGACTTTCAAACCATCTTCTATGCATTTCTTGTGCCGCTCCAGATCCAAAAACCATAAATTCATTTTCATCAAAACATGCAACAGTTAGATCGCCATAAAGTTTTCCCCTGTATGTAAGCATTGGTGTTAAAGAAATTCTTCCAGGTTTTGGTAATTTTCCAGCCATTATATGATCCAAAAATTTTCTAGCATCTGGACCTTTAAATTCATGCTTTGAAAAGTTAGCAACTTCAATAACTCCCACATTTTCTCTTACATTTATGACTTCCTTAGAAACATAATTGTGAGATCTTGATCTTTTAATTGTTGGTTCTTCATAAGCATCCTCTTTGTTATTAGCAAACCATAAAACATTTTCTAAACCAAAAGAATCTCCCATCACAGCTCCTTGATTTACAAAACGATCATATAAAGTTGTTGTTTTTTGTTTTCTACCTTTTGGTAAAGTTTCATTTGGAAAAGTCATTATAAATCTTCTTTCATAATTTTCTGAAGATTTAATCGTTCCATATTGTGGTGACGCATAATCTCCAAATCTTGCAACGTCCATTGCCCAAACATCTATTGATGGTTCACCATCTATAATCCATTCAGCTATACATTTTCCGACTCCTCCACCTTGGCAAAAACCAGCCATAACTCCAACTGCCACCCAATAATTTTTCATCCCAGGAACAGGACCAATTAAAGGGCTACCATCAGGACCAAAAGTAAATGGTCCATTTACAATATTTTTTATTCCTGCTTTTTCTAATGCTGGCATTCTTTCAAAACCAATAGCTAATCTATCTTGAATATTATCTAATTTTGGTTCTAAAAGTTCATGTCCAAAGTTCATTGGAGTTCCTTCTACTTTCCAAGGAGTAGACTTTTGCTCATATGTACCGAGCAACATACCTTTTCCTTCTTGTCTAAAATAAATATTTCCTTCAAAATCTGTTCCAATTGGAAGTCTCTGATCTCCCAATGCTTCAATTTCCGGTATAGCTTCTGTAATTAAATAATGATGTTCCATAGGCTGAACAGGTAAATTTAATCCAGCTAGATTGCCAACTTCTCTTGCCCATAATCCTCCAGCGTTTATTACAATCTCTGCATTAATATTTCCTTTATCTGTTACAACATTCCATGAACCATCTTCTTTTTGTTTTGTGTCTTTAACAACTGTGTGTGTATAATATTTTCCTCCATGAGCTTTGGCAGCTTTAGCAAAGGCATAGGTTACTCCTGATGGGTCAACTTCTCCGTCTATTGGATCCCATAGTGCTAATAGATATCTAGATGGGTCAATTAATGGGTTTTTCTTTTTTACTTCTTCGAGCGAAATGAACTCCTGATCTAAACCCATATATCTAGCCTTTGATCTTTCTCTTTTGAGATATTCAGCCCAAACATCATTTGAAGCTAAGTAAAATCCTCCACTTGGTTTAAATCCACAAGAATGACCTGACTCTTTTTCTATTTCTTTGTAAAGACCGATCGTATAGGCCATCATTTTAGAAATATTTGGATCATTTGAGATTACATGAACATTTCCAGCAGCGTGCCAAGATGATCCTGAAGTAAGTTCATTTCTTTCTAATAGTATACAATCTTTTAAACCAAATTTCGAAAGATGATAAAGTATGGAACAGCCAACTACTCCTCCACCAATTATAACTACCTTGGCATGTTTTTCCATAAACTTCCTTTATAAAGTTTTTGCGGCGTCTGTATTATGTTTTTTTAAAGATGAGTCAGTCCCATGTGCATAATGTTTGGACATATCTGGATAGTATTTATAAGAAATTGGTTTTCTTCCTAGAGCAACTGCCATTTCCCTAACATGATGAGGTTCTGCACCACAACATATTCCTATAAAATTTATTTTTTTTTCTGCACATTCTTTGGTAAACTCTGCCATTTCATACCTGTTACAATATAAATTATCTAACGCAACAGGAAATGCATTTCCTCCAGGAATACAATCACACCCTTCATCCTTTTGGTTTAAAAATCCAGGATCTTTTTCAGTAGTTCTGTATGGAACAGGCAAGGCAGCAACATGACAAGAAACTGCTTTTCTTATTTCTGGTAAAAGTTTCATTGTCATTTTTGGACCTCTAAAACAATTTAAACCAACAACATCAGCTCCATTATCTTCTAAAATTTTACATGCTTCACCTGGGGAAGTTCCTTCCCTAGTTTTGCCGTCTCTTCTAAAAGCATAATTGCAAACAGCAATGAGTCCTGCATCTTTTATAACTTTAAGTGCAATTTTTAATTCTTCTACCCAAGTTATAGTTTCAGCAATAATGAAATCTACACCAGCTTCTTTAGCCCAAGCAACTTGTTCTTCGAACATTTTTTGACATTCAATATTACTTTTTTTATCTTTTGGATCATAAACATTTGTGTTAGCAACATTTCCAGCTACTAATAAATCAAGATCTTTAAACTCATCTCTTGCATCCTTTGCAATTTTTAACGCATTTTTTTGTAGTTGTTCAAGAAGTTTTTCTTTTCCAATTATTCTAAGCTTTTCTCTATGTCCATAATAAGTAAATGCTTGAACAACTTCACTACCTGATCTTATAAACTCTCTATGCAACTGTGAAACTACCTCTGGATGTTCTAATACTACTTCAGGAACAAACGCTCCTGCTTGTAAATACCCTCTTCTTTCCATTGCAAATAAATATCCTTCAGCACAAAGAACTGGGCCTTCATTTAATCTTTTTATTAAATCTTTTTTCATAAATTTGATTTTTAATCTTAATTTTAAATTAAAACCTTTGCAAAAACATTTTGTCTACAACTATCAGTTGAAAGATATTTGCTTTTTTTTTATCTTTGTGTTCTGATATCACCTAATTAATTAATTAAAGGGAAAAAATGAAAATAAAAAATATAATTATTTCTGCTTTGGTGTTTCTTGGTTTCACTTCTTTTAGTGGAATTGCTAACGCTGGATGCGGAAAATTAGTTATTGCTGAGCAAAACTGGGCATCAGCTGAATTAATGGCAAACGTTGATAAAATCATTTTAGAAAAAGGTTACGGTTGTGAGGTTGAGCTTATACCAGGTGCAACTATGCCTACATTTACTTCTATGGATGAAAAAGGTGAGCCAGACATGAACCCTGAACAATGGGCAAATGCTGTTTACACACCTTTAAAAAAAGCTGTTTCAGAAAAAAGATTAATCATTGCGAATGGAGCGCCTATTACTGGTCTTGGTGAAGGTTGGTGGATAACTCCAGGAACTGTTAAAAAACACCCTAAAATAAAAGGTATGACAGCAATGGAAATTTTAGAACATCCTGAATGGTTCCCGGCTAAAGAAGATCCTTCAAAAGGAGCTTTTGTTGGTTGTCCAGCTGGATGGGGATGTCAATTAGCTAATGCAAATCTTTTCAGAGCTTTTGAAATGGAAAAAAAAGGATGGATATTAATTGATCCAGGTTCTGCGGCAGGTTTAGATGGTACAATATCTAAAGCAGCTGATTCAGGAAATACTTGGTTAGGTTATTACTGGAACCCAACATCAATGGTTGGAAAATATGGTTTAATTCCAGTTGATTTCGGAGTGCCATTCGCAGGAAGAGATAATTGGGATAACTGTATAACATTAGCTGAACAAGATTGTGCAAATCCTAAGCCAACTGCATGGACAAAATCTGAAGTTAATTCTATCGTTACTGCAAACTTTGCTAAAACTGGAGGAAAAGAAGCTTTAAGTTATGTTGAAAAACGTACTTATCCAGGAGAAGTAATGAATGGAATGCTTGTGTTCATGGCAGATAACCAAGCTAAAGGTTCAGATGCAGCAATTGAATTTTTAAAAAAGCATGAAGGTGTTTGGACTAAGTGGGTATCTTCAGCAGCTGCTAAAAAAATCAAAGCTGGTCTTTAAGATATAATTTATTTAACGAGCCTATTTAATTATAGGCTCGTTAATTTTTTAGGAATTTAATGGAATTTTTAACTAAGTTTCCAGTGATGCAACGTACATCCCTAATGGAATTAAGAAAAGGGATTGATCATACGTTTAGAGAATTTTCTAGAGCATATGGCGATGGTATAGAAGCCTTTTTTGATCCATTATTATTTTTTTTAATTAGGTTAGAAAAATTATTACTAGCAACACCTTGGCCAATAATATTACTGGCTCTTGGTGCATTAGCTTGGCTGGGTTCAAGAAGTTGGAAGCTTGTAATTGGAAGTATGATCGCTTTTATGTTGATTGGATACTTTGGTATGTGGAAAGACTGCATGGCAACAGTAGCAATAATAACAGTATGCACAATTATGTGTATAGCCGTTGGAATACCGATAGGAATACTGATGGCAAGATCTAACAGAGTTGAAAAAGCAATGCTTCCTGTTTTAGACATGATGCAGACCATTCCTAGTTTTGTTTATTTAATTCCTATATTGATGTTGCTTGGTATTGGAAAAATTCCTGGCTTAATTGCAGTTTGCATATATGCTATACCGCCAGTTATAAGGTTAACAAATTTAGGTATAAGAGAAGTTGACAAAGAAACAATAGAAGCAAGTGAAGCTTTTGGCGCGACAAAATTACAAAAATTAAAAACTGTACAAATTCCTTTAGCTCTTCCTACTGTTTTTGCTGGTGTAAACCAAACAATAATGATGGCGCTAGCTATGGTTGTTATAGCATCTATGATTGGTGTAAAAGGGTTGGGTGTTCCGATTTTAAGAGCTATATCAAACCAATATTTAGCCTTAGGATTGTTTAATGGGTTAGCTATTGTAGCTCTAGCTATAATTTTTGACAGAATCACCCAAGAATACGGTCGAAGAATACAAAAACATAGAGGAACAAAAAGATAATCTTCATTGTGCATTCTTGCATCCGAATTTTATAGACAGTTAATTTAAAATAACTAAATATCTCGAATGAATTTTTCTATTGAGATAGGCCCTGTTACGGACCTTGAGAATCTGCCTAAATTAAAAGATGTTTATATAACTCTTTTACCTGGTGGTGATTTTAAGGAAACTGCAGAACAAGCTGAGAAATTAGTGAAAAAGGGATTTAATCCGATTCCTCATTTTCCAGCAAGATCAATTGAAAATGAAGTACAACTAAAAGAATATGTTTCTAGATGTAAAGACGGAGGGACTAAACAGGTCTTAATTATTGGCGGAAGTAGAGAGCCAATCGGGGATTTTGATAGTTCAATCCAAGTTTTAGAAACTGGTTATTTTGAGGATCTGAAGATTGGAATTGCTGGACATCCTGAAGGGAGTCCTGATATATCGGACTTAAAATTAGAAAAAGCTATGAATGATAAAAAGCCTTATGCTGACTATATAGTTACTCAGTGGTTATTAAACCCTCAGCCAATAATAGAATTTATAGCTAAACAAACAATACCAGTTCATGTTGGAATTACTGGACCTTTAAAAATTTCAAGCTTAATAAAGTTTGCAAATATTGTAGGGGCAAAAAATTCCTTAAATTTTCTTAAATCTAATTTTAGTAAGGCATTAGATTTAATGAAACCTAAAGACCCTAATGATTTAATTGGAAAAGTAAAATCACATAGTGATAACTTCCACATTTATACATTCGGCGGCTTGAAGGAAACTAACAAGTGGTTGATGGAGAATAAATATGTCTAATGAATTTGACTATAATAAAATGAGACATGTAACGTCAGTTGATCAAACTGACAGAAAAGTTCCGTATAATTTAAGACAAAGCGGACCAACAAAAGTAGAAATGCTAATTTCAACAAGGGTAAGAAAATCACCCTATTGGCATTTGTCTATGAAGGCAGGTTGCTGGAGAGCAACAGTATATAATCGTATTTACCATCCGAGAGGATATATAAAACCTGAAGATGGTGGAGCAATGGTTGAGTATGATGCAATTGTAAATCATGTAACTATGTGGAACGTTGCTGTGGAAAGACAAATACAGGTCAAAGGCCCAGATGCAGAAAAGTTTGTTGATTATGTAATTACAAGAGATGCAACAAAAATTTCACCTATGAAAGCAAGGTACGTTATCTTGTGTAACCAATATGGTGGAGTTTTAAATGATCCTATTCTTTTACGAATTTCACATGATGAATTTTGGTTTTCTTTATCTGATAGTGATATTGGAATGTACCTACAAGGAGTTAATGCTGATGGTCGGTTTAATTGTGAAATACATGAAATAGATGTTTCGCCAGTGCAAATCCAAGGTCCTAAATCAAAAGCATTAATGAAAGATCTCTGTGGTGATCAAGTTAATTTTGAAGATATACCTTTTTATGGTTTAGCTTCAGCTAAAATTGGAGGAAGAAGTTGTATAATTTCCCAATCTGGATTTTCTGGTGAATCTGGTTATGAAATTTATTTAAGAGAGTCCACTTTATATGCTGAAGATATGTGGAATGCAGTTCTTGATGCTGGTAAAAAACATAATCTAATGGTAATAGCCCCAGCTCACCATAGACGAATTCAAGCTGGAATTCTTTCTTGGGGACAAGACATGGATCATCAACACAATCCTTTTCAATGCAATTTAGGTTATCAAGTTTCACTAGCAGGCAAAGGTGAGTGGAATAAAAAAGGAGACTATGTTGGAAAAAAAGCTCTAGAAGCAATGGGAGCTGAAATTAAAGCAGGTAAAAAACCATATAAACTTCAATTAGTTGGTTTAGAGTTAGGTGGTAAACCTATTGATGATTATGCACCTGACTTTTGGTTAATTTCAGGAGAAGGTGGCGGTGAACCAATAGGCTTTATAACTTCTCCTTGGTGGCATCCTGAAAAGAAAACTAATATTGCTATGGGTTATGTGCCTTTTGATGGAACTTTAAATGCAAATGGTTTTCCAAAAGGTAAAGTTGGAACAAAATATAAAGTTCATTTACCTGAAAAATATTCAGATAAACCAGGAACACCTGTTGATGCTGTTGTGGTTGATATTCCTTTCAAAGAATCATTCAATGCAAACACAAGAGAAGTTGTAAAAGGTTAAAAATTTATTTAAGGGGGAGGATTCTCCCCCTTATTGTTAAAAAAAAACAAATAATGTTTGGACAATTTTTACATATAGTAGTTAGCTGTATAAAATTAGACAGAAATATCTTTAGAGATCCAAAATATTTTGGTGAAGCTGCTATTTATTTTGCAGTCCTTATAATGATTTTAGATGGAGTAGCAGGTGCTGTTGCGGCTAATACTTTTGTTAAAACATCAATTGGGGTTTCGGGAATAACAGCTTTGGTAACATGGTTAATTTGGTCTATTTTGATTTATGTTATAGGAGTTAAATTATTTCCAGACGGAAATTCAAAAATTCCGTTCAAAAGAGTGCTTATAGGAGTTGGCTACGCTCATTCACCTGGTTTAATAAGATTTTTTGCTGTAACTCCTGAACTTGTTATACCTATAATTTTCTTAACTCAATTCTGGATATTTGCAACTCTAATTATTTCTACGAAACACATTTTAAATTTAAAGTCTAATTTTAAAGCTTTTGGAATTATATTTTTATCTTTTTTGATAATTGCACTTTTATCCATTTCTTTCGTTATGAGTAGAATGAATTCTTTACCAATTTCAAATATTAGCTAAATAGGAAAAATAGTCTTCGATATTTTACAAGAGTTGCAAACTTTATATCCTGTAAGTATTAAGTTCTGCTTAACACTCTCTTCTTCATTTTTACATTCTTCGCATATACTGTCTACAATTTCATTTTTATTTTTTTCTTCATTAATCATTATCTGTTAACCCTGCTCCTGCTGATTTTTCTTTTAATTCTTCACTTTCATCTACGAATGTTTCTTTTTCAAATTTAGTCATCTCATTCCATTCATTATTATTAAATAAATTAGCGTTTTCCATAATATTAATTGAGATATTATTTGCATTTTCCCATATTTCATTTTTTGAATAATTTGAAAAAATACTTTGATTAAAATTAAGTATAAACTCTTTTTCATCTATTTTTATAAGTATTCTTTTACCTAAAGTTTCTGATGCTCTGCTTACAAAAGGCAAAAACAAAAGTGGATATGCAATTTTATTAAATTCAATTGTATTGTTTTTTTCTAATATTTTGATTTGATCTAAAAAACTAACACCTGTACTAATTGGACAATGATACTTTCCATCTGAATTGTTATTTTTAGCAATGAGTTTTAATTGTTTAAAATTATTTTGATCATAATTCTTAAGATATTGACTGAGATTTTTAAGACCGGGCAAACTAAATAATTCTAATAACCTAATACATTTTCCTATTTCTTCTGAGGTGCCCCAACTAAATCCTTTCGCTCTTGATGCGCGCTTAGATATTGTTTCAATTTCACTTAGAGATTTCATTTAATTTAAAGAATCATAAATCCACTTATCGTCAAAATTTTTAAGTTGATTTGCTAATGGAGCGCCCTGAAACATACAAATTCTCAGCCATTTATCTGACCTAGGATCAAATTTTACAGCTCCAAAAAATGAAAGTTTGAGCCTTAACATATCAATTGGCATTAATTTTTCCCCAATAGTATTGTCTAAAATTTCTGAGTAAGGAAATTTTTCAATTATAAAAGCTCTTCTAACAACATGTCTTAAATTATCATTTTCAATTAAAAATTCAGCTATGGTTTGACTGTTTTTAGAAACTATAACTCTCTCATATAGTTTTTTTATATCTCTTGCTATAGCCAAAGGTTGTTCTAATTCAGAGCCATTCATTTTAAACCTATTAGCTATTCTTGGTTCTTCTTTATTTTTAGATATAAACCAAAAATTATGATTATTTTCTTTTTTATTAAAATCTAATTTTAGTAATTCTGAGTAATGATTTTCTAAAATATCTCTAAGTTGAATAACAGACCTCTGGCTTGGTATTGTAAAATGTTTATCCTCATCTGCGCTCATTTCGTTTATAAATTCTTTTACAATTTTATCAAAAGGCTCCATAAACATTGATACTACATATTCTAAACATTCTTCACAAACTTCGGTTTCTATCCATTTATAAATTACGTTAAAGAGGTGCTTCTGTTTTTTATCTACTGTATTTAAATAATTAATAGTTTTATTTAGATCTTCTAATAATTGTTTAATCTTACTTTGTTGAAATTTACTATCTGTATTCCAATTTTCTACATTATAGATCGATTTGATTAAGCAGTCGTAGAAAATCTTAAATTCTCCCTCTTTTACTATTTCTATCTCTCTTATTTTTTTAAGTATATTTTCTCTAGATTGTACCCAATTATTTAATAAGGTTGGATGATTAACTATAAAAGGAGCCATACCAAGTCCTGTGGAATTTCCAATTCCTAAACCTTTTGCAATTTCTTTATCTAATTCAACAAAATTTTTAGGATTTTTATTTTTTGCAATATGATTAATTTGATCAAATGTAAACTGACGAACTAAGTAAACCAACATCATTTCTAATCTAAATGGACCTTTGATTTCTGAACGATTTTTAATTCTGAATCTGTCAGCCAGTCCGAATTTACCAGATCCATAAACAGCTGTGGTTCTGTATAAATATCCAACTTTTAATAAAATTTTTTTGTCAGGCTGCCTGCCATTTGATAAACTCTCAACCACTTCATTGAATAATCTTACTGATCTATTTGCTCTAGATAGAGTAAGTTCTTTATAACTTAATCTTCCAACTTCTTGCTTTGGTACGTTCTCACAAAGTCTTTCAATATCTTCTTTTAATGGTATTCCGTCATGTAGAGCGAATGCTGCATCCCATTTAGTTGCAATAACTC
The DNA here is from genome assembly GCA_902607115.1 of uncultured Pelagibacteraceae bacterium. GTDB lineage: Bacteria > Pseudomonadota > Alphaproteobacteria > Pelagibacterales > Pelagibacteraceae > Pelagibacter. The sequence goes on along the minus strand of CACLIZ010000002.1, from coordinate 16,613 downwards.
TATCTGATCTTTCCTCATCTTCTATTTCATTAGCAAAACAAACCAATGAATACGTTCTATTATTTTTAGAGAATGAATAAACTGCCCTGCCAAAACCTTTTTTATCTAATTCGAATAAATCTCTTGAATATTTCCAATCTTTGAATTCTTCCAAAAATGATCTTAAAAAAGAAAGTTTTGATTGATGAAAACAACCTAGTCGAGATAATTTCATTATTTCTTTGGGTGATCTTAATTCAACTTCCATTAATTCATCCTTTTATAAAAATTAAACCAATTATTTCCAAGGATTCCATTAATTTCATTTTTATTAAATCCAATTTTTAATAATTCATTCTCAATATTTAAAAATCCTCTTGCGTCTAAAAACCAGTTAGGTTGCTTTGGAAATCCAGCATTTTTTTTTGTTCCTTCTCCAAAATTTTTTAACTTTGCCCAAGTTCCGTTTCTCATCCATTCGACAACGGAGTCTGGCTGATGTAAACAAAGATCAGATCCAATTCCAACTTTTTCTATTCCCATTAAGTCTACAGTTTTTGCTGCCATTTCGCAGAAACTTTCTAAGGTGCAATTTGTTCCATCTTTAAGATGATGCGGATATAGAGATAATCCCAACATCCCATCATTTTTAGATAATATTTTGAGTAATTCATTTGATTTGTTTCTTTTAGCGGGATGCCAGAAGGCTGGGTTAGCATGGGTAATCGCAACTGGTTTTTGACTTATATTAATTGCATCTATTGTGCTTTTTTCTGCTGAATGAGACATGTCAATTACCAAACCTAATCTATTCATTTCTTTTATAACTTCTTTGCCAAAATTTGTAACTCCACTATCAACATTCTCAAAACAACCTGTAGCCAACAATGACTGATTGTTATAGGTCAATTGCATAAATCTACAACCAAGGTCATAAACTTTTTCCACTAAATTAACATCATCCTCAATTGGAGAACAATTTTGAAAACCAAAAAAAATTGCGGTCTTTTCTTCTTTTTTAGCTTTCTCAATATCTTTGTAAGATTTTCCTAAAAAAATTAAATCTGAATTGTCTTTGAAATGTAAATTCCACTCTTCAATTCTTGAATTAAATTCATCAAAATCCTCATGATAAACTACTGTTACATGTACAGCGTCTAAACCAGCTTGACGATTAATTTGAAATACCTCTCTTGACCATTTGCAATATTGTAAATTGTCTATTTTGTAATTCATATTATTAAAGGTATATTAGATTAAAAATATTTGCTATTAAAAGAATAAAATGCCTCAAAAAAATAAAAAACCCTTAGTATCAATCATTATGGGTAGTCAATCAGACTATTCAACTATGAAATATACAGAAGATACTTTGAAAAGTTTAAAAATACGATTTGAAACAAAAATTATATCTGCTCATAGAACTCCGAAAAGATTATTTGAATTTGCAACTAAAGCTGAAAAAAATAATGTTTCTGTAATTATTGCTGGAGCTGGAGGGTCCGCACATTTACCGGGCATGGTGGCCGCAATAACCCCAATTCCAGTGATTGGTGTACCGATTGAAAGTAAAAGGCTTAAAGGTTTAGATAGTCTGCTATCTATTATACAAATGCCTAAAGGAATACCAGTTGGATCTGTTGCAATCGGAAAAGATGGTGCAATTAATGCTGCCTTATATGCTGTTTCAATTTTGTCAGTAGGAGATAAAAATATAAAATCTAAATTAAAACAATTAAGAGCAAAACAAACTAAGTCAGTCAAAAAAAAAACCTAACAGATAAAATGCCAGAACAAATTGTAGGAATTTTGGGAGGTGGTCAGCTTGGAAGCTTATTATGTTTGGCTGCCAAAAAATTAAATATTAAAACAGTAATATATTGTGATGATCAAGACGCTCCTGCTCAGATATATGCAAGTGAATTTATATTTGGCGATTATAAAGACAAAATAAAAATACAAGAATTCATTAGCAAAGTTGATGTTGTGACTTTTGAATTTGAAAATATTCCTTTTGAAACGCTCGATTTAATAAATCAATATAAACTGGTTAAACCTAAACCAGAAATCAACAAAATAGTACAACATAGATTATATGAAAAAGATTTTATCAATAAGTGCAATATAAGTACTACTAGATATGTATCTATAAAAGAAAAAATAGATTTAAATGCTAATATAAAATTAATTCCCGCTTTACTTAAGACATGTAGGCTAGGTTATGACGGTAAGGGTCAATACAAAATTAATACTGCTGACGATTTAGAAAAGTTAGAAATTGATTTTTCCCAAGAATATATATTGGAAAAAGTGATAAATTTAAAAAAAGAATTTTCTATAATTTTAACAAGATTTGGTCATTCAGTACATGCAATCTATGATCCAATAGAAAATGAACATGAAAACCAAATTTTAAAATATTCAAAAATACCAGCAGCTATTGATGAAAAAATTATATCAAAAGCAAAAGATTGGGCTTCAATTATTGCTGATGATTTAGACTATATAGGTACTATTTGTGTTGAGTATTTCATCGATAAAAATGATAATTTATATGTCAATGAAATCGCTCCCAGAGTGCATAACTCAGGTCATTTAACAATAAACGCATATAACATTAGTCAATTTGAAAATCATATAAGATCTGTATGTGGACTAGAAAAAATAGAAATAAAAAAATATATAACGCCAAAATGATAAATATAATTGGTGAAGAAATTGTCTCATATCGGTCAAAAAAATATTCTGATAATGAATTCTTTTTTGATTATGGAAAAAAAGAAATTAAACCAAATAGAAAAATGGGTCATTTAACTATTATTCAAAAGTAGACGTGTGACAAAATTCATTTTTTTTTTATTTATTTTAGTTAATTACTCTCATAGTTTGTTGGCTATGGAGTCAAAACCTTATCATCATCTTGCTGATGGAACTTTTAAAAATCCAGAAGGTTCGCCTGTTAGAAGTTCTTCTTTCAATTGGAGCTTTAAGGTATTTAATGAAGAAAAAAAAAAACTTGATATCACCATTCCAGATGATCATGTGATTAATAAAATTGATGTATTAAAAAATTTAAATAAATACAAAACTGGTAACTATATTGCTTGGATAGGTCATGCTACTTTTTTGATAAAACTAGGCGAAACAACCATCATCACAGATCCTGTATTTGAAAAAAATATGGGACCTTTAATATTTGGTCCGAAAAGGTACGTAGACCCAGCAATTAATTTAGATGAAATACCAAATGTGGATTTATTTTTACTAACTCATAATCATTATGATCATTTGAGCACAAGAACTATACAAAGATTTCCAAACAAAAAAGCAAAAGTATTAACTCCTCTTAGGCTTGGAAAATATTTTACACGAAATGGATACAAAAATGTGTCTGAAATGGATTGGTATGATGAAATTGAAATAAATGATTTAAAGATTACTTTAGTTCCAGCGGTACATTGGTCAAAAAGAAGTTTGTGGGACACCAATAAAACTCTTTGGGGTAGTTTTATAATTGAATATAAGGGTAAAAAAATATTCTTTGCTTGTGATACTGGTTATGGAAATATTTATAAAGATTTAGGTAAAAAATATGGACCCATAGATTTAACATTAATCAATATTGGAGCATACAATTTTTATCCTATGTCGAATATCAAAGATAAATCTATTTATCATACAAATCCTGAAGAGGCAGTAGAAATTGGTAAAGATTTAAATAGTAAAAAAATAATTGGAATGCATTGGGGAACTGTTGTTTTATCATTAGAGCCAATATTCGAGCCGCCAAAAAGATTTAAAAATTCTGCTAAACTTTTTGGTTACGACCCTGATGATGTTATTGTTTTTAAAATAGGACAGGTCGAACCACTAGAAAATATTATAAAATAAATTAATTTATTTTTTGAATTAATGAAATATTGTTATTTGTAGGCTTATTTACATCTTTTGAAATTTTATAAAATTCTAATTTTGGTTTGTTTATCTTTTTTAAAAAACTTGAACCATCTATCTGTAGATTTAAATAATTATTAATATCTTTTTCAAATAATATTACTGGTTGCCTATGATGAATTTCATTTACATTTCTTGTAGCTTGTTCTGTGATTAAACAAAATTGATTATCTTCAAAAATTCCTGCAAAAAAAATCATTTTTTTATCATCTCTTAAAAAATAAAATGGTGTTTTTTCTTTCTCTTCTCTTTTCCATTCATAAAAACCATCAGCTACAGCAACGCATCTGTTTAGCTTAATATTTTTTTTAAAAGATATTTTTTCATCTATAGTTTCTAGTCTTGCATTTATTAAAGGTTTGAAATCTTTTTGTTTTGACCATGATGGGATTATACCCCAACTAAGCAACTCTAGCGTGTTGCCGTTGATATACTTCTTAATTACCGGAAGTTGCTGATAAGGGTGTGCATTGTAGTTTTCTGTATCTTCTACTTTAATTGCCTTCTTTACAATTCTCTTAGTTTTTGCAACAGGATTGGTTACTACAAATCTTCCACACATTATAAATATTTCTTGGTTTAATTTATTTATAGATTATATGATTTTCAAATTTATGAAATCAATAGAAAATAATTTTGATAATCCAAAAGTAGATACACTTTTACGTTATCATTTTTATCAGCTTAGATCTAATTCACCTGAGGGTAGCACTCATGTTTTGGATATAGAAGGTTTGAAGGTTCCAAGTATAAAGTTTTGGAGCATTTGGGAAAATGAAAAATTGATTGGATGTGGTGCTCTTAAATTTTTAGAAAAAGCTCATGGAGAATTTAAGTCAATAAGAATATCAGACGAATTTAGAAACATGGGATATGGGATAAAACTTTTAAATCTTTTAATATTAGAGGCTAAAAAAAATGGCATTAGTAAAATAAGTTTAGAAACAGGAGCTGGGAACTTTTTTAAATCTGCAAGAAAACTTTTTGAAAAAGCAGGATTTAAGACTTCTGAGCCGTTTGCCCATTATAAATTAGATCCAAATTCTTGTTATTATTCTAAAAAAATATAAATTTTAATTTAAATCTCTTATTTTTTTTTGTGTTTTTTTAATATTGTTTTCTAATAAAATTAACAATTGTTTATTTTTAATATTATTTTCTACCAAAACAATTAAACCTTCTGGGATTTTATTTCTTTTATTTTTTATTTTTTGCTCTTCAACTTTTTTTGCTATAAATTGATGTGTTTGCATACCGATCTCTTCTTCTACTGCTTTATTGGTTACAAAAGCTCCAAAGGCCTGTGGTAAATTTCCCGTTGATACAAAAGTAACACCAGGTCCTATCATTGCTGTATTTTGCAAACAGCCTGATAGAAAAGTGAAAATTAAAATATTTAATAAAAATTTTTTCATTCCCTATTTAAATTAATACATATTTTGATATTCAACTCAATAGCGAAGTGATAATTTAACTTAAATTGGACAATGAATTTATGTTAATTATTGGTTATTATGAATTATGATTTTTAGACAACTTTTTGATCATGCTTCTAGTACATATACCTACTTGATTTCGTCCGGTAAAGGCAGAGAAGCTTTAATTATAGATCCTGTAATTGAGCATACTTCTGAATACATAAAAGTTTTAGAAAATTTAGATTTAAAATTAGTTAAAGTAATAGATACCCACATACATGCTGACCATATTACAGGATTAAATGAACTAAATAAAAGAACTAGCTGTACTAGAATAATGGGTGAAAAATCTAAATCTGAAGTAATAGACTTAAGATTAAAAGATAATGAAAAAATTAACATAGAAAATATTGAGCTTAAAGCAATTTATACACCAGGACATACGGATTGTTCTTACAGTTATTTAATGAACGACATAGTTTTCACTGGTGATACTCTTTTAATAAATGGAACAGGAAGAACAGATTTTCAAAATGGAAGTTCAGAGGATGCTTATGACTCTTTATTTAATAAGTTATTAAAGTTGCCAGAAAAAACATTAGTATATCCAGCGCATGATTATAATGGGAAAAAATTTTCAACTATTAAAAATGAAAAAAATAATAATCCAAGGCTTCAAGTAAGTTCAAAAGAACAGTATGCAGAAATTATGCACAATCTGAATTTAGCAAATCCGAAAATGATGGATGTTGCGGTGCCAGCAAATGTTAAAGGTCTTACTTTAGATAGATTATAAAGATTTATAACCATATTCTAAACAAGCATCAGCGATCGAATGGTATAATGACTCGCCAAAACTTCTAAGGGCAAATAACCTTACTTTATCTGGATTATTATCAATCATATCAACTGTAAATGCTATACCATTATATGTAGAGTTTATTGAATTATTTTTTTCCAAAATATCAAAATTAAATGGACATCCTTTTTTTAAAACTTCTTTAACATCTTGTCCCTCTATTTCAATTATAGCTCTTGAATGAGATAAATCAGTTACAGCAAAGTCTGTTTCTTTAAAATTTTCTGAAATACTTTTAAGTAAATTTTTTTTTGCTGATACTAAGAGCCAATTTTTTGGACCGTTCCATAAAATTCTTGTATCATTATTATTAACTACACTTAGTGGTTCATTTTTTAGTTTTAAACTATCAATATCAATATTTTCAAATGAAATTGTGGAACTTTTATACTGAACTATTTGAACAATAAGTAAATTTTTAATTTCTGAAACTTTTAATAAATTTTCTTCATTTTTATTCTCATGATTTCCAAAAAGACCTTTTTTATGAATGTGATTTAACGCTGATATCAATGTCATGATCTCACTCTTTCTCCTTTAGGATCAACATAGTGTGATGATACTATTTCAACAGGTATTATTTTATTTTTTAAAGGAGACATTGCAAAAAGTTTTTGTCCAATCATATTTTTTCCATCTTTTATTATTGCAAGTGAAAAAGGATTGTCATACTCAACACTCCAACAAGAAGCAGATACGTGACCTAATTTAGGATTTGGAAGTTTAGCTTTTGCATCTCTAACTATATATGAGCCTTCTGGTATACTCGTTTTTTTATCTAATGGAACGACACCAACTACTTTCTGTCTATCTGGAGCAACGTAAGCTGTTTTGTTTAAAGATCTTTTTCCAATAAAATCTTTCTTTTTGCTAACTAATCCATCTAGTGAATTATCATACGGAATTGTACGTCCATCTAATTCAGATCCTGCAACATGTCCCATTTCAATTCTTAATGTTGATAATGCTTCTGTTCCATATGGTTGAATATTAAACTCTTTTCCAATCTCCATTATTTTTTCCCACATATAATTACCATTATCAGACTCTACGTTTACTTCGTAAGCAAGTTCGCCGGAAAATGAAATTCTATAAATTTTAGCATTAACACCAAATAAATTGCCTTCCCTATATCCCATAAATGGCAAACCTTCATTTGTAACATCTAAATCAGGAAATAATTTTTGCAATACATCTCTGGACTTTGGTCCAGCTATTGCGGCGCCTGCCCATTGCTCTGTGGATGAAACTACATTTACATTCAATTCAGGCCATACCAATTGTAAATAATACTCTAAATGAGATAAAACGTTAGCTGCTTGAGCAGTTGTAGTTGTCATATGATAATGGTTTTCTGAAATTCTTGTTGTTGTTCCGTCATCCATTACAATTCCATCTTCCCTCAACATTACACCATATCTTGCTTTACCAACTGGTAACTTAAGCCAAGCATTTGTATATACTCTATTTAAAAATTCTGCTGAGTCAGGTCCTTTAATATCAATTTTACCTAGTGTAGTTACATCACATACTCCAACGTTTTGTCTTACATTTTTTGCTTCTCTTTTTGATGCTTCAAATAAATTTTCACTACCATGTTTATAATACCTTGGTCGTAACCAAACACCTGCATCGACAAACACCGCATTATTTTTTTCATGCCAATGATGCATTGGTGATTTTCTAGTTGGCTTAGAATGTATTCCAATTTCTCTTCCAACAATGGCTCCTATTGAAACTGATGTATAAGGTGGTCTAAAAGTAGTATGCCCCACTTGAGGTACTACTTTATTTTCAAAATCTGAAACTAGCTGTAATCCATTAAGATTGCTTGTCTTACCTTGGTCTGTAGCCATTCCTAATGTTGTATATCTTTTAACATGTTCGATTGATCTATAACCTTCTCTTAAAGCAAGTTGAATATCAGAAACAGTAACGTCGTTTTGAAAATCTAAAAATCTTTTATAATTTTTACCTTTTGGTAAAGGTACGCACCAAAATTTATCATGTTTAGAATATTTTTTCTCTACAACGGTAGGAACTGAAATTTTATTTTCTTTATTTGTTATTTGTTTCGATAAATCGTTTCCTTTTTCAAAAGATGTATTTAATGTTTCTTCTAGTGTAAAAATTCCATTAGCAGATCCCAATGTTGTTTCTTTTTGTTTTGATTGGCTTGGAATAAAAGCATCTATTTCTTCTTTAAATTTAGTTTTATTACCTGATTGAGAAGCCAAATGAATTGTGGGTGTCCAAAATCCAGATACACAAATACAATCACAATTAACATTTTCAATAGTACTTATATTTTTTTTATCATCTGATATTTTTGTAATATCTGCTGATTTCACTTTTTTGTAACCTTTGGCTGTTACAACGACATAAGAGAACTTTATATTTATATTTAAGTCTTTAGCTTCTTTTATAATCTCCGAATTAGAGTCTTTTCTTGTATCTAAAACGATAGGGTCTATTCCATTTTTTTTAAATTCTATTGCTGTTTCATATCCACTATCATTATTTGTAAAAACCAATGGTTTTTTTCCAACTAAAACTCCATAAATTTTTAAGTATTCTTTAGCTGCTGAAGAAAGAATAACCCCTGGGGTATCATTATTTCCAAAAACTAAGGGTCTTTCTATTGATCCAGATGAAATAATAACTTCTTTTGCACGTATATACCAAAGTCTCTGTTTAGGAGTATATTTTTCTGATTTAGGTAAATGATCACTAATTCTCTCAGACATAACTAACATGTTATGGTCATAATAACCAAAAACTTGAGATCTATTTTTTACAATTACATTTGGCATTGATTTAAGTTCAGATATTATTTTTTGTGACCATTCTTGACCACTTTGATTTCCAATGGTTACTTCGCTAGTTAGAAGACTTCCACCAAATCTGGATTTGTCTTCAGCTAAAATTACTTTTGCTCCATTTTGTGCCGCAGCATAGGCGCTTGCTAAACCAGATGGACCTGATCCAGTTATTAAAAGATCACAATACTCGTATTTATGTTCATATCTTTCTTTATCATGCTTAATTGAAGCTGTTCCAAAACCTGCTGCTTTTCTTATAATTGGCTCATAAACCTTATGCCAAAAGCTTTTGGGCCACATAAAAGTTTTATAGTAAAAACCTGCAGGAAAAAATTTGTTTAAAAAATTATTTATTGCACCAATATCGAAATCTACATTTGGCCAACAATTAACACTTTTTGCCTCCAAACCTTCAAATAATTCTTGTTCAGTTGCTTTTACATTGGGATCAACTTGATTATTTCTATTCATTTGAACTATTGCGTATGGCTCATCCACACCTGCACCAAAAAAACCTCGAGGCCTGTGATATTTAAAGCTTCTGCCAACTAGATGAACTCCATTTGCTATTAAAGCTGAAGCTAAAGTATCGCCTTCATAGCCTAAATATTTTTTACCATTAAATTTAAATGAAATTTTTTTATTTCTATTTATTAATCCACCTTTGTCTAATCTAAAATTTTCTGACATCTTTATAATTCTTCGTTTGCTTTTAAAGTTTTAAATATTTCGTGTGTTAAAGTATCTCTTTCAACTTTAATCCATTGTCTACATCCAGAAATATGCTGCCACAATTCTAGATGTTTTCCTCTTGGACTTTTACGTAAATACACGAAATTATCCCAATCCTGATCTGAAATTTCTTTGTTTAATTCTGGTCTTTTAACTGTCGCATCTCCACCATATGAAAATTCATTTTGAGATCGTAATCCGCAGTGAGGGCATTTAATATATAACATTTAAGAAATCCAAGTTTTTGTTCCAAGACCTTTTTCGTCAATTAAATGTCCAGTGCTAAATCTATTTAAACTATAACCTGCATTTAATTCGTGCGGTCTATTTTGAGCTATAGTATGTGCAAATGTCCATCCAGATGCAGGGGTTGCTTTAAATCCTCCATAACACCATCCACAATTTAAATATAAACCTTCTATATGTGTCTTATCAATAATAGGTGATCCATCCATAGACATATCCATAATTCCTCCCCATGTTCTAAGCATTTTTAATTTACTTAGAAATGGAAACATTGCTATTCCTTCAGTTAATACATGTTGTAATGTTGGAAGATTTCCTCTTTGAGAATAACTGTTGTATCCATCAAGATCACCACCCATAACCATTTCGCCTTTGTCAGATTGACTGCAATAAAAATGTCCAGCACCAAATGTAACAACATTATCTAATATTGGTTTAATTGGTTCTGAAACACACGCTTGTAAAAGATGTGTTTCTATAGGTAAAGTCATATTTAGTTTCTCTGCTAAAATGTTTGTACTGCCTGCAACACAAAGACCAATTTTTTTTGCTTTAATGTTGCCTTTTGAAGTTCTTATTCCTAAAATTTTTCCATTAGAAATATCAAAACCTGTTACTTCACAATTTTGAATAATATCTACTCCCATCGAGTCTGCTTGACGTGCATATCCCCAAGCAACTGCATCATGTCTAGCTGTTCCTGCGCTTGGTTGCATCAGACCGCCAAATATTGGGAATCTTACATTTTCAGAAAAATCTGCCATAGGTATAATTTTTCTAACTTCTTCTCTATTTAACAAAACTGCATCAATTCCATTTAATCGCATTGAATTTCCTCTCCTAGAATAGACGTTCATTTGTGCATCGGAATGTGCAAGATTGATTATTCCTCTTGGAGAAAACATTACGTTAAAATTTAAATCCTGACTCATGTTTCTCCACAAATTCATTCCGAATTCACTAAAAAGACCATTTTCATCATGCATATAGTTTGATCTTATAATTGTTGTATTTCTTCCAACATTACCTCCACCTATCCATCCTTTTTCTATAATCGCAACTTTTGTAATATTATGTTCTTTTGCCAAATAATAAGCTGTGGCAAGGCCATGGCCTCCTCCACCAATAATTATAACGTCATATTCTGTTTTGGGAGTTGGATCTTTCCATGCTACTTCCCAATCTTTATGGCCTTTAAATGCATTTTTAATTAGACTGAAGACTGAGTATTTTTGCATGATTAATTTTTATATAAATAAGTATAAATTTTTATTGTTTTTTTTATATATATTTTTTAGATGTTTAAAAAAATGTCAAAAAAGTATAGAAATTCGCTCATTAACTTTACAAAAAAAATTGAATGTCTAAAAGCGATATCCAAATAGCAAGAGAAGCAAAAATGGATCCAATAAACAAGGTCCTGTCCAAAATTAATGTACCCGATGAACCGGGAGCATTCAGCCCTATGGGAAGGCATATTGCAAAATTAAATTTTGATTATCTTCAAACATTAGAAAATAAAAAGAATGGGAAACTTATTCTTGTAACAGCAATTACACCAACGCCTGCTGGTGAAGGAAAAACTACAGTTTCAGTTGGTCTTTCAGATGGAATAAATAAAATTGGAAAAAAATCAATTGTTTGTTTAAGAGAACCTAGTTTAGGACCATCATTTGGAATGAAAGGAGGTGCTGCTGGCGGAGGTTATGCGCAAGTAGTTCCTATGGAACAAATTAATTTACATTTCACTGGAGATTTCCATGCAATAACATCGGCACACAATCTTTTATCAGCACTTATAGATAATCATATTTATTGGGGTAATAAACTTAATATTGATGACAAAAAAATTGTATGGAAAAGAGTTATGGATATGAATGACAGAGCTTTAAGAGCGATAAACATTAACACTAAAGGTGCTGCAAAAGATTTTCCAAGAGAAGATGGTTTTGATATTACAGTCGCTTCTGAAGTTATGGCTATATTTTGTCTATCCAATAACTTAGAGGATTTAGAAAAAAAGATTGGAAATATAACAATTGCCTATAATAAAGATAATAAGGCAATTTATGCAAAAGACTTAAATGCTCAAGGTCCAATGACAGTATTGCTTAAAGAGGCTATAAGACCTAATGTTACTCAAACTTTAGAAAACAATCCTGCCTTAATACATGGTGGGCCATTCGCAAATATTGCACATGGATGCAATTCTGTAATTGCAACAAAAGCTGCACTTAAACTTTCAGATTACGTTGTAACAGAAGCTGGATTTGGAGCTGATCTTGGGGCTGAAAAATTTATGGATATTAAATGTAGAAAAGCAAATTTAAAACCTAGTTGTGTAGTTATAGTAGCAACTATAAGAGCTCTTAAAATGCATGGCGGTGTTGAAAAAGAAGATTTAAAAAAAGAAAATATTGAAGCTCTAAAAAAGGGTTTAGTTAATCTTGAAAGACATATCAATAATGTAAAAAAGTTTGGAGTAGAAGCGGTAGTAGCAATTAATCATTTCGTTATGGATACAGAAAATGAAATAAATATTTTAAAAGAGTATTGCAAAAGTATTAATATAAAAGTTAGTAAATGCACTCATTGGTCTGATGGTGGTAAAGGAGCTGAGGAACTAGCCAAAAATGTTATTGAGATATGTGATAAAGCAGATCAAAATAAATTTAAGTTTTTATACAGCGAAAATGAAACTCTGTGGAATAAAGTGGAAAAAATCGCAAAAGAAATTTACAAGGCAAATAAAATAACAGCGGATGAAAAAATTAAAGAGCAATTAAAAACTTATGAAAAAAATGGCTATGGAAAACTGCCAGTTTGTATAGCAAAAACCCAATATAGTTTTTCAGTTGATCCAAAACTTAAGGGGGCGCCTTCAGACCACGAAATACCAATTAGAGAAGTTAGACTTTCATCAGGTGCTGAATTTATAGTTGTTATATGTGGATCAATAATGACTATGCCTGGGTTGCCTAGAGTGCCTGCCGCTGACTCTATTAAATTAAACAATAAAGGTGAAATAGAAGGTTTGTTTTAATTAAGCGGCTTTTAGATAGTCTAACCAATTTTTTAATTCTAACATTTGATCATTTTTGCTCGATCTTTTATTTTCTTCTTCAATAAGGTTAATATGGTTTTGAACTTCTTCTTCATCTTTAAAACATTTTTTAACATTTATTAGTCTTTCTTTTCTAAATTTTATTAAAGTAATCATTTTGTTATATGTAATTTCAGGATGGTACTGCAATCCCCAAATATCGCTTATTCCATATTTAAAATTAATACTTTGTACCTTATTAATTTTATTTGATGCTAAATGAACAGCTCCACTTGGTAAAGTTACCACTTCATCAAAATTAAATGCCGGTGAGTTAAATATTTTATTTTTTGATTTATATAAAAGGTGATTTAATCCATTTTCATTAATTTCAATATCATTGGCTATTCCAATATGGGCGCCGTTATATGATTTTTTTACTTGTCCACCAGCGGCTGTTACCGCAACTTGCATTCCCCAACATATCGCCAAAATTTTTTTAATATTTTTAAAACATTCTTTCATAAAAGCTATTTGCCTACGAATTTCTATGCAATCATTATAAATGTTCAAGCTACTGCCACCCCAAATTAAACCATCATATTTTTTAATATTTGGTATTATTTTATCAAAAGTTTTTTCTTCACATGGATTGAATACATCAATGGTTATATCCTTTGAATAATATGAAAGACTTTCTTTTAAGCTTTCTGCGTGAGTTTGAATACCTGAGTTCTGAAAATTTTTATTTTCATTAGGTAAATTTCCTTCAACTATTAAAATATTTGACATAGTTTCTTATTAGAATTTTATTTCTTTTTTTTTTATTTTTTTATAAGATGGTATAAGAAATTATGACAAAAGTTGCAATCATTGGAACTGGGCCATGCGGCCTTTCAATGCTAAGAGCATTTGAACAAGCTGAAAAAAAAGGTCAAAAAATACCTGAAATAGTCGCTTTTGAAAAACAGAGTGATTGGGGCGGGTTGTGGAATTATAGTTGGAGAACCGGATCTGATGAGTATGGTGATCCAATTCCTAATAGTATGTATAGATATCTTTGGTCAAATGGACCTAAAGAATGTTTAGAATTTGCTGATTATTCTTTTGATGAACATTTTGGAAAACCAATACCATCTTTCCCTCCCAGAGAAGTTTTATATGATTATATTGTAGGTAGATTAAAAAAAGGAAATTCAAAAAACAAGATAAGATTCAATACTACTGTAAGCAGTGTTATATATGATGGTAAAAAGTTTGAAATTACATCGCAAGATAAAAAAAATAATAAACTTTCAAAAGAAAATTTTGATTATTTAATTATATCATCTGGCCATTTTTCTGTACCTTATATCCCAGAATATCCAGGAATGAGTTCTTTCCCTGGAAGAATAATGCACTCACATGATTTTAGAGATGCTGAAGAATTTAGAGGGAAAAATGTAATTGTATTAGGAAGCAGTTACTCTGCTGAAGACGTAGCGCTACAATGTCATAAGTATGGAGCTAAAACAGTAACTATAGGTTACAGACACAATCCAATGGGATTCAAATGGCCAAAAGGAGTAAAAGAAGTTTTTCACCTTGATAGATTAGAAGGAAACAAAGCAATTTTTAAAGATGGACACAAACAAGAGGCCGATGCGATAATATTATGTTCTGGTTATCTTCATCACTTTCCATTCTTGTCTGAAGATCAAAAACTTAAAACTAGAAATAGATTGTACCCTCCTAAATTATACAAAGGAGTAGTCTGGCAAGATAATCACAAGTTATTATATCTGGGAATGCAAGATCAATTTCATACATTCAATATGTTTGATTGTCAGGCTTGGTTTGCAAGAGATGTAGTGATGAGCAAAATTAAAATGCCAAATGAAAACGAAATAGAAAAAGATATTAATAAATGGGTAGCTATGGAAGAAAAGTTAGAAAACCCAGATCAAATGATAGATTTTCAAACAGAATATACAAAAGAACTTCATGATTTATCTGATTATCCAAAAATTGATTTTGAGTTAATAAGAAAACATTTTAAAGAATGGGAGCATCATAAAGTTGAAGATATTATGACTTATAGAAATAAATCTTTTTCATCACCAGTCACTGGATCAGTTGCTCCGATTCATCATACTCCTTGGGCATCTGCAATGGATGACTCATTAAAAGTATTTTTGGATCAACCAAAAAAATAAACTGATTATTATTTAATCTGCCATCTGATATTTAATTTTTTATTATTTAAAATACACTTAATCAAATCTACCATTAAAGGTATTTTTTTATTATTCACTTTTTTTAATATTTGATTTCCTATTTCAAAAGCTAATTCTGCACCTTCGACAGTATCATTTAACATAAATTTTTTTTTCGCATTTTTAAATGTAAATCCTTTTCCTAGAAATTCTCCCATTTTACTATTTCTTCCCCCTACAGCACTTACATACAAATCTCCAACACCTGCAAGACCATATACAGTTTCTTCTTTTCCTTTTAAAAACTTTGTTAAGTAAACCATTTCATTTATGGACTGAGTAAATATTGAGGAAGAAGTGTTAGATCCTTCACCAGCACCAATTAGCATAGAGTATATATTTTTAATTGCCGAACATATCTCTACTCCCTTAACATCATTAGAGTATTGTATTCTATAGTAATTAGTTGAAATTAAATTTCCTATTGATTTTGCTTTATTAATATTTTTATTTGCTATTATTGTGCTGGATTTTATTTTTCTAGCTAACTCTTTGGCTAAACAAGGTCCTTTTAAAACTGATATATCAAATTTTTTTTTTCCTTTATTTAACTGTTCAGACATTGTGATAATTTTTTTTGAACTTTTGTCAAATTTAAGACCTTTGGTTAAAATTAAAATACGAGTATTAAATTTCAAATTTTTTAGATTTTCTCTTATTAAATCTATACCGATTGAGCTTACCGCAATTACAATCAGGTCCCATTTTTGAATCAATAATTCGCTTGAAAAATTTTTAATAATTAATTTTTTTGATAAATTTAATTTTAATGAAGGATGAAATTTCTTTCTTGAAGATATTTTTTTAACAAGTTTTAAATTGTAAGGCTCACTTAAAGTAACATGATTATTGTTATCTAAGCATGGGACCGTAAATGCCGCCCCCATGGCTCCAGCTCCGATTATTAATATTTTTTTCATAGCTTAAATTATGCTAAAGTTTTTCTAATTGCTTGTTTCCAACCTTGCAATAAATTATTTCTCAACGATTTATGAAGTTTTGGAGAAAAAACTCTATCTTTTTTCGATTTAACATGAATTTCATTTAATGATTTGAATTCTCCAACTTGGTATCCAGCTAAAAGTGCAGCTCCTAAAGCGGTAGTTTCTAAAACCTTAGGTCTAACTACTTTTAAATTTATTATATCTGATAAAAATTGAGTGAACCAATTATTTGCTACCATTCCTCCATCTACTTTAATAACTTTTGGTTTTAATCCATCTTTTTTCATAGCGTCAAATAAATCATAACTTTGATAAGCGACCGACTCTACAACAGCTCTTACTAAACTTTTCCAGTCACTAT
>CACLIZ010000001.1 GCA_902607115.1 uncultured Pelagibacteraceae bacterium | reverse complement strand
TTAGGATGTGATTTTAAAATATTTAAAGTTTCATTTTTTGAAGATAACTCATAAATCTGAATCATTTTATTAATTAAATCATCTTTGTTTTTAAACGGTTTAAGATTAAAAAGTTTTTCGGCTATCCATTGAGTTTTTTCAAAAATAACTCCAAACAAAGATACAAATTCTCCTCTATTTAAATTATTAAGATTGCTTTCTAAGCTCATAGTGGACGTTTTTTAAGTTTTAATATATTAATTATTTGTTTTTGTGTAATATACAATAACCAATATGACCAAATTAACTACACATGTTTTAGATGTATATTCTGGAAAACCCGGAAAAGGAATTAAAGTAGATTTATTTTATATAAATGGTCAGGAGCGAACAAAATTAAAATCTATAGTTTTAAATTCTGACGGAAGATCGGATGGTCCGTTAGTTGAAAAGGATAAATTTAAAACTGGAAAATATGAACTTATTTTCTATATAGGCGATTATTTTAAAAATATTCTTAAATCAGAAACAAACCCATTTTTAGATGACGTCGTTGTTAGATTTGGGATTTCAAAAAATGATGAACAATATCATGTTCCATTATTAGTATCGCCATGGAGTTATTCAACATATAGAGGAAGCTAATGGTTTCCAACGTAATCCAATTTATTTTTAAAAATAAAATTTTTAAAATAGAAAATCCTGATCCTAATAAAACAATTTTAAATTATGTTCGTGATGATTTAAAAAAAACTGGAACAAAAGAAGGTTGTGCTGAAGGAGGATGTGGGGCTTGTACAATAGTATTAGGTGAAATAAAGAATAATAAACTTATTTATAAACCTATAAACTCCTGCATAAGTTTTTTGCCAACTTTAAATGGCAAACACTTAATATTAGTAGAAGATTTAATTGAGGAAAATAATAAACTTCATCCTGTACAAGAAGCCATGGTTAAATTCCATGGTTCTCAATGTGGATTTTGTACACCAGGTTTTACAATGTCCTTATTTTCAATGTATAAAAGCAACACATCAATTACTAACGATGTAATTGATGAAGCTTTGTCAGGTAATTTATGTAGATGCACAGGTTATAGGCCAATTATTGATGCGGCAAAGAGTTTAAATAAAAAAAAATATCAAGATAAATTTAAAAAAAACCAAAACAAAACGATCGGTTTGTTAAAAAAAATTAAAAATACTGAAGTTGAAATTAATAAAAATGGAAAAAAATATTTTGCACCTAAAACAATTATTAATTTAAAAAAAATATTAAAAAAATATCCTGATGCAAAAATTTTAAGTGGTGGAACAGATCTTTCTCTTGAAGTAACTAAATTTAGAAAAGAACTCAAAACAATTATTTCTCTTAACTCAATCGAAAAATTAAATTTTATTAAAAAAAGCAAAAGCTCGATAGAAATTGGAGCCACTACTTCACTTTTTGATTTTCAAAACTTTATTAAAAATTATTATGTAGACTTCCATGATGTTTTAAAAAGATATGGATCACTACAAATAAGACATGTAGGTACAATTGCTGGAAATATTGCAACCGCCTCTCCAATTGGAGATACACTTCCATTATTATTAACATTAGATGCAAAAGTTGTTGTTCAAGGAGTAAATCAAAAGAAAATTTTTTCTATTAATGAATTTTTTATTTCTTATCGAAGAACAAAGTTAAGAAAAGGTGAATTTATTTATTCAATAAAAATACCTTTTAATAAAGGTAATATTTTTAAGGCATATAAAATTTCAAAAAGATTTGATGACGATATTTCTTCAGTTTGTGGGTCATTTAGCTTCTTAATAAAAAAGAATAAAATTACCAAAGCAGTTATCGCTTATGGAGGTATGTCTGAAATACCTAAAAGAGCATCAGCAATAGAAAAAAAGTTAATAAATTCAGATTTTTCAGAAAATACGTTTAGCAAAGCACTTTACTTAATAGACAGAGATTTTTCGCCCATAGATGATATGAGGGCCAGTAGAAATTATAGGTTAACTGTTGCTAAGAATTTATTACTTAAAGCTTTTTACGAAATAAATAATAAAAAAATAATTAGAGTAAATTCATGAATAATGAAGAAATTATAAAAAATCAAAGCATACCACATGATAGTGCTACTAAACATGTGTCTGGTTTAGCTGATTATACCGATGATATTAGTGAACCATTTAATACATTATATGGGGCAATTGGTTGGAGTAAAAAAGCTCATGCAAAAATAAAAAAAATTGATTTAAGGGACGTAAAAACAAGTGAAGGAGTTATATCAGTTGTAACTTTTAATGATATTCCAGGCCGCAATGATGTAGGGCCTGTATTTGATGGAGACCCAATATTTCCAAAATCAAAAGTTGAATACTTTGGACAGCCACTATTCGCGGTAGCAGCAACTTCCAATGAACTTGCTAGAAAAGCAGTTTTAAAGGCAAAAGTAGTTTATCAAGATTTAAAACCAATTGTTACTATAGAAGAAGCATTAAAAAAAAATAATCTTCTTTTTGATCCAAGAATAATTAAAAAAGGTGATCCACAAAATAAAATCAATAAATCAAAAAATAAGTTAAAAGGTAGCTTTAATACGGGAAGTCAGGAACATTTTTATTTAGAGGGACAGGTTTGTCTAGTTGTTCCTAAAGAGGATAATAATCTGTTGGTTTATAGTTCAACTCAGCACCCTTCAGAAACTCAGCAAATTATTGCAAAGATGTTAAAACAAAAAAGTAATTCAATTACTGTTATGGTTAGAAGAATTGGTGGTGGATTTGGAGGCAAAGAAACAAATTTTATGACATCGGCTATTTGTGCTTTGTTATCTCACAAAACAAAACAACCAATTAAACTAAGGCTGGATAGAGACGATGATATTATAATAACTGGTAAGAGACATGACTTTTATTCTGAATATGAAGTAGGATTTAATGACAATGGTAAAATTAATGGTTTAAAATTAAAGTTAGCCTCAAAGTGTGGAATGTCACCAGATTTATCATATGCAATTAATGAAAGAGCATTGCTGCATATAGATAACGCTTATTATTTATCAGATTTAGAAGTCAAAAATTATCTCTGTAAAACAAATACTTCATCATCAACAGCCTTTAGAGGTTTTGGTGGGAACCAAGGAATGATGGCCATTGAAAATATATTGGACAATGTAGCGAGATATCTAAAAAAAGATCCAAGTGGAATAAGAAAAATAAATTTTTATGGTCAAAATAAAAGAAATATTACTCATTATGGAATGAAGATTAATGACAACGTAATCCAAGAAATATTTCAAAGTTTATTAAATAAATCTAATTATAAAAAAAGATATGAAAAAATTAAAAAATTTAATTTAAAAAATAAATTTAAAAAAAAAGGAATAGCCTTAACCCCAGTTAAATTTGGCATATCTTTTACAACAATTCATCTGAATCAAGCTGGTGCATTAGTTCATATATATACAGATGGAAGTGTACATCTGAATCATGGGGGTATAGAAATGGGTCAGGGTACTCACACAAAAATTGCTCAACTTGTTGCTAATTCATTTGGACTTCCTTTTGAAAAAGTGCAAATTTCCTCTACAAATACATCTAAAGTTCCAAATACATCTGCAAGCGCTGCATCATCCACCACAGATTTGAATGGTGCGGCTACTCTAAATGCAGCTGATAAAATAAAGTCAAACTTAAATAATTTTATCAAAAAAAAATATAATATTTTCTCTAAAATAGAGCCTGTTTATAAAAATGAAAATATTTATTTTGGCAATAGATCTTTTGAATTTAAAGAAATAATACAAGAAGCTTATCTAAATAGAATTTCTTTGTCATCGTCAGGATTCTATTCAACTCCGAAAATTAATTTTGATAAACAGAAATTTAAAGGAAGACCTTTCTATTATTTTTGTTATGGAGCAGCTGTAACAGAGGTAACTATTGATACACTTACAGGAGAAAATATAGTTGATAGAGTTGATATAGTTCATGATGCAGGAAACGCTATTAATCCTGCGTTAGAACTTGGACAAATAGAAGGAGGTTTTGTTCAAGGTCAAGGATGGCTAACAATTGAAGAAATAGTTTGGGATAACTCTGGAAAATTAAAAACTTTTTCGCCTTCAACTTATAAAATTCCTGCGATTAGCGATACACCAAAAAAATTTAATGTAGAGATTTTTAAAAAAGGATCTAACGTTGAAAATGTAGTGAATAAACAAAAAACAACTGGCGAACCTCCGTTAATGCTAGCAATGAGCGTTTTTTTTGCAATTAAAGATGCGATTGCCTCAGTTTCAAACTACGAAAAAATTCCCGAATTAGATGCACCGGCAACACCCGAAAAAATATTGATGAGCGTAAATAAACTAAAAAATACAATTTAAAACTATGACGGAAAATTCTAAATTTATGTTGAGAGCTATTGAATTGTCAATTCAAAGCGCAAAAACAAAAGGAGGACCTTTCGGATGTGTTATTGTAAAAAATAATAAGATAATTGCAGAAGGATTTAATCAAGTAACTGCAAAAAACGATCCCACAGCTCATGCAGAAATAGTAGCGATAAGAAATGCGTGTCAAAAAGAAAACAATTTTTTTTTGAAAGGATGTGACTTATATTCTACTTGCGAACCATGTCCTATGTGTTTATCAGCAATATATTGGGCACATATAGATAATATTTTTTATGCTAATACCAGATCAGATGCTAAGAAGATAGACTTTGATGATTCATTTATTTATTCTGAAATAAATAAAGACATTGAGAATAGAAAAATAAAAATGTATCAGATGCATAGAGATGAGGCTTTAAAAGCATTTAAAGTTTGGGAAAACAAAGAAGATAAAATTAAATATTAAATGGATATTCTAACGTATACATTAAAGTGGTCTGAAGTTATTTTAAGATGGGGACATGTACTATTTGCAATTCTTTGGGTTGGTAACAGTTTTTTATTCAATTACTTGGATAACAAGTTAAATAAAAAAATTACAAACAGAGATATAGATGGTGAAGGATATTTAATGCATTCAGGTTTTTTTTATAAGCTTACTAGACTAAAAAAATCTCCTGAGAGCATGTACCTTAAACAGTTAGTTATATTCAAATGGCAAAGCTATCTGACATTTATCACAGGGGTTTTGCTTTTATTCGTTATTTATTACTATAATGCAGGCGTCTTAATGATAGACAAAAGAGTATTACTTATATCCCCAACAACTGCAATTTTATATTCAGTTTTATCCTTACTAGTTTCTTGGTTAATTTATGATTTCTTATGCAAATCTGAACTAATCAAAAATGATTTCTTATTTGTTTCTACAATGATTTTATTGTTAACAATTCTATCTTTTGGTCTTACAAAAATATTTGGTCCAAAATTTGCTTTTTTAAGTGTTGGTTTAATAATTGGAACAAATATGTTTGCGAATGTTTTCACAGTGATAATTCCAAATCAAATGAACATAATTAATAGCAGCAAAAGATCAAAAAAATTTGATATGAGTTTATCGTTAGCAGCTAAACAAAGATCAATTCATAACAATTATTCAACTTTTTTAGTTTTATTTATAATGCTTTCTGGGCATTTTAGCTTTCTAGTTTATCACAAATATAACTGGGCAATTCTTGTATTAATTGGAATAATCTCAGGTTTGGCAAGACATTATTTTAATCTTAGAGGCAGAAACATTCATAGGTTGAATATTTTATTTACGTCAATAGTTGCTTTGATAATTCTAGCAGTTATAATTTTTATAACCAAAAATTAGTCTTTTAAAAAAATGTCAGAAAAATTAATTGTAAGCTGGGAAGAATATAACAGAACTGTAGAGAAGTTAGCAATTCAAATTGATGAGAGTAAATATAAGCCAACTATTCTAATTGGCATCATGAGAGGTGCCGCCCCAATGATAGATGTATTGAGTAGGATATTTAAATTAAAGTGTGCATATCTTGCCGTAGAGTCTTATAGTGGACAAGGAATAGAGGATGAGCAAGGTAACATAGTTTTTTCTAGGGAAATGAGTTCTATTGCACCAAATATGGGTGGTAGAATTTTATTGTGTGATGATTTATCTGACACTGGAATTACATTTAATAAAAGTATTGATTGGCTTAATAAATACGGGCCTATCAAAGGCAAAATTGATGACATTAAAACAGCAACACTTTGGAAGAAAAAAAAATCAACTTTTGAACCTGATTTTTGTTCAGTAAAATTAGATGCGAACCCTTGGATAGTACAACCATTTGAGGTTTATGAAGAAATAAGAATTGAAGATATAAAAAAGAAACACCAAAAATAAAAAAGGGCGACCCTAAAGTCGCCCCAATTTAAAAATTTTAACCTATCTAAGCTACAGCAAAACTAACTATACTTAATACAGCTATTACCCATATTGCTGGACTAGTCTCGTTAAATTTTCCAGTACAAATTTTAATTGCAGCATATGAAACAAATGCCAAAGCTATTCCGTTTGAAATAGAATAGGTAAATGGCATAGCAATCATCGCAAGAACTGCAGGACCCGCTTCAGCAGCATCATCCCAGCTAATGTCTGTAATGTTTCTTACAAACAGAGTTGCAATATAAATTAAAGCAGCAGCATCAACTTCTTTAGGAAGAGATGTTGCCAGTGGACTGAAGAACAAGCATAATAAGAAAAGAACTCCAATAGTAAGTGAAGTCATTCCTGTTCTTCCTCCAGCTTTTACTCCAGCGGCACTTTCAACATAAGTAGTTACAGTAGATGTTCCTAAAATTGAACCTGCTACAGTAGATACACTGTCTGAAAGCATCATTTTATCAATGTCTTTAATTTTTCCATCAGGACCAACTTTTCCAGATACGTTTGCAACACTAGTTAATGTTCCAGCAGTATCAAAAAAGTCGATAAAGAATAATGTAAAAATTACAGTTACCATTGATGCACTTAGCGCAGCACCTAAATCAAATGTCATTAGATGTGTCATTGGTGGTGGAGCAGAAACAACTCCATTGAATTGTCCAAGTCCAGTGATCCAAGCAATCGCACTAAACACTATTATTCCAATGATTATATTTCCTTTGATATTCATTTTTTCCATTACAATCATCGAAACAAATGCAGCAGCACCTAATAAAGTTAAAGGGTTAGACAAGTCACCCATCTGAACAAGTGTTACTGGGTTATCTGTAGTTAATCCCATAAGTTCAAATCCAATTATAGCTAAGAAAAGACCAATACCTGCTCCAATTCCAAGTTTTAAACTTTTTGGAATTGAATTTATTAACCAAGCTCTTATTGGCGTTAATGAAATTACTAAGAAGACTACACCTGCAACTAAAACTGCTCCTAGTGCTTCTGCTGGCGTATATTTCATACCTAAACAAACACCATAAGCGATAAATGCATTTATCCCCATTCCTGGTGCAAGTCCAACGGGCCAAGTTTTAGCGTAAAATGCAGCAATAAAACATGCTAATGCAGTTGCAAGAGCAGTCGCTGTAAAAACACCACCAAAATCAAACCCACCGTCGGCAAGTATAACAGGATTTAAAAACATTATGTAAGCCATTGTCAAAAAGGTCGACACTCCTGCAATGACTTCTGTTTTAAAATCTGTCTTATGTTTTTTATAGTTAAAGTAGTTATCTAACATTAGACCTCCATTTTCTCGTACAATATTTGATTCGACTTAAAAAATCTTATGTAAGAAATGAAAAATCTTTGATTTTGTTACTAATTAGCGATTATTTACAACTTTTAGGTTAATCTTTTGACACATTTCATTATTATATTACTATTATGAAATATAAATTCATTATAGCTTTATTTTCAATTTTATTACTCTCTTCTGGTTGCCAAACGATAAAACAAAAATCCGATGAAGTAGTTGCAAAGGAAAATGAAAAATTTGGAATGTTTGTTGGAAAACCTGTTAATGAACTTAAAATGGAAATTGGAGCACCGTCTTCAGACTATATAAGCGAAAATGGCAATGAAATTTTAGTTTACAAAACTAAGAAATACGGCATTCCGTGCGAAAGAAAATTTGAAATAAATTCAAATGGAACTGTAGTAAAATTTTCTTCTAGTGGGTGTATTTAAATATTTTAGCATTTCCATTTTGAGTTAAATTCTGCCTTATAAATAATGGATTATTAAGTAAAAGATTAATTTGTTTTACAATTGTAGATAATAAATATAACATTTTTCAATAAACATATAGAGGGAGAATATATGGCAAAGAAAAAAAGTTCGAGTTCAGGGGCTACTAATAAAAAATTGCCAATGAACCAGTCAATACCTTTGGGTATCCAACACGTGTTTGCAATGTTTGCTGGAAATATAACGGTTCCACTAATTGTTGCTGGTGTTTTTGGAGTGACTACTGGAGAAAAAATTTTTTTAATTCAAATGGCATTGTTTGCTGCGGGAGTGGCAACAATAATACAAACAGTCGGTTATAAAGATATAGGTTCAAGACTGCCAATAATACAAGGTACAAGTTTTGCTTTCATTCCAATAATGCTACCTTTCAAAGCTTTTGGTCTAGGAGCAATATTCACAGCTGCATTTATAGGGGGAATTTTTCAAATATGGATTGGAAAAATGTTAAAACCAATTCGTCATATGTTTCCTCCGTTAGTAACTGGAATAGTTGTGTTAATGATTGGAATTAGTCTTCTTAAAGTTGGATTTAAGTATGCTGGTGGTGGAGTATGGTTGATGAATAATAAACCAGAAATTTTTGCGAACTGGCATCATTTAACAATAGCTGGCACAGTTTTAATAGTTGCACTTTTAGCAAATCTTAAAGGAAAAGGAATGGCGTCTGCAGCCTCTATTCTAATTGGAATAGTAGCTGGGTTCATAGTTGCAGCTATGCTTGGAGAAGTTAGATGGGAAAAAATTGCAGCAGCTGATTGGTTTGCACTTCCTATGCCTTTACAATATGGAATTGATTTTGTTTGGGGCGCAGTAATACTAATGTTGTTTATGTCTATAGTAACAACCATTGAAACTATCGGAGATATAAGCGCTACAACAATGGGTGGAGCAAATAGAGAAGCTACTAACAAAGAACTTTCGGGTGGTATAATGGCTGATGGAGTTGGAACGGCTTTTGCATCAATTTTTAATGCTATGCCTAATACTTCTTATTCACAAAATGCTGGTTTAGTTGCATTCACTGGGGTAATTAGTAGACACGTTGGTACAGTTGCTGGTGTTATTTTAATTTTATTAGGTTTGTTTCCAAAACTTGGTGGAATTATTGCCGCAATGCCAGATTCAGTAATAGGTGGAGCAGCCATCATTATGTTTGGATTAATTGCTGGTGCAGGAATTAAATTAATTTCAAAATCAGAAATGAGCCAAAGAAATGTTTTAATACTAGCATTATCTTTATCTTTTGGAATAGGACTTTATGCATTTCCTGAGTTTGTTGCGCATGTGCCAGATTTAGGAATTAAATTAGGATTATTACTTACGACTGGTTTAATACCTGCGGGATTGTTAGCATTTATTCTAAACGCGACATTACCAAAAAAATAAATTATTTTAAAACTTGTGGGGAGAAATCCCCACAGGATCTTCAAGAAATTTGATTTGAAATTTTTAATGCAAATGCATAATCGAGAGCAATTTCTTCTATAGCACCATCTCTTCCAGATTTTCCACCATGACCAGCGTTCATCTCGGTTTTCAATAATAATAAATTATTATCAGTTTTATAATCTCTTAATTTTGCAGTAAATTTTGCAGGTTCATCAAATAAAACTCTATTATCACTTAAACTAGTTGTGATTAAAATATTGGGGTAATCCATTTTTTTAATATTGTGATATGGAGCGTAGGAATAAATATAATCAAAATGTTCTTTATAATCTTTTGCATTTCCAAATTCATCAAATTCACCAACAGTCAATGGCAAAGAATGATCAAGATTGGTAGTAAGTGAATCTACAAATGGTACTGCCATAATTATTCCCAAAAACAATTCAGGTGCTTGATTAACCACTGCACCCATCAATAATCCTCCTGCAGAACCGCCCATTCCAACTATTCTTCCTTTAGAAGTATATTTTTTTTCAATTAAATATTTGGCAACAGCAATATAATCTTCAAAGGTGTTTTTTTTATTTAAAAGTTTTCCTTCTTTCCACCACTTCATTCCTCTTTCCATTCCACCTCTAATATGAGCTGTTACCCAGATGATATCTCTATCAATTAAACTCAATCTTGTTGATGAAAAAGCAGGAGACATCGAGCTTCCATATGAACCATAACCATATAAAAGTAGGTTTGCACTACCATCTATTTTTGTTTTTTTATGTCTCGTAATTGTTATTGGAACTAATCTTCCATCGTGCGAAGAGCATTCTAATCTTTCAACAATATAATCATCAGGATCGTGACCAGATGGAATTTCTTGTTCTTTAACAAGTTTCTTACCATTTGTTTTTAAATTATATAAAAATGTTTTACCCGGAGTTTTTGGAGAAGAATATGAAAGATAAACCTCATCTGTATTTTTATTTCTTTGTTTTAATGATATTCCAGGAACAATTACTTTTTCATCAACAAAGTTTAAATCATTTTCTTCATCAGTTTTAGGATTTCTTATAATTAATTTACTCAAAGCATTTGAAGTTTCAGCTCTAATAATCCAATCTTTTAAAAATACTAGCCCACCAATTAATACTTCATTTTTTGCGGGAATATACTCCTTCCAATTTTGTTTAGATAGATCATCACAAAAATCTATTTTAAAGTCCTCAGCATTTTCATTGGTATGTAAATAAAATTTTCCATCCCAAGAATAAACTGAATAGATTACTCCTTTCTTTCTTTCTTTAATAAGTTTAGGTTTTGGATTTTCTTCATTTATTCCAAAGTAATATTGTTCAGAAGTATTATGATCTGATGTTGATATAAAATAATATTTTTCATCTGAACTTAGACCTATACCAACTGTAAAAGCTTCACTTTTTTCCTCGAATATTAATTGGTCATCTTTAGTAGATGTTCCTAATTGGTGTCTAAATATTTTTCTTGGCCTATGATGTTCATCAAGTTTTGAATAGTAAATAAATTTATCATCCAAACTAAAAGTTACTCCACCACTTGTTTCTTCAATTTTTTCTGTGACAAGTTCATTAGATTTTATATCTCTAACATAAATTGTATAATATTCAGATCCTTTTAAATCTAGAGAATAACCAAGATATTTATCATTAAAACTTACTTCTAAATCTCCAACTCCAAAATATTCAGCTTTTAATTTTTCTTTTTCTTTATCGCCATTCCATATTTCTTCTATATCTTCAGAACCAATTTTTTTTCTAAGTTTAATTGAATAATTTCCTTTTGTTGTAGTTTTGGTCCAATATTCATAATCTTTATCTTTATAAGGTAAAGACTCGTCATCTAATTTTATTCTTCCTTTAATTTCATCGAATAATTTTTTTTGAATAACTTTTGTTTCTTTTAAATGATATTCTGTAAATGCATTTTCTTCTTCAAGATATTTTCTAACATCTGGCAATAATTTTGAGCTATCTCGTAAAACTTCCAAAATATTCTTTTGATGTATCCAGCTATAGTTATCTTCCCATGCAACATTGTGACAAGATTTTAATTCAGGTTTCTTAGTTAATTGTGGTATTTTCATATATATGAATTTTATAATTTTTACTTTAATTACTTTTGTAGTTATTTATTTATTAATAAGGCTTATTGCAAGAGCACCGACTAAAAAAGTATCTAAAGCATTTAGAATATTAATTTTCATAGGATCATTAATTCTAGCTATTTTATTAGCTTTTGGAGGAAGATTTTTATTTTCTTTGCCACTAATTTTATTAAGTCTTGGAATAATTAAATTAAAAGGGTTAACACTTTATCAGATAATTGGCTTATTTAGACTTTTGCAATACTTAAGATCATCAAATAGGTTTTCATTTAAGCAAAACACAACAAGCATGAATAGTTCCACATTAAGTATCGATGAGTCTTATAAAATATTAAATTTAGATAGGGGTAAAAAGATTACCGAAGAGGATGTAAAAAAAGCTCATGCAAAAATTCAAAAAAAAATTCATCCAGATATATCTCCAGAAACAACAAGATTATCTAGTTTAGTGAATGAAGCAAAAGAAATTGTTTTAAAAGATATTACTTAATTATTTTGATAAATTTATTAAAAATCTTTTTTGAATTTATTTTGTTTTTGCCAAGAGTATCGTGAGTTACAGTTTTTTTTCCATCAGGTAGAATTGCATGCATATATTTATTGTAGCTTCCATACATCAAAGGAGTGTCTACCATTAATACAATTGTTTTAATTCCTAGTGCTGCAGATAAATGGCTAAAGCTTGAGTCGTTACAAATGGCAATGTCACAATTACATATTACCGGTAATATTTTTTTTATTGTTAAATTATCCAATTTATAACATTTGCTTTTATATTTTGATCTCAAAATTTCTTTTAAAATTTTTTGTTCTTCCGCGTTTTTACCTGTGGCTAAAAAAAATCTCGATTTGTATTTTTTTAATGAAAGACCCATAAATTCAATAAATTTTTTTGCAGGAACTCTTTTTGTTGGTCCAGACCCGCCAATGCCTAATAAGATGTTTTTTTCATAAGATTTAATTTTTAATTTTTTTTTAGCTAATATAATTTGTTTTTTTTCAATATTAATTTTTGGATTTGGCTTAACCATTATATTTAATTCTTTTTTTATAAATTTTTGTGCAGTTTTAATTATATGTTGATTTTTTTTATTAAACATAGGGTATTGGTAGATATTTTTAATACCTGCAATTTTGGCAATCAAATTAAATCTGGCCGATGAATTAAAAATAAAAATACTATCAAATTTATATTTTCTTAGTTGCTTTGCTAACTTAAAAAAACCAATTATTCCATCATGATCTAGATTTTTATTGTTTCTTAAAAGAGGAATAATTTTGTCTATATATTTTGTTTTTTGTAAATATTCATTAGCCTTAGAACTTTCTTTAACTAGCAAACTAACAGGTGACTTAAATTTTTTTGATATAGCCTCTAGGAATGGTAAAAAAATTACCATGTCTCCAATTCCCATTCTATTTTGAACTGCTAATATTTTCATTTTGTTTTTATAATCTTTACTAAAGATAATTTTAATATAAATTTTATTTATGAGTAAAATTAATGGTATTTATGCGGCGGGATTATCTGTATTAGATAAAAATCTAGCATTGGATGTGAAAAAAACAATTAAACATGCCGAAAACCTAATAGACAATGGTTGTCATGGGGTAGCTATTTTTGGAAGCACAGGTCAGGCACAGCTACTATCAGTTTCTGAGAAGATAAGTCTTTTAAATGATTTATCCAAAAGCAAATACAAAGATAACTATTTGATTGGGACTGGCCTAAACTCATTAAATGAAACTATAAATTTAATTTCAATATCTAAATCGTTAGGATTTAAAAATTTTTTAATTATGCCGCCAGCATATTACAAGTATGGAGATGATGAGGTTTTTAATTTTTATTCAAGAATAATTAATAACCATCCGGAAATTCAAATAATTCTATACAATTTTGAAAAACTTTGTGGTTATAAGTTTAGCTTAGAATCTGTGCAGAAACTTGTTAAAAAATTTCCATTACAAATTGTTGGAGCAAAAGATAGTTCCTATAATTTATTCGAAACTTTAAAAATTGAAAACTTTTCCATGCTACCTGGATCAGAATCTAAATTGTTAAAAGGTTTAAAACTGGGATGTTCGGGAATTATAACAGCAACCTGTAATGTAACAGGTGGACTCGCAAGAAAGGTTTATGATGATTTTCAAAATAAAAAAGAGCAAGTTGTAAATGAAAAACTTTGTAAAGTAAGAGAAGTTTTTGAGGAATACAATTTAGTTTCTGCACTTCATTCTTTTATTGGTGCAAAAGAAAGCATTTATAATAATATTTTGCCACCTTTGAGCATTTTAAATGAAGAAAAAAAACAAAAACTAATTCTTGAATTAAACTCATTAGATTTTAAACTTTAGAAGATTATGAAATTGATTGAATTTTTAAATAGCATTATTAATGATGATGGCTTTCTATTAATGGATGCTAATATGAACAAGCATTTAATTGGCCATCCAAAAAAAGAAAATCCTATTACGCTTAAAATTTTGGATAAAAGTCTGCATACTAAGCTTTTACTTTTACCAGATTTATATTTTGGTGAAGCTTATACAAACGGATCTTTAGTAATCGAAAATGGAACATTATCCGAGTTTTTGGACTTAGTCTTAAGAAATATAGGAAGAAAAGAAATAAATTCTTATAATACTATAATCAGCAAGATTAGAGGAACTTATAGATTTTTTACAAATTTTAATTTAAAAAAAAAATCTAAATCTAACGTTGCCCATCATTATGATATTTCTGAAAAATTATACGATTTATTTTTAGACAACAAAAGACAATATTCTTGCGCCTACTTTAAAAATCAAGCCGATACTTTGGAGGATGCTCAAAATAATAAAATTGATCACATTATCAAAAAATTAAATTTAAAACCTAATCAAAAAGTTTTGGATATTGGTTCAGGATGGGGATCACTTGCAATTGATATCGCAAAAAAAACACAATGTGAAGTGCTAGGAATTACTTTATCAGAAAATCAATATAAACATAGTATTGAAAAAGCTAAAGAAAACGGTTTAGAAAATCAAGTTCAGTTTAGGTTGGCAGATTATAGAGACTTGAATGAATCGTTTGATCGAATTGTAAGCGTAGGAATGTTTGAACACGTTGGAAGAAAATTTTATAATACTTATTTTAATAATGTTGAAAAATTGTTAAATGAAGATGGGGTAGCGCTTATACATACAATTGGCTCAGTTAATCCACCTAGAGAACCACATCCATGGATTACAAAATATATATTTCCAGGAGGATATACACCAAGTTTAAGCGAAGTTGCAAAACCTGTTGAAAAATCAGGCTTATTAATCTCAGATTTGGAAATTTGGAGAATGCACTATTCTCACACTTTAAGAAACTGGAAGGAAAGATTTTTAAGCAAAAGAGAACATGTATTAGAAACATTTGATGAAAAATTCTTAAGAATGTGGGAATTTTATCTTGCTGGTTGTGAAATGGCATTTAAATGGGGAGACCAAGTTGTATTTCAATTACAATTAATAAAAAAACATTCTGCAGTACCTAATACTAGAGACTATATTTATAGATAATTTGTTGGTAGTAAAATAAATATTCAATGAAAAAAAATAAAAAAAAGAAAAAGAAAAATATTAAAAAAAAAACAAAAAAATCATCTAAGTTAAAAAAAAATAAAAAGATAAATAGAAAAAAAATTAGAGTTATAAAAAAAAATATTGGTAAAAAAAAAATATTTCATATCAATAAACTGAGAAAATCCAAAGACTCTATGCTTCTTAAGATTGTAAGGATACAAAATAAACTTACTTCCTTACCAAAAATTAATTTTTCATTTTTCTCTATTTTAGAGAAAAAAATTGAAGGTTTTTTTCAAGGAATAGAAAAAAAAATTACTTCATATAAAATTTTAAGAGAGGAAGAAAAACAAAAAAATATTTTTCAAAAATTAGAGAAAGAAGAAAAAGCAAAACAAGCTAAAATTAGAGAAGAGAAAGAAGAAGAGCTAAGAGCTTTAAAATTAAAAGAGAAACAACTTAAAGAAGAGGAAAAACTGGAAAAAGAGAGGGCTAAAGACCTAAAACTATTTTTGAGAAAAGAGCAAGCTCTTATAAGAAAAGAACAAGCCGAAAGACAAAAAAGATTTCTTCAAGAAATCAAACTAGAAAAACAAATTGAAAAATTTAGAATTAGAGAAATAAAGGAACTTGAAAAGCTTGAGAAAATTTCATTACAGGAACAACGGGAAGATTATGAAGCATTACAATATAGAATTGCAAAACTTAAAGAAAAATATCAGCAAATTAGAGACCAAAAAATTAGAGAAAGAGTAGAAGCCTTAGGTGTTCAAATCCAAGATGGTGACAGTCGTGAAACATTATTAGAAAAAGAAAAACAATACAACTTAGATAGGCAAAAAATTGAATTTGCGCTTGAAAGTTTTTATAGAAGTGCAAATAGCTTAGTTTTCCAATTGAATAAAAGATATGTAACAAGACAAATGTCAATTTTTAGATGTGTAGACCGAAGATTCGAAAATGGTGAAATTTTTATAAAATGGGATGAATCCCAAGATGATCAATGGTTAATATTAATTTATATTAAAGATAATTCACCTAATAAAGGTATAGTTATTGAAGATAAAACCAATCCTGAAAAAAATGTTTCTCATGAATTTCAACCAAATGAAATATTCAAAGCATCTGACCTAATGGTTGACTCTCTAACTCAATTGATAGCGAGACTTAGATCGAAAAAGGAAAATTAATTAATTTTACAAATCAGTTTTTTTTAAGTTTTTGTATTTTATCCCACGCGCTGTTTATTGCTCTCATTTTATTTTTACTTTCTTTTATAACTTCCTCAGGCACGCCCTTACTTAGCAGCAAATCTGGATGATGCTGTTTACTTAATATAAGATATTTTTTTCTAATTATTGAAATGTCATCATTAGGTTTACTTTCCAGAACTACATATGGATTTAATTTATCTGATGATTTTCTACTTTCTTGAATTGATCTAAACTGTGTTTCATTTATATTAAAAATTCGGGCTATCTGCTCAATCATTGATAGTTCTTGAGGACTTACCTCGCCGTCTGCCTCAGCAATATAAAATAAAATATTAATTACTTCCTCTAATACATTTAAATTTTCTTTATATATTTCTGAAATTTGTCGAGCGTAAGGCTCATACCCTGAGCTTTCTTCCTTTGCTTTATTAAAAATTTTACCTACTTGCTCAATTTCATTATCTGGGATTCTAAGTTTATCTTTAACAGCAATTAATTCCTCTTTACTTACATTTCCATCGGCTTTGCTAAGTTTTGCAGATAATACAATCAATGATAAAGCAAATATTTGTTGTGGGTTAGCAAAACTTTGTGATCTAGATCTAGAAACTTTTGATCCAATGATTGAACCTAACAGCATTCCAAATGGTCCACCCAAAGATAGACCAATCATACCTCCAATTAAGCTACCCCAGATAGACATTTTATAAAATATTAATATAATTTACTAAATATGACTACAACAATTTTTGCACTAATAATTTTGTACCTTATATATAGATGGGTGATTTCTTGGATAGAATATTACAGCAAACTAGATAAACGACTAGGAGAATCAATTTGGAGATATAGTTATGATTATCATGTAATAGGAAAGAGAGATGTTACGTTAGATGATGATGAAACATTAGTAATATTAAGAAGAAAAAGAAATAGAGCAGTAACTTTTATGTATTTAATATTCTTTTTATCATTTGTAATATTCATGTCATTTTTAAACCAGATCCTTTTAAGAATTTTAAGCTATTAATTTTTTTCTATATTTTTCAAAATATATTGCCATTTACCAAGTCTATTGTATTCAACCTTTACAATAATATTATTTTCAGTATTTAACCAAATGTCAAAATCTAATTTTTTATCATCATCTAAATTTTTATCCTTTGATTTCAACTTAAAATGATCAAGCACAAAAGTTTTACCATTTAAATTTATAGTTTCTTTTGATATAAAAATTACCTCTTGTTTTTTAATACTTCCAGAAAGAGGACTAATCTGACTTTTTGTTGTTAATATTTTATGATTCCACCAATTTCCAACAACATTTTCTTTATCAGCCTTACCTTCATATGATGAACCTTCTATTCTAAAAATATCTTGTGATTTATCAAAAATTAAATTTACAAATTTTTTTTTATCGTTTTGCAAGGTTTCAGAATTAAATTCTACCAATTGATCATTCTCATATTTTTCTTTACCTAAACTCTTTATTGAAAATAATTTTACTCCTAGAACTTTAACTTCAAATTCAGTTGTATTTATAACTTCAAATATATTATCGTAAGCATTGAATATATAATTAGTGAATCCAATAATTTCACCATTTCTGTATATATCCATTTCTATTTTTTTAATTTTTTTGTAATGATCTGTGTGTGAATATGTTTTTGAAATAGTTAAAAATATAAAAATTAATCCAATTAAAATATAAGATAATTTAATTTTCATTTTTTTAATTTTATATTAATTATTTATTTAAAGATATATAAGAAGTTATTGAATTATGTTTTTATCTATAAAAAAAATTCCAAAAACTAACTGGAGTTCTGAAAATCCATTTAATTTTAAGCCTAAATTTTCAACTTTTTTTTTCTTATGCTTTGGTTTGACTCTTTTTGGTTTAGGAGAAGGCTTATTAATTATTTCTTTAAAAGGCGCCTCACCTTGGAGCGTTCTTGCACAAGGCATTTCATTGAATGTAGATTATTCAATAGGAATTATTACTCTGATAATTAGTATTGTTGTATTAATTTTATGGATACCGCTTAGGCAAAAACCAGGAATGGGCACAATATTTAATGCTTTGATTATTGCAGGAATGATTGATTTATGCATCAACTTTGTACCTTCACCTGAAAGTTATATTTCGCAAATAATTTTAGCAATAGTGGCCGTTCTAACTGTTGGGTTAGGTGGAGGGATTTATCTTGTTGCAAATTTAGGCCCAGGCGCAAGAGACGGTCTTATGATTGGTTTGCAGCAAAAAACTAATTTACCAATAGCCGCTGTTAGAGCATTTATCGAAATTAGCGTTGTTTCAGCTGGATGGTATCTTGGAGGTACAGTTGGAGTTGGGACATTGATGTTTGCATTTGGGATTGGGCCAGCTGTAGCTTTAGGGTTATTTTTAGTTGATAAGATTTTTAATTAAGCTACTGCACCCGACTTTTCGCTTCTTTTTCTATCGTGGGGATCTAATATGGATTTTCTCAATCTACAAGATTTTGGTGTAATTTCTAAAGCTTCATCAGTATTAAGAATGCTTAGTTGTTCGGCGATAGACATTTTGCGAACAGGGGTTAATAAAATATTCTCATCTGTTCCTTGGGTTCTCATGTTTGTTAATTTTTTACCTTTCATAACATTAATTATCATATCCCCAGGTTTTGGAGCTAAACCAACAATCATTCCAGCATAAACCGGATCATTGTGTGTAATAAACATCTCACCTCTAGCCTGTAAATTAAATATTGCAAAAGCTACAGCCTTACCTTGCTCCATTGAAATTAAAGCACCATTTCTTCTACCTTCCATATCACCTTCAAACTTGCCGTATGAATTAAATATTCGGTTAATCACCCCATTGCCTTTTGTTATAGTAAGAAATCTACTATTGTAACCCATTAATCCTCTTGTTGGAGTATGGAAAATTAATCTTTTTTTGTTTTTACCAGTGTCTTTTAAATCAATTAATTTACCTTTTCTTCTATTCATTGAGTCTATTACTTTAGAAGAAAATTCTTCGTCCAAATCCATTGTTACTTCTTCTATTGGTTCTAATTTGTTTCCATTTTTGTCTTTTTGAAATAAAACTTTTGGTGGGCTTACTGTCATTTCAAAACCTTCACGCCTCATTTGAGTCAATAAAATCTCAAGCATTAATTCTCCACGCCCACTAATTTCAAATGCATCGTTATTTGCATTTTCAGAAAAGTTTATTCCCACATTGTTTTGTGCTTCTAATACTAGCCTATCTCTAATTTGTGTACTGGTTAATTTTTTACCCTCAGTTCCTGCAAGCGGTGAACTATTGACAGTAATAGTAATTGATATTGTTGGTGGGTCTATTGGAGTTGCTTCTATAGGTTTATCAACTTCTATATCACAGATGGTATCAGCAACATTTGCTTTTTCTAAACCAGCTATTATAACAATATCTCCAGCCTCTCCAATCTCAATAGGAACTTTTTTTGTTCCTTCATATCTAAAAATTTTAGTCAATCTACCTTCATCAACTTTTTCTCCTTTGAGATTTATAGCTTTTATTTTTTGGTTAGCTTTAGCGGTTCCTTGTGATATTCTTCCAACTAAACTTCTACCCAAAAAACTATCTGCATAAAGAAGGGTTGATAACATTGCAAAAGGCTTTTTTTTATCAAGCTCTGCAGGTTTAACGTGCTCAATAACTAAATCTAGCAAAGGATGAAGATTTTCTTTAGAGCCGTTAATCTCTTTGCTTGCCCAACCAGATCTTCCACTAGCGTATAAAACAGGAAAATCTAATTGTTCTTCATTAGCATCTAGGCTTACAAATAAATCAAAAGTTTCATCTAGAACCTCATTGGCTCTTTGATTTGGTTTATCTAATTTATTAATTACAACTATTGGCTTAAGTCCTTGCTTAAGCGCTTTTGCTAATACAAATTTTGTTTGTGGCATTACACCTTCAGCAGAATCTATAAGTAATAAAGCTCCATCAGCCATACTTAAAACACGCTCAACTTCGGCAGCAAAATCTCTGTGTCCCGGTGTATCAATAATGTTTATTCTAGAATCTTCCCAATTAATGGAAGCAGGCTTTGCTAAAATTGTTATTCCTCTTTCTTTTTCTAGCTCTCCTGTATCCATTAACCTTTCTTCTACTTCTTCATTTTCCCTAAATACTCCAGATTGCTTCATTAGTGAGTCAATCATAGTTGTTTTACCATGGTCTACGTGAGCAATAATTGTAATGTTTCGAATTTTGTTAGTCATAAATTTTGAAGTCCTTATACATTAATTGTTTAATATGAAAACTTAAAAAGACTATAAAATTCATTTCTTGTGAATATTAAATAAATCTATAGATAGCTTTGTATAAATTTTTTAAATATATATAAACATTAAGAAAATCTTTTCCTAAAATTTAAAAAAATATAAAAAATAATGCAAAATTTTAACTTATTTAAAATAGAAAAATCTTTAAAAGCATCAATTGATTTCATGAATTTTAAGGAGCCAACTCCAATTCAAAGCCAAGCAATACCAGTAGCACTAGAGGGAAAGGATGTATTGGGAACAGCTCAAACTGGAACTGGTAAAACTCTAGCTTTTAGTATTCCTTTAATTAATAAATTAATTTTAGATAAAAATGCTTTTGCATTAGTAACTTGTCCAACTAGAGAACTAGCCACACAAGTAATGAATGCAATTAAAGATCTTATTAGTGATAAAATTAACATTAAAACTGCCTTGCTTATCGGTGGTGAGTCAATGCATAAACAACTTAGGCAATTGGGCAAAAGATCAAGGTTGATTGTAGGAACTCCAGGCCGCATCAACGATCATTTAAAAAGAAGGAGTTTAAATTTAAGCGCAACTAAATACTTGGTATTAGATGAAACAGATAGAATGTTAGATATGGGGTTTGCCCCACAAATAGAAATGATTCTTAAATTTGTTCCTAAAGATCATCAAACACTTTTATTTTCTGCGACTTTGCCAAATGATATAGTTAGAATATCACAAAGATATTTAACAAAACCTGTTAGAATATCAGTTGGTTCAACAACGGTTCCTATTGCTAAAATAAAACAAGAGACTCTCCAATTAAATAAAGACAACAAATACAATGAATTAATTAATCAACTTTTATCTAGAAAAGGCTCAATTTTAGTTTTTGTTAAAACTAAAAGAAATGCTGATAGAATGGTTAAGCGGCTTAAAGAAGAAGATCATTCAGCTGACGCAATCCATGGAGACTTGCGTCAAAGCAAAAGGGATCGTGTGATTAACGCATTTAAAAAAGGTGCAAAAAGAATATTAGTTGCAACGGATGTTGCTGCAAGAGGATTAGATATTCCACTTATTCAACATGTAATTAATTATGATTTGCCACAAGTGCCCGAAGATTATGTCCATCGCATAGGAAGGACTGCTAGAGCAGGATCAGAAGGTTCTGCGCTAACTTTTCTTACCCAAAGTGATAGGTTGATGTGGAATGCTATAAGCAGATTAATAAATCCAAACTATAAAGAAGAATCTATTCAAAATTTACGATTCTATAGAGCGGGTAAAAAAAATAAAAATTCTTATAACAAAAAAAGAAGATTCAGAGATAAAAAAGGAAAGAAATTTTTTTTTAAAAACGATTATGCTAGTACTCCAAAATATTTTGGTAAAGAAACAGTAGATGATACATCAAGAAATGATAGAAGGAAAAAATTTAACTTTAAGAAGAGAAAGAATAGATTTAAAAATAGAAGTAGACCTAAGGCTTTTAAATTTAAAAAATTTAGAAAAAATAGAAATTAAGAAATAAAAAAAAAGGGCAGTAAAAACTGCCCTTTTTGAATTTTTGTTTGAGTATAATGGGGATTACATTCCCATTCCACCCATTCCACCCATTCCGCCCATTCCACCACCAGGCATTCCAGCAGGGCCAGAATCTTTTTCGTCAGGTTTATCAGCAACCATAGCCTCTGTTGTAACCAACAATCCAGCGATTGAAGCAGCATCTTGTAAAGCTGTTCTCACAACTTTCACTGGGTCAATAATACCTTCTTTAAACATATCAACATATTGTTCTGTTTGAGCATCGTATCCAGTTGAAGGTTTATTAGCTTCTAAAAGCTTTCCTACAACTACAGAACCATCCACTCCGGCATTCATTGTAATTTGTCTAATAGGAGCTTGAAGTGCGCTTTTAACTATTTCAACACCAGCTTTTTGATCATCACCTTTAACTTTTACTTTGTCTAGATCTTGTGAAGCATAAAGAAGTGCACAACCTCCCCCAACTACTATTCCTTCTTCTACAGCAGCTCTAGTTGCGTTTAAAGCATCTTCAACTCTATCTTTTTTTTCTTTTACTTCCACTTCAGTTGAACCACCAACTTTAATTACCGCAACACCTCCAGCCAGTTTAGCAAGTCTTTCTTGCAGTTTTTCTCTATCATAGTCTGAAGTTGTTTCTTCTACTTGTTGTTTGATTTGAGCACATCTTGCTTCGATATCAGATTTTTTTCCTGAACCACTTACAATTGTACTATTTTCTTTATCAACTTTAACTCTTTTAGCTGAACCAAGGTCATTTATTTTTACATTCTCTAATTTTATACCAAGGTCCTCAGAGATAACTTGTCCACCTGTTAATATAGCTATATCTTCAAGCATTGCTTTTCTTCTATCTCCAAAACCTGGAGCTTTAACAGCAACGACTTTTAATCCACCTCTAAGTTTGTTAACAACTAAAGTAGCTAAAGCTTCTCCTTCAACATCTTCAGAAATTATCATTAGCGGTCTTCCTGCTTGAACAACAGCCTCTAAGAGTGGTACCATTGGCTGCAAATTAGTTAATTTTTTTTCATGTAAAAGAATTAGAGGATTTTCTAATTCAGTTGTCATTTTTTCTGCATTAGTAACAAAATAAGGAGAAAGGTAACCTCTATCAAATTGCATACCTTCTACTACATCAAGTTCAGTTTCAATGCTTTTTGCTTCTTCAACTGTGATAACACCTTCGTTACCAACTTTTTGCATAGCTTTTGCAATCATGCTTCCGATTTCTTTATCGCCGTTTGAAGAAATTGTACCTACTTGAGCAATTTCATCACTATCCTTAACTTTTTTAGCAGAAGAAATTAATTTTTCTTTTACATACTCTACGGCCGAATCAATTCCCCTTTTAACATCCATTGGGTTCATTCCTGCAGTAACATACTTACAACCTTCTTTTACAATTGATTGTGCAAGTATTGTAGCAGTAGTTGTTCCATCGCCCGCTTCATCATTTGTTTTGCTTGCAACTTCCTTAACCATTTGAGCGCCCATGTTTTCAAATTTATCTTCTAAGTCAATTTCTTTTGCAACAGAAACACCGTCTTTAGTTGTTCTTGGAGCCCCATAAGATTTGTCTATAACAACATTTCTTCCTTTTGGTCCAAGTGTAACTTTCACGGTATTTGCCAATACATCAACTCCTCTTAACATTGCCGATCTAGCTTCTGAGTCGAATTTTACTATTTTAGCCATTATAAACTCCTTGTATTAATTTATTTACTTATTGAAATACCCATAATGTCTGACTCTTTCATTATACTGTATTCTTTTCCATCAATTTTAATTTCAGTTCCTGACCACTTGCCAAAAAGAACTTTATCTCCAACTTTAACATCCATTGGAATTATTTTTCCATCTTCAGTTTTGGCTCCACCACCTATGGCAACTACTTTGCCTTCTTGAGGTTTTTCTTGAGCTGAGTCTGGAATAATAATACCACCAGATGTTTTTTCAACGCTATCTAGCACTTCAATTAAAACTCTATCATGTAAAGGTTTAAACTTCATAAATTCTCCTATTAATATGTGAGGACATATAAATATAGGACGCGTTATTTTCAAGAAGGTTATTGCTTTAAAAAATCAAAGAATATATAGCTTTTTTAAGTGATTTTTAAAAATGACGGTTAATTTAACTGAAACAGGTCTTAATAAAATAGTAAATAACTTTGATCTCTTTTATATAGATATATGGGGCGTGCTCCATAATGGAATTACACTAAATAAGGATGCTGTTGATGTTCTTTCAAAACTGGACGAACTAGGAAAAGAATATGTACTATTAACCAATGCTCCAAGACCAAATCTTGATGTAATAAAATTTTTAAATAAACTAGGACTAGATGATAAAAAAAGTTCAAAAGTTTATACTTCAGGACAAGGCTCTTTAAACTATCTCAATAATAAAAAAAAAGGAGTTAAATTTTTTCACTTAGGTCCAGACAGAGACTTTAGTTTGTTTAATAACTTCAGCTCATTAAAACAAGATAAAATAGACAATGCAGATTATTTACTATGTACAGGATTGTTTGACGATAAAGAGGATTTAGATTTTTATAAGAATCTTTTGACTCCCTTTCCAGAAAAAGAAATGGTTTGCACTAATCCAGATTTAATAGTCGATAGAGGAGAAGTTAGAGAATATTGTGCAGGATCTGTAGCAAAAATACACGAGAAAATAGGGGGGAAGGTTAAATATTTTGGTAAGCCTTATCCAATGGTTTATCTACAATCATCTAACCCAGAAAATAAAAAAGTTTTATGCATTGGAGATAACTTAAATACAGACATCAAAGGAGCTAATATGCAAAACTTTGAATCATTATTAATCCTTAATGGTATCCATAAAAAAGAAAAGTATAGTGAACTAAAAAAACTTTTTGAAAAATACGAAGTTGATGTAAATTATATTCAAGAAAATTTAAAATGGTAAAATGAAGATATTTAAAAATTTTAATATTCCTCGAAAATACTTTAATTCTATTATTCTTATTGGTAATTTTGATGGAGTACATTTAGGTCATCAAAAATTGTTTAAAAAAGCTAGGGAGTTTAAAAAAAAATATAAAAGCAAAATTGGAGTAATTACTTTTAGCCCAATACCAAAAATGTTTTTCAACAGAAAAATAAAAAATTTTAAAATTATGAATATTGCTCAAAAGATACAACAATTTAAAAAACAAAATGTTGATTTTTTAATTAATCAGAAATTTTCAAAAAAATTTTCTAAAATTAAAGCTAATTCATTTGTTGATAAATATTTAAATAAAAAAATAAAAACAAAATTTTTATTTGTTAGTAATAATTTCAAATTTGGTAATAAAAGAGAAGGAAACATAAACTTACTAAAATTTTACGAAAAAAAATATAATTATAAATTAACAATTCCATCTCCACTAAAAAAAAATAAAAAAATTATCTCCTCTACTTTAATCAGAAATCTTTTATCAAATGGAAACTTAAATATTGCAAATAAATTATTAAGTAGAAATTGGGAGCTTGAAGGCAAAATTCAAAAAGGCAGAAAGATTGGTAGAAAGATTGGATTTGCAACATGCAATATAGATATAAAAGATTACTTAATTCCAAAACCAGGAGTTTATTCTGTTAAAGTAAAACTTGGCCAAAGAACAAAAAAAATAAAAGGTATTGCAAATTTAGGTTATAGACCGACATTTAACCAAAAAAAAATATTGTTGGAGGTAAATTTATTTAAATTTAATAAAGATATTTATAATCGCAGAATAAGAGTTGAATTTATTAAGTTTATAAGAAGTGAAAAAAGATTTAAAAATATTAAGCAGCTGACAAATCAAATTAAAAAAGATATCAAAGTTGCGAAAAAAAGTTTGAATTAAACTGTATGAATAAAGAAAATCTAAATTTACCAAAAACAGCTTTTTCTATGAAAGCAAATCTACCATCAAAAGAACCTGCTCTTGTAGAATATTGGGATAAAATAGATTTATACAAAAGATTAAGAGAATCTACCAAAGGAAAAGAAAAATTCGTTCTTCATGATGGACCACCATATGCAAATGGAAATATACATATGGGCACTGCCTTAAATAAAATACTTAAAGATATTATCACCAAGTTTCATCAAATGGACGGAAAAGACTCGGTTTATGTACCGGGATGGGACTGTCATGGTTTACCAATAGAATGGAAAATCGAAGAACAATACAAAAAAAATAAAAAAAATAAAAATGAGATACCGGTTACTGAATTTAGAAAAGAGTGTCGA
The DNA here is from genome assembly GCA_902607115.1 of uncultured Pelagibacteraceae bacterium. Classification (GTDB taxonomy): domain Bacteria; phylum Pseudomonadota; class Alphaproteobacteria; order Pelagibacterales; family Pelagibacteraceae; genus Pelagibacter. Next base: position 72,480 of record CACLIZ010000001.1, on the reverse strand, counting down.
GAATTTGCAAATAAGTGGATTAAAGTTCATAAAGATCAATTTAAAAGATTGGGAGTGGTTGGAGATTGGGAAAATTATTATTCTACAATGAGCTTTGATGCTGAGGCTCAAATAGTCAGAGAGCTTGGGAAATTTTTAAAAGAAGGTAGTCTTTACAAGGGATACAAACCTGTTCTATGGTCGACAGTAGAGAAAACTGCGTTATCTGATGCTGAAGTAGAGTATATGGATCATACTTCAGATACAATTTACACATCTTTTTTGATTAAGAAAACTAACTTAAAAGAATTAAATGATTGTGAAATAGTTATATGGACTACTACTCCCTGGACGATTCCAGCGAATAAAGCATTAGCTTATAATAAAAATTTAAGATATTTAATTATTCAACTTCAAGATGATAATGAGTTTAAGAATAGAAAAATAGTTATTGCAAAAGACCTTTTAAATTCTGTTACTAAAGATTGTAAGATAGAAAATTTTAAAATTTTAAAAGAAATTTCAGGCGAAGAATTTTCAGAAACTATATGTAAACATCCTTTTTTCAAAATTGGATATGAATACGATATTCCAATGCTTGAAGCAAGATTTGTTACTACAGAACAGGGTACGGGAATAGTCCATTGCGCACCTAGTCATGGACCTGATGATTTTAATTTGTGCATAAACAATGGAATCAAAGCTTTAGAAACAGTTGATGATGATGGAAAATATACAAAAAATATTCCTATATTTGAAGGCACTCATGTTTTTAAAGCCAACTCAATTGTTATAGAAAAATTAAAAGAATTAAAAAATCTTTTAGCCAATGGAAAACTAAATCACTCTTATCCACATTCTTGGAGATCTAAAGCTCCGTTGATACATAGGGCTACTCAGCAATGGTTCATATCAATGGAAAGCCATGGCTTAAGAAAAAAAGCTCTTAAAGCAATCAATGAGACTAAATTTTATCCAAGCAAAGGAAAAGAAAGAATTAAATCGATGATAGAAACCAGACCAGATTGGTGCGTATCTAGACAAAGAGTTTGGGGAGTTCCTTTGCCAATTTTTATTTCAAAAAAAACAGGTGAAGTTTTAGTTGACGATCAAATATTTGAAAATATTGCAACAATATATGAAAAAGAAGGATCAGATTGTTGGTTTTCGGACGATCCTCAAAGATTTTTAGGAAAAAAATATAAAATAGAAGACTATGAAAAATTAAGCGATATTGTTGAAGTATGGTTCGACAGTGGATCAACACACTCTTTTGTACTTGAAAAAAGAAAAGACTTAAAATGGCCTGCCTCAATGTATCTAGAAGGATCAGACCAACATAGAGGTTGGTTCCACTCATCATTACTTCAATCATGTGCAACAAGAGGAAAAGCTCCCTACGAATCTATTTTATCACATGGGTTTGTAGTTGATGGAAAAGGACATAAAATGTCTAAGTCTCTAGGAAATGCAATTTCGCCAGAGGACATCTTAAAAAAATACGGTGCAGACATTTTAAGGGTTTGGGTAACCGCATCTAATTATGCTGAGGATTTAAGAGTCGATTATTCCATCCTTGAACAGCATTCAGAGGCATACAGAAAGATAAGAAACACATTTAGATATCTGTTAGGAAATTTAAATGATAATTTTTCAGAAATAAATTTCGAAAAAATTGATTTAAAAAGTCTGCCCGAACTAGAACAATACATGCTTCATAAAATTTTTATTTTAAACGAAACATTCCAAAAAAATTTTAAATCATATACTTTTCATAATTTATATAAGGAGCTACTAAATTTCTGTACAGTAGATCTTTCATCTTTTTATTTTGATATAAGAAAAGATACTCTTTACTGCGATCCAAAAAATTCAGAAAAAAGAAATAATTGTATTAAAGTATTAAATATCATTCTTGAAAGTTTATTGAGCTGGTTTACGCCTATTTTATCATTTACTACAGAAGAAATTTTCAAATTAATTAATAAAGATGAAAATCATAAAAGCATTCATTTGAAAAAATTTGTAAAAATCCCAAAAAATTGGAAAAATGAAGAACTAAGCGAAAGATGGATAAAATTAATTAAAATAAGAGATTTTTCAAATATAAGCATTGAAAGCAAAAGAGTAGAGAAAACAATTGGATCAAGCTTAGAAGCTATAATTAAAATAAAACTAAAAAAAGAATTATATGAGTTAGCCAAAGATTTTGATTTGGCAGAAATATGTATTACATCCGGAGCTGAATTAATTAAAGAAGATAATATAAGTGATGAAGTACTAGTTGAGACATCTAAAGCAGAAGGAGAGAAATGTAATGTGTGTTGGAAAATAAGAAAAGGAAAATGCGAGAGACACGGTTAAAAAAGTAAAATATGAACTCTCCAATTTTTAAAAAAATTGCAACAAATCTATCATTAGTAATTTTAGTTTTTTTGTTAGATAGAGTAACAAAAATGTATGTTATTAATCTGGCAGATAATTTTACTGATTTAAATATACCTCTCACAAATTTTATAAATATAATATTAGTATGGAATTCTGGAATTGGATTTGGCCTTTTTCAATTTGATGAAACTATTGCTTATAATATAATAACAACTTTAATTCTGATAATTAATTTAATAATTATTTATTTATTATTTATTTCAGATTATTTTCACAAGATACTATTTTCCATGATTCTTGGAGGATCATTAGGCAATTTTTACGATAGGGTTTATTATTCAGCAGTACCTGATTTTATTGATTTAAATTATAATGGTTATCACTGGTTTGTTTTTAACGTTGCTGATATATTTATTTCAATAGGAATATTTACATTAATATTTATTGAAATATTCAAAAAAAAAAATGAAAAATAAATTATTAGCTTTGTTAAGTATATTTTTATTAATTTCCTCTTGTTCAGGATTAAAACCAAGATCTCAAAAATCTGATGAATTTCTGATCGAAAAGAAAAATCCATTAATTATGCCGCCAGATATCAATGATTTGCCTGAACCCAATGAAAGTTTAGAAGCAAATATAGATGAAGGAAATTTTAAAGAAAATTTGAATTTAAAGAAATTAGAAACTAGTGATTCTACCATAGATACTAATAATACATTACAAGAATCGATCATAAAAAAAATAAAATAACAATGGGGATTAATTTAAATTTCAAAAACTTTGGAGTAAAAGTTAATTATAAAGAAAAAAAAAATTTACTTAAGCACGCAAACAAAATAAAAAACTTTATTTCACCTGAATTTCTTAAGAGTTTCAAAAATGATTATAAATATTCCTATAATAGAAAATTTATAAAAAAATATATAAAATTTAAAGATATAAATATCATAGGAATGGGTGGATCATCCTTAGGAGCAAAAGCAATTTATAATTTTTTAAATTATAAAATAAAAAAAAAAATAAATTTTCTTGAAAACCTTAATCTAAAAAAAATAAATAAATCAAAAGTGTTAAATATAATTATATCTAAATCTGGCAATACTTTAGAAACAGTTGTAAATTTTAACTTAAAATTTAATAAAAAAAATAAAAATATTTTTATAACCGAAAATACAAATAATTATTTACGTAAATTAGGAGAAAAACTTAAATCCGATATAATTGAGCATAAAAATTTTATAGGTGGTAGATTTTCAGTTTTATCAGAAGTAGGAATGTTGCCTGCTGAACTTATGGGTTTGAATGAGAGTAAGTTTAAAAAATTTAATAATTTAATAATAAAAAAAAATTTTTTAAATAATTTAATAGAAAATGTTTTAAATACTTATCAATTTGTAAAGTATAAAAAATTTAATTCTGTTATACTAAACTACGACCCTCATTCTGAGGATTTTTTTAAATGGTATCAACAACTCGTTTCTGAAAGTTTAGGTAAAAATTCTAAAGGAATTTTACCAATTATATCAAATATGCCAAAAGATAATCATAGTATTCTACAATTATATCTAAGTGGTTTTAAATCAAATTTTTATACATTTTATATAGTAGAAGAAAAAAACAGTGCAAAATTAAATTCAAAACTATTATTTAATGACTTTAATTTTTTAAAAGAAAAAAAAGTCTTTGAAATTTTAAATGCTCAAAAAGTTGCTACAGAAAATATATTTAGATCAAAAAAAATTCCTTTTAGATCTTTTTATATAAAAAAAAGAAATGAAGAAACTCTTGGAGAAATGTTTTGTTTTTTTACTTTAGAAGTCATTTTATTATCTCACTTATTAAGAGTAAATCCTTTAGATCAGCCTGAAGTAGAATTAGTTAAAAATGAAACTTTTAAGATCCTTAGGAAATAAAAAAACCAAAAATTATCTTTGATGAACCATAGAATTCTTCTCTAGCAATTTTAAATTTTACATTAAAATCATCTTTTGTATTTTTATGCCTATGTATAATTATCAGAGTTTCAGATTTTATACTTTTTATAGTTGATAAATTTTTTAATAATAATTTTAAATTTTTATCTCTAAATGGCGGATCCAAAAACACTATATCAAATTTATAATTTAATTTTTTTAATTCGTTATCTAAATAAATATTTTTTTTGTTTATCTTGGCCTGTCTATGAAATTCTAAATTATTTATATTTTTTATTAATAATTTAATTGCTGGATTGTAGTCTTCAAAAAATATTACTTTCTTAGCTCCTCTTGAAATTGCCTCTAAGCCAAAAGAGCCAACTCCAGAAAATAGATCTAAAACTGTACATTTATCTAATTCAAATTTAAGAAGATTTGAATGATATAAAATATTGAAAATTGACTCCCTTACCATATCTCTCAAAGGTCTTGTTTTTTTATCAACCGGAGTAAATATTTTTTTCCCTTTAGCTGTTCCTGAAATTATCCTCATAGATTGTCTATAACCTTAAAAGCAATATCATTTCTATGATATCCATTTTTCCAATTAAGAGCTTTAATTAAGTATAAAGCTTTATCTCTTGCAACTTTAAAACTTCTATCAAGAGATACAAAGTTTAGAACTCTTCCGCCCGTGGAGTAAAATTTGTTTTTTACTGATTTTGTTCCTGCATGATAAATATATTCGTTTTTTTTAATTTTTAAATTTTCTAAATTTTGTATTAGAATATTTTTTTCAAATTTTTCAGGGTAACCCTTAGACGTCAAAACTACACAAATACTTTTCTCATTTTTCCATTCTAAATTTATTTTTTCAAGAGTACCATTTAAACAATTGTTAAGTACTTCAATAAAGTCATTTTTTAATAATGGCAAAATGGTTTGACATTCAGGGTCTCCCATTCTCACATTGTATTCAATTAAGTAAGGTTCATTATTATTTATCATCAAGCCGGCATATAGAAAACCAACATATTTTCCACTTTCATTTTTTAAATATTTTAATGTTGGTAAAATTATTTTATTAATTATCTTTTTTTCTAGTTTGCTGTTATTAAGTCTTGATGGAGAATATGCACCCATACCTCCGGTATTTTTTCCCTTATCTTCTTCAAAAACTCTTTTATGATCTTGAGCAGTGTTAAAAATTTTAAAACTATTATTATCATATAAAATAAAAAAACTCATCTCTTCACCTACAAGAAAATCTTCAATTAATACTTCTTCTGCTTTTCCAAACTTTCCTTTAAAAATTTCTTCAACAGCTTTATAGGCGTCAGAAAAATTTTCACAAATATAAACACCTTTTCCAGCCGCTAATCCATCAGCCTTTACTACTATAGGATATTTTTTTTCTTTTAAATAATTTAAAGAAGATAATTTATCTTTGAAAATTTTAAAATTTGCAGTTGGGATGTTTTCTGATTTACATATTTTTTTAGTAAAAATTTTGGATCCTTCTAACCTTGAACAAAATTTATCTGGACCAAAAACTTTTAATCCTTCATTAGTTAAAAAATCTACTATACCATTTACCAAAGGTTCTTCAGGACCAACAATAGTTAAATCTATATTTTTATTAATTAAAAAGGATTTAATTTCGTCAAAATTATTTATATTGATTTCTACATTGTTAGCGATTTTGCTTGTTCCACCATTACCTGGAATACAAAATATTTTTTTTACTTTTTTTGACTCATAAATTTTTTGACAAATTGCATGTTCTCGACCTCCACTACCAATTATTGCAATTCTCATGTATACTTATTTATATAATGACCGATAAAATAGCTAGACTAAAATATTTAGATAACTCATTTGAAGTTATCGAGAGTGGAACTCATGTAATATGTGCGGTGTCCGGAAAAAAAGTTTCCTTAGAAAATTTAAATTATTGGAACGTTGATCTTCAAGAACCTTATTTCTCTTACATAGAGGCAAATCAAAAAAGAGAAAAAAAAGTTTAATATTATTTCCACCTATTATGCGTCAATATCCATTGAGAAGGATTTTTTAGAATCATTTTTTCTAATATTTTATTTAATTCTAAAGTTATATCTCCAATATTTAGGTTCTCATCAAATTTAATGGGCTTGTTTATAGTTAATTTGAACTTTATATCTTCATATCTTTCGATATGAACAGGCACTATTTCACAACCATACTTTTTTACTATCTGGGCAGGTATAGTTGTTGTAAAAGCAGGCATTCCAAAAAAATCACAACCAATGCCTTCACTAACCCTTTGATCAATCATAAGAGCTACTGAAAAGTTTTTTTTCAGGGAATTTAAGAGTTCTCTTGTACCGCTTTTGCCTTTTTTTATTTGATTCTTGCAAATATGTTTCAATCTAATGTTTTCCATAATTTTATTTAGAAAAATGTTATTTAGCGGTCTATAAATTGCTGCCAGCTCAATACCCGATGCCTCAATGAACATAGCCATAAGTTCGAAGTTGTTAAAATGTCCAGACACAAATACAACTTTTTTATTTTTCGATTTTATTTCTTCAAGAAAATTATTACCTTCAATATTAACGTATTTTTTTAATGAACCAGATCTAAATTTATTTAAGTAAACATAATCTGATAAAATTCTTCCATAATTAGAAAATACATCATCTACAATTTTATCCGTATTATCAATTCTTGTTTGTGAATATTCATTTATATAAGAAATATTTTTTAAGATAATTTTTTCTGATCTAATTAATTTGCCAAAAACTTTTCCTATCTTCGATCCTAAATTTGATGCATTTTTGTACCCCAATATTCTAAATAAAAAAAATAATATTAATACTATAGAAAATTGGAAAAAATATTTTATTATTTTCATAAACCCTTAAGCAAAAATTTTTTGAAATTTGTTTTTTTATCTATATGTAAATCTATATTTGCAAATTTAACCTTAATATTTTTAAACTTATTTATTTTTACATAGTCTTTTTCTGTAGTTATTATTTTTAAATTTTTTTTTATTGCTAATTTTTTTATTTTATTAATATCTGAAGATTTATAATTAAAATGATCTGGAAAAATTATACTTTCTTTAATTTTAATTTTATTTTCATTTAATAAGTTAAAAAAATTTTCAGGAGTTCCTATTCCACAAAATGCTAAATATTTTGATTTTAAATTAAAATCTTTTTTATTTTTTAGGATATATCTTCCACTAAAAATTTTAATATTTTTGTTATATTTTTTAATTTTATTGATCAAATATTTGTTTTTTTTACCATTTATAAATACTGCATCATAATTTATTAATTCAGACAGATCTTCTCTTAAAGGACCTGCCGGTATAAGTTTCCCATTGCCAACACCACTAATGCTACTAAAGCAAACAATTTTAATTTTATATGATATAGATTTGTCCTGAAGGCCATCATCAAAAATAACAATATTTTTTTTATTTTTTTCTAAGCGTTTTATTCCTTCGACTCTACTTTTAGATATGATTAAATTTGTTTTTTTTTTTAGTAATTTTTGTTCATCAATTTGATCTTTATGATTTTTTTTTATTGTAAATATTTTATATTTTTTTTTTAATATTTCGTTCAGTTTAATTACCAATGGTGTTTTTCCTGTGCCACCCAAATATATATTTCCCACACATATACAATTTATCTTAGCTTTATAGGCAATTTTGTTATTCTTAATTAAAATAAATAATCTTGTAATTAAAGTGAGTGGCCATATTAAGAAAACAATTAAATTATTATTTTTCCAGAAATTTGGTTTTATTAAATTCACTTTAAATTAATCTTGTTATTTCTGAATAAGTTAAATTTAGTACTTTATCTCCATAAGCTATAATTTTTTTATCATAAAAATTTAACATTTTTTTATTAAGTTTTTTCTCAATAATTTTGGTTCCATGATTATAACTTTTAAATTTTGTTGAAATATTCATACTATTTAGTTTTTTATAAATTTCTTTAAAATTATCTATGCAAGGACCATGAATTATCTTACATCCTAGTTTAGCTGGTTCTAGAGGATTCTGACCACCATGATTAATTAGAGACCCTCCCATAAATACTATTTTTGATATTTTATAAAACTTGTTTAGTTCTCCATATGTATCCACAATGTAAATATCAATGTTATTTTTAATATTTTCTTTTGAACTATGGAGGTGAGGTTTTAACGAAAATTTTTCAACAGCCTCTTTAATTTCATTTGTTCTTTCTATGTGTCGTGGCACAATTATAGATATAAAATTATTAATTTTTTTTTTTTTAACAAAATACAAATGATTTTGAATAATGAAATTTTCTTCATCAAAATGAGTACTGGCAGCTGTAATTAAAATTTTTTTTCTGCTAAAAAAATTAATAATCTTTTTTTCTAAAATATTATCTTTAAGGTTCTTGCTTGTTGAAAATTTAAGATTTCCAAGGTTGCATATTTTTTTTGCTCCAAGAAAATTAAGACGTTTTTGAGTTTCATTATTTTGTGGTAAACATAAATCAAATTTTTCAAATATTCTTTTTGAAAAACTTCCAAATTTCATCCATCTATTATAGGATTTAGAAGTCATTCTAGCATTTAATAAAATTAATTTGATTTTATTCTTGTATATATTGTGAATCAAATTTGGCCAGATTTCAGACTCACACAAAAAAAAAGCTGAAGGTCTCCAATAATTTACAAATTTATTTATTATTAATTTATTATCTATAGGAAAAAATTGATGGATTGCTTTTTTAAGATGAAGTTTTTCATATATTTTAGAAGAGCTCAAGGTTGTAGTTGTGATTAATATTTGCTTTATTTTTGAATTATTTTCAAATTTTTCAAGAATAGGCACTATACTCAAAAGTTCGCCAACACTTGAGCAATGAAACCAAATTAGTTTACCTCTTTTTCTATGTTTTGAATTGATTCCATACCTTTCAAAAAATCTATTTATACTTTCTTTTTTTTTTAATATTCTATATAAAATTATAATCGGAGAAATTAGCAAAAATAATTCACTAATAATTCTATAAATTAGTCTCATCTTTTTTTTTATGAAGTTGAATTTCGTAAAAATTTTTATAGGTTTCGGATGTACTCATCAAATCTTCATGCTTACCTTCTGCTGCAACTTTCCCTTTCTCAATTACATAAATTTTATTAGAATTAATAACGGTAGATAATCTATGAGCTATTACTAAAGTGGTCTTACCTTTAGTTAAATAACCTATCGCATTTTGAATTTTTTCCTCTGTCTCTGAATCCAAAGATGAAGTTGCTTCGTCTAATAAAATTATATTACTATTTTTAAGAATTGCTCTTGCAATCGAAAGCCTCTGTTTTTCTCCACCTGACAACCTAACTCCATTTTCTCCAACCATAGTATCGTATTTATCTGGCATATTATTTATAAATTCATCACAATGAGATAGTCTTGCAGCTTTCATGATTTCTTCATCTGATGCCTCTAAATTTGAATATTTAATATTATTTTTAATAGTATCGTCAAATAATGTTGTATCTTGGCTGACTAAAGAAATGCTTTTTCTTAAAGATTTCAATGAAACATTTTCAATTGACTGGTCGTCAATAAATATTTTACCCTCAGATTGATCATAAAACCTCGGAATAAGGTTCATGATGGTTGATTTGCCAGCACCACTATGTCCTACTAAAGCTGTCATTTCTCCACTATTTATGTTTAAGCTAATTTTATTTAAAATAATATCTTTACGACTAGAATATTTAAAGCTTACATCTTTAAAACTAATGTTTCCTTTTTTATAAACTAAATTTTTACCTTCGTTTTCATCAATAAATTTAGAATCAATAATTGGCAAAACTCTTTTTGCAGCTGATAGACCCGAATGTATTCCCATATTAATTGTAGCCAGAGATCTGACAGGTTGATAAGCAAGCATCATTGCAGCTAAAAAAGAGAAAAAATTATTTATCTCTAATTCATTATTTATTATGAGGTTTCCGGCATAAAAAATTAATCCACCTATCATTATGCCTGTAAGTGTTTCCATAATTGGTGTAGAACGCATCATCACAACATCTGTTTTGACAGATTTTTCTTTAATTTTGTTTATTTCTTTGTCTAACCTTTCAGTTTCATAATCTTCTCTTTGAAAAATTTTTATTATTTTGTGATTTTTAATTATATCTAATAAAAATGAGTTAACCACACCTACTACCTCTTGTGCTTGTGTAGTAATTTTGCCAACTCTTTTTCCTAAAGACTTTACGGCAACCGAAGCCAGAGGTATCATTATTAATGCAAACATAGCAAGTTTCCAATTTTGGTAAAACATTACAAATATTAGCCCAACTAAAGTCATTGACTCTTTGGTTGCAAGTAAAATTGTGCTCGATACCAGATTTTTCATAATGCTTGCATCGTACATTGCGTGTGAAATTATTTTTCCAGAGTGTTTCGAGTCTGCAGACTCCATACTAGAATAGAGAGTGGCCTGCATTACTTGTAGTTGAAGCGTCTTCATTATCTCGCCGGCTACTTTTATAAGAATTGTTTTTGCAAGAAATAAAGATATCCCTTTAATTGAAAAAAATATTACAATCGCGAAAGGAATAAGAAGCATTAGTTGTTTATCCTTTTCAATAAAAATTTTTTCAATAGCTGGATCTAATAAATAAGCGATGCCCGCAGTACTACCCGCAACTAAAACAGAAAAGAAAACCGAAAGTAATATTTTTCCAAAATAACGTTTTGTGTAATCATTGAATAATCTTTTCAATATTTGTATATTAGACATTTAATTTAAATTTTACCTAAAATAATATTAATTAATATAATAAAACCGAACAAATTATTACTTTTAAATATTTGTAAGCATTTATTTTTATTTGATTGATCAAATTTGTAAATCTGTAAATAAAATAAATGTAGAACCACTATTACTGCGCCAATATAGAAATAACTATTATATTCTAAAATTATACCTACTAAAAAAAAACAAAATATAAACATAGAATAGCAAATTACTAAAAATAATTTTGGATTATCTTTAAATTTAATAGATGTTGATTTTACTCCTATAATTTCATCGTCTTCAATATCTTGAAAGCCGTATATTGTGTCGTAACCCAATGTCCAAAATATGGCGCCAAAATAGAATAGTATTGGTGCTAAATTTATATTTTCATAAATTGAAGTCCATCCAAGCAATAATCCATAATTGAATGTTACGCCCAAAAACAGCTGAGGCCAGTAAGTATATCTTTTCATTAAAGGGTATGTGAAAGCAAGAGGCATTGATGCGATTGCTAATAAAATAGTTATTAAATTAAAATTAATTAATACTAAAAAAGCTAATATACATAAAATAATTGAATAAATCATCGCAGCTTTAACCGATATTATACCAGATGCAAGTGGTCGATTTTTTGTTCTTTTAACTTTTTTGTCAAAATCTTTGTCCGTGATATCATTCACTATACATCCCGCTGAACGCATTAAAACTGATCCAAAAAAAAATAAGATTATGTAGAATACATATTGTTCAAAACCATTTTGAAAATCGTAAGCTATAGACAATCCCCAAACACAAGGCCAAAATAACAACATGAAACCAATTGGTTTTTTTAGCCTTGTTAATTCAAAGAAGATGCTTATATGAGACATATATTTTATTAAATAACAAAGTTTTTTTTTTAAGCAAATTTAATCGACATGAATATAGATTACACGGTAACTGCTCTGATGTTTCCAGCAATTCCATTGCTAATGAGTGTTTATGCTAACCGTTTTCATACCCTAAGTAATTTAATTAGAAAAATACATGATGAATATGTTTGGGAAAAACATATTCCTCAAGAGTGGGAAAAGCAGTTAATAAATTTGAATGGAAGAGTAAAATGGTTAAAATATACACTTGGATTTGCAAGCTTTGGCTTTTTGTTTAATATGTTAACAGTTTTTGCTCTATACTTAGACTTGATTTTCATTGCAAGAGTTATTTTTGGATCATGTTGTCTAGCAATGATAATTTCAGTATTATTTTTTATAAGAGATATACATCTATCAACTGAAACTTTAAAATTACATTTGTCAGATATGAAAATTGATTTAGATTAAGGTACAACAATAGCTGGACCTATAATTTTTCTATTTTCTAAATCAACATGTGCTTGCTTAATATCATCCAGTTTATATTTCTTAAATATTTCTATGTTAATTTTTCCAGAATTTATTTTTTCAAAAAGTTCTTTTGCAGCTTCGTTTAACTCATCGTTAGTATTTAAATACTGTCCCATTGAAGGTCTAACAAAAAATAATCCTTTTGGTTGTAACATTTTTGGAACATTAATTGGGTCTAGTGCTCCAGATGCATTTCCAAAAGAAACCATCATTCCTCTAGTTTTTAAACATTCAAGAGATTTTTCGAATGTTGATTTTCCTACCCCATCGTAAACTACAGAGACGCCTTTGCCATCTGTTATTTCCATAGTTTTTTTTGCAAAATCTTCTTTATTATAATTAATTATTTCATCACAACCATTTTTTTTTGCTATCTCTACTTTTTCTTCGTTTCCAACTGTTCCAATAATTTTGCATCCTAAACTTTTAGCCCATTGGCAAAATATTTGTCCCACTCCTCCAGCAGCCGCATGAAATAATATAGTTTCACCAGATGAAACAGGATAAGTCTTATATAATAAATAATAAGTTGTTAATCCCTTAGTCATTATTGCTGCCGCTATATTTAAATCTATTTCTTTTGGTACTTTTACTAAATTATTTGTTTTATAAATTCTATGTGAGGAATATGCTCCTAAAGGTACCGCAGCATACGCAACTCTATCTCCAACAAAAAAATCTGAAACCTCTGGCCCAACTTCTTTAATTACACCTGAGGCTTCCATTCCAAGTCCACTAGGCATCTTTAAAGGATAAAGTCCAGATCTATGATATGTGTCTATATAATTTAAGCCTATAGCAGCATGCTCAATTAAGACTTCGTTTTTTACTGGTTTGCTTAAAGTTATTTCTTCTAGATCTAATACTTCAGGTCCACCATTTTTTTGAATTTTAATAGCTTTCATTTTACAAATGTACCATTATGATAATCTTGAACAGCTTGCAAGACTTCTGCTTTAGTGTTCATAACAAAAGGTCCACCCCTAGCGATTTGCTCACCAATTGGTTTACCAGAAATTAATAAAAATTTAGTCTTAGTTAAAGCAGATATTTCAAGTTTGTCACCCTTAGTTAATAAAATTAAAGTTGAATCTTTAATTTTTTTATGAGCCTGTTTGCCTATTTTAATTTCACCATCAATTAAGTAAATGAAAGAATTGTGACCCAAAGGTAACTCAAAGTTAAAAAATTTATTTTTTTCAAGATCTATATCAAAATAAATAGGGTCTACATTATGACCCTTTACAGGTCCCTCAGCACTTTTAAATTTTCCGGCAATAACCTTTACATTTTTATCACTATCAGTGTGAACCTGCATTTTATCAGAATCTATATAAATATAATTAGGTTTACTCATTTTTAATTTTGCAGGCATATTTACCCATAGCTGAAATCCATGGAGTTTACCTTCCTTCATAGCAGGCATTTCAGAATGAATTATTCCACTACCCGTTTTCATCCATTGAACATCTCCAGACTTCATTCTTCCTTTAGAGCCGGTACTATCTTCATGTTCAAATTCACCTTGAAGCATGTAGGTTACTGTCTCTATTCCTCTATGAGGATGAGGAGGAAAGCCTCCTATATAATCATCTTTATTTTCGGAACCAAATTCATCTAACATTAAAAATGGATCAAAATAATCTGGCTCAACGCCTATACTTCTTTTTAATTTAACACCTGCACCGTCAGAGGCTGGAGTAGGATTAATTATTTTATTTACCTCAATATTTTTCATAATGTTTGATGTAACAATTTATTAAATTATATCAAGTAGTTCAGTGAGACTCTTAATTTGAAATTTTGGAACATAATCTAAATTGTCAAAAATACTATTATTTCTATTTACCCAAACAGGATTAAACCCATAGTTACCTCCAGCAGATACATCCCAAGTGTTTGCACTTAAATAGGCAACTTCATTTTCTTGTATTTGATATTTTTTAATTGGAATATTATAGACTTTTGGATCTGGTTTATAAGTTTTAACTTCTTCAATTGAAAAAATATTATTAAATATATTATCTAAATTATTACTTTTAACTAATTCATTAAGTAGAAAAGGCGTACCATTTGAAAGAATAGCAAGCTTATAATTTTTTTCTTTAAGTTTATTTAAAACTTCTTTTACTTCAGGAAAAGTTAATAAAACTTTATAAAGATCTAATAGTTCATTTCTCATTGAAATATCTATTTTAAATGCTTGCATAGATTTATCTAAACTATCTTCTGTTACTTGCCAAAAATCCTTATGCCTATTCATCATGCTTCTAAGCCAAGTGTACTCTAGTTGAGTAGTTCGCCAATAATTTGCAAAACCCTCCCACTTATCTCCAATTTTATGCTTACATTTTTCTGCAGCTGAATTGACATCAAATAATGTGCCATACGCATCAAATATTATTGCTTTAATATTTTTCATAAATTAACTTATCCAAATGAGTAATATTAGATTATTTTTTGAAGAAAGTTTATCACTTAATTTAATTTCAAAGCTAGATAAATCTCAATCACATTATTTATCTAAAGTAATGAGGATAAATATAGGACAAAGTTTTTCCTTATTTAATCAAAGTGGTGAGTGGGAGGCAAAAATAAAAGAGATCAGCAAAGGAATTGTAGCATTTTCGGTAATAAAAAAATTAAGATCTGCGATCGACGAAAGAGAGATTTGGTTAGCCTTTTCGCCTATAAAGTTAAATTATTTAAATTTAATGATACAAAAAGCAACTGAGCTTGGGGTTACAAAATTTATTCCTATTTTAACTGAGAGGACTATTGTAAGAAAATTAAACGACAAAAGAGTAAATAAAATCATTATAGAGGCATCCGAACAAAGCAATAGATTAAAAGTTCCTAAGTTAGAAAAAATTTTAAAGTTAAATGAATTTTTAAAATTAAATCAAAACACAAATATTATATTTGGAGACTTAAACACTGATAATAGTAAAATTAATTTTAAAAGTTCAGATCCACTTTGTATACTAATTGGACCTGAGGGTGATTTTACAGTTAAAGAAAGAGAAAATATTTTAAAACTAAAAAAATTAATTCCTCTTAAAATTAATCAGAATATTTTAAGGTCTGAAACAGCAGCAATTTCAATGTTATCTATAATATGTTTTAATTTGTTATCTTAGATGTTTGTTTATAGTTTTAAAAATATCTTCGTAACCTGCGTGATGACTAATTCTATCTAAATATTTTCCATCATTTAATAAAATAATAGAAGAGCTATGATTGATTAAATAGTTTCCGTCTTCAGTAAAAATTTTTTCCGAAAGGACCCCCCAAGATCTTGACATAAGAAATATTTTTTTTGGATCTCCTGTAATTCCATAAATTTTATTTTCAAATGAATTTAGATATTCCTTTATAACTTCAGTACTGTCTCTTTTTGGGTCTATACTAACAAAAAATACTTTCAATTTATCTTTCTTTTCTAGTGTTAAATTTTTTATAACTAGGTCTAAATTATTTAATGTCATAGGACAGATATCGGGACAATTTGTAAAACCAAAAAATATTGCAGTTAAAGGCCCTTCAAAAGATGAGTCTGTTATAATTTCGTTATTCACATCCTTTAATGAAAAAGAAGAACCTTGAAATTTTGAAACATATTCGTCTTCTTTTTTTTCAATAGATAAAAATACAGGTAGCAAAATAAATAAAAAAATTATTAAACATCCAGCAATTACTGTTATTGAGGTTTTTAATTTCATTCTTGTAAAATAATATTTACCAACTATATAAATAGCATGTCGTCTATTATAAAGAAACTATTTGGCACACTAGCAGAAAAGCCTTGGGAAGAAAGTCAAGTTTTAATTGACAACAAACATAAAGGCAAGACTTTTGGAATTTCTAATCAAATGTCGGCGGTAATAATTATTTTTGGTTTTAGTACTGCTATATTTAGTTTAATATTTACCGCTTATCTTTATTCAATTCCTCCTGAACAAGATACAACATTAATTTTGAAGAATAAATTGCTGTGGATTAATACGTTAGTTTTAATTTTTGTTACATATTTTTTTAATAAGATAAGTAAAGATTTAAAAAATAATTTTACAAACAAAATAAAAAGTAACGTGATTGCCGTTGGTGCATTCAGTTATTTATTTTTATTTTTACAAGTTATATTATGGTACCAATTAATGACTGCTGGTCATTTTGTTACTACAAATACATACTTTTCTTCATATTACGTTTTTACGGCATTACATGGAATACATTTATTGGGAGGCTTATTTTTTTGGGGAAAAATAAGTTCAAGAATATTTAAACTAAAAGAAGAAGATTATGTTAAGGAGTCAAATAATCTTCAGGCTCTATCTATTTATTGGTTATTTCTTTTTATAGTTTGGTTAGTGTTTTTTGTTATCATGTTTATTTATAACGATTCAGTTATAGCGTGGTGCAAAGAATTAATTTCTTAAAATTATTTTATAAAAACAGAGTTAATAAAACACCTACAACAGTAATTATAGCCAGCAATATATTTACTGACTTCAAATATTTTTTTGTTCTTAAGTTAGTTTCTTTTTTTGAGAATGCCCCGGCCCCAAAAGAAATAACAAAATAAAATAATAAAATCAGTATTAGAATAACTGCCAATATTTCAATTTTTCCCAGCATATAATCAACGTTATATTTGATATTTTGAATGATTCTTATGACATTTTGTCATAGGTTTTTATGTGATATTTATTCTATATAAGCTTTTATGCACGCAGGTATTATATTTTTTTTAGTTATCCTTGGATCGGTACTCTTTCATATTTTTACTCCGTGGTATTGGACTGACGTTGCATCAAACTGGGGAGGAATGGATGACACTATTACGCTAACATTCTGGATCGGTGGAGGAGTTTTCATAGCTGTTTGTCTTTTCATGGTTTACTGTGTTTTTAAATTTTCTTATAAAGAAGATCGAAAAGCTGAGTATAAACCTGAAGATAAAAAATTAGAAAGAATACTTACATGGGCAACAACATTAGGTGTGGCTGCTCTTTTAGCGCCAGGACTTATTATTTGGAATCAGTATGTCAATGTTCCAAAAAATGCAATTGAGATTGATGTAATGGCTTGGCAATGGGGATGGCAATACAGATTGCCAGGTGAAGATGGAAAATTAGGAACTACGAAAGTAGTTAACATAAATGATGATAATCCGTTTGGAATTAATTTAGATGACCCATATGGAAATGATGATGTAATGATACAAAGTGATGTGATAAATTTAGAAAATAATAGACCAGTTAAAATATTGCTAAGATCAGTAGATGTGCTTCATAATTGGTATGTTCCTCAGTTCAGAGCAAAAATGGATGCAGTTCCAGGAATTGTAACTTATTATTGGTTTGAACCTAACAAAGTAGGTGAGTTTGAGGTTTTGTGTGCTGAGTATTGTGGTGTAGGACATTATGCTATGAGAGGTGGTGTAGAAGTACAAGATAAACAAGACTATGATAATTGGCTTCAGCAACAAGAAACATTTTCAGATTTAATAGCAAAACAAGAAATTTTAGAAACTAGTAAAACAAAATTAGCAAAAAAATAAATTAAATGATAAAAAAAAACATATATAGGAAAAAAAATGTCAGAAGATTTTAATGATAATAAAACAATACAGGCGCAATCTTCAGAAACTATTTCTGGAGGAGGAGGATCGGGGTTATCGCCAGATAAGGACTATGTAAGACCTGCAGAAATATCAGAGCAGGATTTATATCATGGACATAGTTTTATTACTAAATGGGTTTTTTGTCAGGATGCAAAAGTTATTGGAGTGCAATATTTTCTATTAGCAACTTTTACAGGAATAATTGGTCTTATTCTTTCTTGGTTAATGCGTTTACAATTAGGTTTTCCAGAATTAGCAGGTTTTATGACCGCAGAACATTATTATCAGTTTGTAACTATGCATGGAATGATAATGGTGGTTTACTTTTTAACAGCACTCTTTCTGGGAGGTTTTGGTAATTTTTTAATTCCATTAATGGTCGGAGCAAGAGATATGGTTTTTCCGTATCTTAATATGGTAAGTTTCTGGATGTTTTTTGTTGCAGTTGGAGTTTTATTAGCAAGTTTTTTTGTTCCAGGGGGGCCAACAGGATCAGGTTGGACATTATATCCTCCTCAAGCAATTTTAGAAGGAACCCCAGGTTCAGGTTATGGAATAATGTTAATGTGTATATCGTTAATTTTATTCGTAGCAGGATTTACGATGGGTGGCTTAAACTATCTAATTACTGTACTTCAAGCCAGAACAAGAGGAATGACATTAATGAGAATGCCCCTAACAGTTTGGGGAATTTTTACGGCTACTGTTTTAGCAATGCTAGCTTTTCCAGCATTATTGGTTGGTGCGTTAATGATGAGTTTAGACAATGTGCTTGGAACAAGCTTTTTTATGCCAACTATATTAAAAGCAGGAGAAGTCTTAGAATATGGTGGCGGAAGTCCTATTTTATTTCAACATTTGTTTTGGTTTTTTGGACACCCTGAAGTTTATATAGTTGCACTACCTGCTTTTGGAATAATATCAGATTTAATTTCAGTCCATGCTAGAAAAAATATATTTGGTTATAGAATGATGGTTTGGGCTATAGTGGGTATAGGCGCACTAAGCTTTTTTGTGTGGGCACACCACATGTATGTTAGTGGAATGAATCCTTGGTTTGGATTCTTTTTTGCAACGACAACACTTATCATAGCAGTTCCAACCGCAATGAAAGTTTATAACTGGATCCTAACTCTTTGGAGAGGAAATATTCGACTTAATACGGTTATGCTATGGTGTTTAGGTTTTATTGTTACTTTTGTAAATGGAGGAATTACAGGAATTTTCCTAGGAAATGTTAGTGTAGATGTTCCATTATCAGATACCTACTTTGTTATTGCTCATTTCCACATGGTAATGGGTATAGCTCCTCTTATGGTTATAATGGGCGCCGTATATCATTGGTTTCCATTAGTATCAGGCAGATTATTAGATGAAAAATTAGGCAAATGGCATTTCTGGCTTACTTTTTTAGGAGCTTATTCAATTTATTTCCCAATGCACTATTTAGGATTTATTGGAGTTCCTAGAAGATATTTTGAAATGTATGACAGCCCATACATGACATCAGCAGTTGGCATGAATGAATTTATAAGCATCGCAGCTTTCATAGTAGGAGCTGCGCAATTAATTTTAATGTATAATATTATAAAAACTTTAAAAGTAGGCAAACCTGCAGGACACAATCCATGGAAAGCTTGTTCATTGGAATGGCTTACGCCTTCAGTGCCACCTGAACATGGTAACTGGGGAGATAAACTTCCAATAGTTCATAGATGGGCTTATGACTTTAGTGTTCCTGGAGCAAAAGAAGATTTTATAACTCAAACCACACCACCAAGTGAAGTGGCCAATACAGAAGTAGAAAAAACATAAACAATATATGTCTGATCCAAAAATAGAAGGCTACGTACTTAAACCTGGCTTCAGAGGAATGGCTGAGGATACAGGTTCTGACCAAACTATGTTTAAAGGAGTTCATTGGGGCAAAGCAATGATGTGGATCTTTTTATTAAGCGATACATTTATATTTAGCTGTTTTTTAATTTCATACATGAAAGGAAGAGGATCAACCTTAATTGATTGGCCAAATGCAAGTGAAGTTTTTGGACTACATGTATTTGGTGTTGAAGTTCCATTACTGCTTATTGCTATTATGACTTTCGTTCTGATCACAAGCAGTGGAACTATGGCTCTAGCAGTAAAATATGGTTATGAAAAAAATAGAAAAATGTGCGGTTGGTTAATATTAGCTACCGCCATAGGTGGACTTACATTTGTTGGAATGCAAGCTTTTGAATGGTCAAAATTAATCCATGAGGGTGTGAGACCTTGGGAAAATCCTTTTGGCGCGCCACAATTTGGTTCTTTTTTCTTCATGATTACGGGATTTCACGGCACTCACGTTTCAATAGGTGTAATTTTCCTTTTCATCTATGCATATAAAACTTTTAAAGGTCATTATGATGAAGGAAAAAGAGGCTGGTTTACATCAATGAAAGGTGACTATGTTGAAATTGAAATTTTAGGATTATATTGGCACTTTGTAGACCTAGTATGGGTATTTATTTTTGCATTTTTTTATTTATGGTAAATTAAATTATGAACGAAACAACAAAACAAGAACAAACAACTACACATAAGATAGGGATATATCTTTGGATATGGGGTCTATTATTTGTTTTGAGCTTCTTTTCATATATGGTGGATTGGTATCAATTCCAAGGAATGCTTAGATGGTCTTTAATTTTAGTCTTTATGTTTTTAAAAGCAGGATTGATTATGGCTTTTTTTATGCATTTGTATTGGGAAAGATATGCTTTAGTTAACGTTCTTTTATGGCCCATGACAGCAATTGCGTGTTTTATATTTCTTATGGTTGCAGAATTTGAATATACCGTTTTTACTAGACTTTTTTATTTTGTTGTAGGAGGATAATAATTTATGGATGGATATACTATATTAGCTGGTTTATTGATTTTTATATTATTATTTATTTATCTAACATGGTTTGGTTTTTCAGTAAAAATAGATAATGAACAAAATGAAAGTTCCGAAATTAAAATTAATCCTTATGATAATTTGCCACTACATAGAAAACTTATTGATAAGAAAAATAATAAAGTTGGAGTTTTTGATTTAGGAAACCATATTCTAATTATAGGATTTGTATTGATCGTTATATTGGTGGCTTTAAACGTTGATTAAAAGTGACAGCTAATACACTCAATAAAAAAACTATTTCATTTAATTTTTTATCTTATCTCAAGTCTTTATTATTATTAATGAAACCAAGAGTAATGTCTTTGGTTATCTTTACTTCTACAGTTGGACTATTAACAGCCCCAGTCACAATTTCATTTTATGATTCTGTAATTGGTATTTTTTTTGTTGCAATGGGAGCGGGAGCGGCTGGAGCCTTAAACATGTGGTATGAGGCAGATTTAGATAAGTTAATGACAAGAACCTGCTTAAGACCTATACCAACTGGCAAAGTAAACCGAAATCATGCTTTAATTTTTGGCATAGTACTTTCATTAACATCTGTTTTGGGACTTAATTATTTTGCAAATACTATTTCAGCTATTTTGTTATTTTCTACAATCTTCTTTTATTTATTTATTTATACAATTTGGTTAAAAAAACTAACCCCACAAAATATTGTTATTGGAGGCGCATCAGGTGCGTTGCCACCGGTTATTGGATGGACTATAGCAACAAATGCAATATCTTTTGAACCATTAACATTTTTTTTAATTATATTTTATTGGACACCTTCTCATTTCTGGGCATTGAGTCTTTATAAGGCTAAAGATTATGAGAAGGCAAAAATTCCAATGTTGCCAATTACCAACGGAATTGAAGAGACTAAGAAAAAAATACTTGTTTATTCTCTTTTTATGGTGCCAATAGTTATACTTCCTTATTATATAGGCTTTACAGGTGAAATATTTTTAGTTGCTTCTTTATTACTGACATTCTACTACAATTACATATGTTATGATTTATTTAAATTTAAAAAGAATAAATTTGAATTAAAAAAGGCCCAAAAAGTATTCTCTTACTCAATTTTCTACTTATTTTTGCTATTTGTTTTATTTTTGATAGACCAGATTATAAGATAATAATTCTATTTATTTTATAAGAAAATGGTAAAAAAAAATTCATGAGATATGTAAGTACTAGAGACAATTCCAAAGAACATAATTTTGAAGATGTTTTTATAAAAGGTTTGGCTGATGATGGGGGTCTTTATTTACCAAAATCACTAAATAAATACAACGTTGAGGAATTATCTAAACTTAAAAATTTAAATTATAATGAACTATCAACTGAAATAATTAATCAATTTTCATCAGATTTTATTTCTAAAGAAAAACTTTCATCATTAATCAATAAATCTTATTCAACATTTAGAGAAAAAGAAGTTGTTAAACTTTCAAAAGTTGGAGAACTAAAATTGTTAGAATTATTTCATGGTCCAACATTAGCTTTTAAAGATATTGCAATGCAGTTTATTGGAAATTTGTATGAATACTATTTAAGTAAAAATGACAAAAAAATAAATATAGTTGTTGCAACTTCTGGAGACACAGGAGCAGCAGCCATAGATGCGATTAAAGGAAGATCTAATTTAAATATTTTTGTTTTACATCCAAATAATAAAATTTCTTCTATTCAGAGAAAATTGATGACCACAGTAGTAGAAAAAAATGTTTTCAATATCGCAATAGATGGAAATTTTGACGATTGTCAGAACATAGTTAAAAGCATGTTTTTGGATCTTGAGTTTTCTAAATCAATAAATATGTCAGGAGTAAACTCAATTAATTGGGCAAGAATTATTACTCAAACAGTTTATTATTTTTATTCATATTTTAGATTAGATAAAGAAACTGTTTCATTTTCAGTGCCAACAGGAAATTTTGGTGATGTTTTTGCAGGTTATCTTGCAAAGAAAATGGGATTACCAATTGATAAATTGATTGTTGCAACAAACGAAAATGATATCCTGCATAGAGCTATATCAAAAGGAGATTATACATCAAGAGAAGTGAAAGAAACATCATCACCTAGTATGGATATTCAATTAGCAAGTAACTTCGAAAGATTAATTTATTATATAAATAATTCAGACTCTAAAATAACAGCAGATATAATGAAAAAAATTAAGCAAAATTCCCACCAAATTGAAAAGAACAATTTAGAAATAATTCAAAAAGATTTTCTATCTGAAAGTTGCAATGAACAAGAGACACTAGATATCATTAAAAAAAATTATGAAGAGAATAATATAATTTTAGATCCACATACAGCCGTTGGGGTAGGGGCTGCATATAAACTATCTTTTAATGATTGTGTAGTTTTATCAACCGCTCATCCATGCAAGTTTCCAGATGCTACAAATAACGCAATAAATAAACATAAAAAATTACCTCAACAACTACAGCATGTTCTTAATAAAAATGAGAATTTTCAAGTATTAAAAAACAATATTGAAGAAGTAAAAAACTTCATTAAAAGAAAAGTGTAAAGGGCGTTCTGTTGCCAGTTGTTCCAAGCTATTTAAAGTAGTTATATTTTTTTGATTTCTTCAAAAACTTCTTTTGCATGATCTTTTACTCTGACATTATTCCAGATTTTGTGTATTTTTCCCTTATTGTTAATCAAAAATGTAGTTCTAATTATCCCCATAAATTCTTTACCTAAAAAATTTTTTTTACCCCAAACACCATATTTTTTTATTACTTCTTTTTTTTCATCAGAAAGCAATTCAAATTTTAATTTATATTTTTTTTTAAACTTTAAATGGCTTTCAATAGTATCTTTTGAAATACCAAAGACAACGGTCTTTTTCTTATTAATTAAATTATTTAATTTACTAAAATCTTTAGATTCTATAGTACACCCTGGGGTATCATCTTTAGGGTAAAAATATAAAATAATATTTTTTTTGTTAACTTTATTTAATTCAAAAACACCCCCATCTGTACTAGGAAGTTTAAAATTAGGAGCTTTAATATTATTTTTAAGTTTCATAATTTAATGCTTAAATATATGATAATTACATTGTGTCAATGGCGCTTATTGTATTTTAATTTAAAAAATATATTTTTGATTATATGAGAAGAAATTTTTTAAAATTACTCGGTGTATCTATATTTTCATTAATACTGCTGCCATATAAATTTTTACACTCAGCATCAAAAAAAATAATAAATAAAAATCTAACTGAAGAGCAAAAAAATATACTTTTTAATGAAGGGACTGAGCGTCCATTCACTAGCTCTTTACTTCATGAGAAAAGAGATGGCTTTTATCATTGTGCCAATTGTGATGCAAAATTGTTTAGCTCTAAATCAAAATACGATAGTGGAACAGGATGGCCATCATTTACAGAGGCTCTTCCAGGAGCATTTAATACTAAAATTGATTACTCATTGGGAATGAAAAGAGTCGAATATCACTGTGCAAAATGTGGAGCACACCATGGACATGTTTTTGAAGACGGTCCCGGCGAAAATGGTATGCGATTTTGTAATAATGGTCTTTGTTTAATTTTTAAAACCACAAAATAATCTGAGTATTTATTCTGAACTTGCGGTTTCTCTAGCAATTAAATCTACTTCGTTATTTAATTTATCAGTAGAATGTGCTTTTACCCAACTCCATTTTATGTCAAATTTATTAGATAAAAGATCTAACTCTATCCAAAGTTCTTTATTTTTAACTTGTTGTTTGTTGGCAGTTTTCCATCCATTTTTTTTCCAATTATGGATCCAATCTGTTATTCCTGATTTAACATATTTAGAGTCTGTAAAAATTTGAACTTTGCTACCTTTAGAAATTTTTTTTAAGGCTTTAATTGGAGCAATTAGTTCCATTTGATTATTTGTGGTATTTTTTTTGCTTCCTTTTATTTGAGTTTTTTTTCCATCTTTAATAATTATTGCCGCCCATCCTCCATTACCAGGATTTCCCAAACATGATCCATCAGTATAAATTATAATCATTATTTTAAATAATCCTTAAACTCATTTAAACTCTTATGATATTTTAATTTTTGTATGTACTCTCTTGGATCTTTGATTTTTATGTAGGCATCTTTTGGAGTATTTAACCAGTCATATGATCTTGTTAAAAGATATCTTAGCGCTGAGCCTCTGCAAAGAATATTAAAATAACTTTTTTCGTTTTGATCAAGTTTTCTTATACTTTCATAACCTTTAATTAAATTTGTAGATTTATTTTTATTCAAAAAATATTTTTTACCTTTTTTATCAAAACAAAGGGCATTAATACAAATTGCAAGTTCATATGCCAAGAAATCATTAGAAGAAAAATAAAAGTCTATAATTCCATAGTATTTTTTTTTATAAAAAATTATATTATCAATAAATAAATCACAGTGGATGATTCCAGACTTTAATTTTTTAGGCCAAAACTTTCCTAAATAATTATATTCGTGCTTCATATCTCTAAGAATATTTGTTTGAACTTTATCTATTCTTCTATTTATGCTGTATAGTAACTTTTTTAACTTAGGAACTGCAAAAGTATTTTTTCTATAAATTTTAATTTTCTTAGAGGCTTTATGTAGTTTAGCAATATTTTTGCCAACAACATAACATTCATTTGTTGATAAATTTTTTTTATCTTTTCCATTCAAAAAACTAACTATACATGCATTTTTATTTTTTAATTTAATAAGATATTTTCCATTTATAGTTTTTAAAGGCTCAGGACATTTAATTTTTAATTTTGAAAGCCCATACATAAGCTTCATAAAAAATGGTAAATCTTTTGAATTAACTCTTTTTTCAAAAATAGTTAAAATATATTTTTTTTTTTTAGTTTTTATAAGATAATTTGTGTTTTCTATTCCTTTTTTTATTCCTGAGAAACTTAATATTTTTCCAATATTAAATTTATTTTCAATGATAATAATTTCAGTTTTGTTGATCTTTGTGTATACAGCCATTAATTTAATTTTTTTGGAATTTTAAAGGTTATATTTTCTTTTATAATTTCAACTTCCTCAATTTCAACTTCGTATTTTTCTTTAAGACTACTAATGAAATTATCAACCAAAATTTCAGGAGCTGAAGCACCTGATGAAATACCTATAGTGCTGCATTTGTCAATTTCCTCAAATGGAACAACAATTTCTGAATGTATTAAAGTTGATTTTTTACAGCCAGAATTTTTTGCAACCTCAACTAATCTCACTGAATTTGAGGAGTTTCTACTGCCTATTACAAAAAACATTTCGCACAATTTAGCAATATTTTTTACTGCGCTCTGCCTATTTGTTGTGGCATAGCAAATATCTTCTTTTTTTGGCTCTTTGATTTCTGGGAATTTATTTTTTAATTGATTTATTATTTCCTTAGTGTCATCTATAGATAGAGTTGTTTGTGTAACATAAGCAATGTTTTTCTTTGTATTGTTATATTTTTCCACATCTTCAACTGACTCAATAAGATCGATAGATCCACTGGGCAGTTGTCCCAAAGTTCCTATAACTTCGGGATGATTTTTATGACCAATTAATAAAATATGATTTCCAGATTTATATAAGTTTTCAGCTTCACGATGAACTTTTGAAACCAAAGGACAAGTTGCATCAATATAATTCATATTTAACCCTTCAGCTTCTACTGGAACTGATTTAGGGACTCCATGAGCGGAAAATATTACTGGTCTAGTTTTATCTTTAATTTCACTTAATTCCTCTACAAAAATTGCACCAATTTTTTTTAAACTTTCCACAACATGTTTATTGTGAACGATTTCATGCCTTACATAAATCGGAGCTCCAAACTTATTTATGCTTTTTTTAACTATTTCAATAGCTCTATCAACGCCAGCACAAAATCCTCTTGGTGCCGCAAGTAATATTTTTAATTTATTTTTTTTTCATTTTTTTCTATAAAATATTCCAGCAATATATGTGGAAAGGTTAAAGACGCCAAACCAATAAATATCACTTTTGATATAGCATTATCTAAAAGATAATAATTTTTTAAAAAAAATAATGAAATTAAGAATAAAAAAGCAGTTAATATAGTTAAAGGTATGGCTTTATTTAAAAATTCCTTAAATCCCTTGCTAAAATCTTTTTTATTAAGTTCATTCGATAATTTAAATGAATGTCTTATAGAATGTAAAAAACAAAAATAAATTGTAAACGCTAAAATTGGACTTAAAAAATAATTGAGCAGCAAGATAGATATAAAATCCATTAGTAATAGAGATTTTATATCAATTTGTTTATTAACTGAAATAATTATATTAGAAAAAAAACTAATTGCTATAAGAATATATAAAGCTTCATCAAATATTAGAAAATTGTTAGATACATCAAAATTTAAGTTTTTAAAAATATTTAAAGTTTCATTTTTTTGAAATAATAAAGGTGCCGTTATTACAATAGAACCTTTAAAGAAGTAGATTAAATCAATATTTGTTTTATAATTTATAAATTCCGAGTCTTCTTTACCAAAATGATATGATGCAACAATTAAAAATATTAATAATAAAAATTTAGGAAATAATAACCATGCAAGCAATATGATGATCCCAATAAAAATATAAGAAATATAAAATATTAAAGAAGATTTATAATTTAGTAGTTTTAATAATTTCTTTCCCTTTATATGATCTAGTGCTCCATGTGATATTCCTAAAGTTAAAATAAAAAATAGAGATAAAATAAGAAGGCTATTATCTCTTAAAAAATCAAATGCAGATAAAAAAATGCATAAATTAAAAAAAATTAATGAATGGTAATAATTTATTTTATTCATCTAATTTAAAAAATATTTTTAATAAAGATCCATTTAGGCATTTTTAAAATTATTGCTAAATCCTCAAAAATATTACTTTTATTTGATAGAAATTTTATAACCGTTTTAGAAGATCCTTTAAACATATTAAAAAATAACTCAGGCATTTTATCAGGATAATTTCTTAGAACATTTAAAAAAATATTGTCAAGAAACTTATATTTTTTTACCAATGTGATAAATTTTTTTATCTTTAATTTTTTCTATATTATTTGATATATATTTACTATGCTCTTGAATATTGAGAAAAGTATAGCCAGTACTTAGACGCGTCATACCTCCAGCAGAACCTATATTAATTTTATTTTTTTCAATTTTGTTTTTTGGATAGAACAAAGGTATAGCACCCTCTTCTTGATAATTTATTTTATAGTTTTTAATTCTAAGAGTTTCTTTAATATATTTTTCTAATTGAATGTCATAATCCATTAATGTTTTGTCATCCATTTTAGATATCCATGTTGTTTCGATTAAAGCTTTATTTTTTTTAAACGGCAAAGTATAAAAAAAATGAACATTGTCTCTTTGTTCACAGCCAAAATCCATCAAATTAAATATTTCGTCATCAAAAATATCTCCAGAAGTTTCAATTTCTATACCTTTAAAATGTTGCCAAATATTCGATCGATCAATGTTGTTGGAAGGAATACTGTTAAATATAAATGAATTCTCTAAATTCAATTGTTCTGAATTTTTAAAAAATTGAATATTTTTATTTTGAGTTAATTGATTTAAGATTGTTTTGTAAAATAAACCACTATCAATGGTTTGATATGGAAAATCTTTATTAATAACTTCATGGGAGCCTAATTCAGAATTAATAGAAAAATTATTCCAACTTTTGATAACACACTTCTCAAAATTATGATCAATAACTTTCCAAAAAGACCATGTTTTATCTCTTTTATATTCATCTCTAATTTCAACTATAGCTAAAGTTTTGTCTTTTAATTTTTTATTTATATCAAGTTCATAAGCTAACGATAAACCCGCACAGCCAGCGCCTAAAATAATATAATCAAATTCTTTCATCTAGATTTACTTCCTCACTTATAATTTCATGTTCCGTCATTCTTTGATGAGATTCTATATCTATTAAAAATAGTTTCATTAAATCCAATATAGAAAAGAAAGTTTGATAAATTTTTTCAAAATTATTAACATAAATTTTTCCAGATTTTTCATAACTTTCCATATTTCTTTTTTTTATAATTTTTTTTCCTATCTGTCTGTAAACTCTTCTTGCTACGATTATCGCAAATCTATACTTAAATGGAATTTTCTTTAATGAACTAAATGAACTTTTATAAAACATATCAGCAAGTTTTAATGTTGCTATAATATTTTCGAAATCTGGTTTTATATATTGTCTATTCATTTTTTGATCTTCAATTACATCTCTGGCTATATTTGTTAATTGCATTGCAACTCCTAAATCTATAGCCCCTTTTAAAGATCTTGTGTCATTTACATTTAGTATTTTTGCCATCATTAAGCCAACTGTACCAGCAACTCTATATGAATAAACTAATAAATCTTTTACTGACCTAAAATAAACTTTTTGTTTTAAATCTGAACCAATGCCTTCGATTAAGTCATCTAGAATAATTCGTTTAATATTATTATTATCTGCAAGGATAATCATATCATTAACAATTAATTCATGTTCATTTTTATCAGGTAATTGTCTATTACTGTTATCTAGTTCATAATTATTTTTATAAATATTTTTAATTTCATTAAATCTTTTTATTTTTATTTCCAAGTTATCTTTTTCATCTACCAAATCATCCAAAATTCTACAAAATGCATAAAGTTTAGAGCAATCATGGTAAATATTTTTTGGCAAAAAAAATCCAGCCCAATTAAAGGATTTAGCAAAAAGAGCTAGATAGTTTTTCTCTGTCATTGAATTATCTTATCCAATACTTTAGCTGAAGATAGGACGCCAGGTACTCCAGCCCCAGGATGAGTTCCTGCCCCAACAAAATAAAGTCCCTTATATATTTCTGATTTATTGTGAAATCTAAAGTAAGCAGATTGTGAAAGTTTTGGCTGAATAGAAAAACCAGAACCATGTCTCGTGTTTAAATCTTTCTCAAAATAATTGGGAGTTAAATAAAAATCTTCAATAATATTTTCTCTTAGGTTTGGCATAAGATCTTTTTCCATTTTATTAATAACTAGATTTTTCATTTTTTCTCCCTCAATTTCCCAATTAATATTTGATTGATTATTAGGAACAGGAACAAGAACGTAAAAACAATCATGTCCCTCAGGAGCCATTGATTTATCTGTAGCAGATGGTCTATGTAAGTAATAACTTATATCGTTATTTAATCTTTTATTATTAAATATGTCTTCTAAATGTTCTTTATATTTATTACCAAACTTAATTGTATGGTGTTCAATATCTTCATAAATTTTTTTTGTTCCAAAATAGTAAACAAATAATCCCATAGAATATTCCATTCTATTTTTTTTCCAATTAAATAAAAAAGAATTATTTTTATTTTCGTTTAATAAATTTTCATAAACAGCAGGTGGATCAGCATTGCATATAATGTAATTTGCATTTATATTCTGGTCATTATCTAACTGTACACCTGTTATTTTTTTATTATCTAAAATAATCTTTGTTACTTCATTGCCTTTAATTACTTCAATTCCAACTTCATTCATTAATCTTTCCAAACCATTTATGATATTTCCTGTTCCACCTATTGAATAATGAATTCCCCATTTTTTTTCTAAATATAAAATCAATCCATAAATAGAAGTTGTTGTAAAAGGATTTCCACCAACTAATAAAGGATGCATACTTAATACTCTTCTTAATTTTTCATTTTTCACATAAGAAGAAACAAGTGAATAAACTGATTTATAACTTTTTAATTTTAATAAAGCTGGCAATTGTTGCATCATTACAAATGGTTTATTGAATGGAACATCCGCAAGTTCAGTGAAACCTTTGTCAAAAATTTTTTTTGTAAAATTTACCAGTTTTTTATATCCTTCAAAATCTTCTTTGCTTATTTGTTCAATTTGATTTTTCATCTCTATTTCATTGCCAGAGTAATTAAATTTAGATTTATCTTCAAAAACAAATTGATACCAAGTATTAAGTGGTACTAGATCTATATAATCTTTAGAATTTTTATTAAATAATTCAAACAGTTCATTAATTAAATAAGGAGCAGTTATTACAGTTGGTCCTCCATCAAAAGTAAATCCATTTCTTCTAAATACTCTTGCTCTACCGCCGAGGTCATTATGTTTTTCTACTAATGTTACTTTATGATTTTTTGCCTTAAGACGCAGTGCAGCCGCAATACCACCAAAGCCTGAACCTATTACTATTGAATGCATAATATATAAATTTAACTTATATCAGCTAAATTTTAAGAATTAATTTTTTTTAATTCTGCTTTAGTTTCTTCAAGGTTTTTATCAAAAAGATTGTTTAGTTTTGATTTATCGACCGATGTAGATATGATTTTTTTGACTGACTCAACTGCTATTTTTATAGATGTATTTTTTATTTCTTTGATAGCATTTTCTTTCATTTGATTAATTTTCTGTTGAGCAGCATTTTTTTTGATTTCAGAGGAATTGTGAAACTTTTCATTCATTTCTAAAACAAGCTTTTCACCATCATCTTTAGCTTGCATTAAAATTTTATTTACTTCTTTATCAGCTGTGTCCAGTTTTTTTTGAGCTTCATCTAACATATTTTTAGTTTCTGACCTTAGCTTTTCACTTTCATCAATTTCTTTTTTTTATATCAGTTATCATATTGCCTAATAGCTCATTTATTTTTTTTGGTATTTTAAAATAAACTAAAATTCCAAAAAAAATTACAAATGATACTGCTACCCAGAATGTTGCGTCAAAACTCATAAATGTTTATTTTTGCTTGAAATATCATTGACAATCGCAGTAATGCTGCTGTTATTTACATTAACACCAATTAATTGATTAATTAAATCTTCAGAAGTCTCGATTGCTATTTTATTTATTTTATCAGGCGACTTTTTTTTAAGATCTTCGATTTCTGCTTCTATAATTTCAACCTCTTTATCTATTTCTCCCTCAAGTTTTTGCCTTTTGTTATTAATGTCATCTAATAAATTTTTTCTTGATTCATTAAATAGATTTTTTGCCTCAATTTTTGATTTTAAAATAATATCATCAAACTCTTTTAATTTAGCTTCACTCTCATTTCTTTGTTTTTCTGCAAGTTCTAAATTTTCTAAAACTTGCGATTTTCTAGTTTCAAGATTATCACTTATTTTTGGTAATATTATTTTAGATAAAACTAAATATAAAATTCCAAAAGTTATAATTAGCCAAAATATTTGAGAAAACCAAAACTCAGGATCAAGTTGAGGCATACCTCCACTTTCAGCCGCGTGTATAAAATTTATAAATAAAAAATATACAGCTAGTGTTTTTAATATTATTTTTTTAAACATTAATTAAAATGCAAATAAAATAATCAATGCAACAACTAATCCAAATAATCCAGTTGCTTCCGCCAATGCGAAACCTAATAATAAATTTGGAAACTGTTTTTGAGCTGCTGAAGGATTTCTCATCGCTCCAGAAAGGTAATTACCAAAAATAATTCCTATTCCAACTCCTGCACCTGCTAGAGCAATAGCTGCTAAACCTGCCCCAATCATTTTTGCTGCTTCTAGTTCCATTATATCCTCCTTTGTTAATACTAATGGTGTAAATTTAATGCATCATTTAAATAGATGCACGTTAATATTGCAAATACATATGCTTGCAGAAATGCTACTAAGATTTCTAAACCTGTAAGTGCAACTGAAAAACCAAGTGGAAGCCATCCTCCCACTATCCCAAGACTTACTACGAAGCCTCCGAATACTTTCATCATTGTATGTCCTGCCATCATATTGGCAAATAATCTAACCGAAAGACTAATCGGTCTACTTAAATATGAAATAATTTCTATAACTACTATCAATGGCAATAAAACCAAAGGTACTCCACTCGGCACAAATAGTTTTAAATATCCTAGCCCATGTTTTATAAAGCCAATTATTGTTACTCCAATAAAAATGAATGCTGCTAAAACAAAAGTAACAATTATGTGGCTAGTTACTGTAAAAGTATATGGTATCATTCCTAACATGTTACAAAATAAAACAAACATGAATAGTGAAAATATAAATGAAAAATAAGGTTTAGCTTTTGTACCCGCAGTGTCGCTTATCATTTTAGAAACAAATGAATAACTTAACTCTCCAAGTAACTGCAATTTATCTGGAATAATTGAATTTTTTTTTGTTCCAAAGTTAAATATTAAAAGAATAGTAACAGTACAGATCACCATAAACAAACTTGCATTTGTAAAAGAAATATCTATTTCACTAATTTTAATTTCTGGCCCAATTCTGTAGACATTGAATTGAGTCATGGGGTTTGCTGCCATATTTATCTAGTCCTTCTGCATTTTTTTTGCTGATCTGATAACATTCATAATTCCTGCCGCCACACCAATAAAAAAAAATATTATTATTAACCAGGGTTTAGTATCAAACCAATTGTCTAAAATAAACCCTATAATTGTGGCTACTAATACCGCAGATACCAATTCAGTGCTAAGCTGAAAAGCCTTACCAAAGCTAGATTTTTTGTTGTCCTCATCAGATGGATTTTTATTTTTAAACTTTGATTTTGCAATTTTTAAGCGAGTTTTTAAGTCGTCAGGCATTTTAGGCAACTAGGCTTTCAGCTTTTTGTAAATCTACAGAAACTAGCTGACTTATACCTTTCTCTGGCATTGTAACTCCATAAAGTCTGTCCATCTTAGACATTGTTAATGCATGGTGCGTTACAATAATAAACTTAGTTGTAGTTATTCTTGTTAATTCATCTAGTAAATTACAAAATCTAGTAACGTTTGCATCATCTAAAGGAGCATCTACTTCGTCTAGTACACAAATTGGAGATGGGTTAGTTAAAAATACTGCAAAAATTAGAGACAGAGCAGTTAAAGCCTGTTCACCACCAGATAATAAAGTAATGGATTGAAGTCTTTTACCTGGAGGACTAACCAACAAATCCAATCCCGCATCCAAAGGGTCTTCAGAGTCAACAAGTTCTAGTTTTGCATTACCACCATTAAAAAGTTTTGTGTAAACTTCATTAAATTTTCTGCTTACTTTGTCAAACGCATCTAATAGTCTTTCCCTTCCTTTATGATTTAATTCATTAATACTATCTTTAAGTTTAGTAATTGCGTTAACAATATCCTCTCTATCTTTTTCCATTTTAATAATTTCATCTTTATATTTTCCAGTTTCTTCATCTGCTCTTAGATTTACAGATCCCAAATTATCCCTATCTCTCTTTTTTTTATCTAACAGTTCTTCTTGAGTAACTGTATCTGGAAATTCTTCTTCTTTTTCTAAATTTGAAAATTTTAAAAGATTATCTTCTTTAATATTTAAATCATTTTCAACTCTATCGATTAAATCGCTTTTTCTTTTATTTAATCCAACAATAGTAGCATTGGCGCTTGCTCTTTTTTCTCTAACACTAATTGAACTTTCTTTTATTTCATTTAATTTGGATTTATTTTCTTCAAGCTGTTGTTCTAAGGTATTTATTTTAGTTTCATTATTTTCTTTTTCATTTTCTGAAATTCTAAGATTTTCAGAAATTTGTCCTTTCTTTTCTGCATTTTGATTGGGACGTTTTTCTAAATCTGATAATTTTTGATTTAGTTTTTCTTTTCTATCCGCTAATTGAACTATCATTTTTTCAGAATTTACTAACAAATTTTTCCAACTTTCAATTTCAATATCTATATTATTGATCCTTTCTCTTCTTTTTGTAGATTCTTGTTTTATATTTTGGTTTTTACTAAAAAAGTTTGCATATTCTTCTATTATTATTTTGCAGTTATCAAGAACAACTATTGCTTCATTATTTTTATTAGCATTGATCAATTCCTTAACTTTGTCTATCTCGAGGTTTAATTTATTTTTTGCTGCATCCAGATCTTCATTTGACTTTTTTTCTGTGTCATAATACTTAGAGTCAATTTCAATTAATTCATTCTTTTCTTCCTTAAGTCTTTTTTCATTAGAATTTGCATCAATTACTATACTTTTTTCTCTATCTTCGTCTTCATCAATAGTTTTCAATGATATTTTAGTTGCTTCTATTTCATTGGCCATCCTCTTTGTTTCTTCATCTAGATTCTGTAATTCTAAATTTAGCCTTTGAATTCTTGAAATAATTTCTAAATTTTTGTCTCTAATTGGACCGAGCTCATCCTCTAATTTTTTAATTGAGTTTTCTAAGCTTAATATTTTATCGTTGAATAATGAAAATTCTTTTTCTGCATCAGTATTTATTTCATTTTCAACTTTAATTTCATTTTCAATTTCTCTGATTTTTAAGAAATACAAACCTGCCTCTACTTGTTTTATTTCATCAGATATTTTTTTTGTATTTTGTTGCCTCTTCAGCTTGTTTTTCTAAACTGATTAGTTGTTTTTCCAGCTGCCTTCTTAGTTCATCTGCTCTTTTTAAATTATTTTCTGCAGCATTTAATCTTAGTTCTGCCTCATGTCTTCTTACATGTAATCCAGAAATTCCAGCTGCCTCCTCTAATATTGCTCTTCTATCTTGAGGTTTGGCCGTAACTAACGATCCAATTCTTCCTTGACTAATTATAGAAGGGGAATGCGCACCAGTTGAAAGATCTGCAAAAAACATTTGAGCGTCTTTTGCTCTAACCTCTTTATCATTTAAATAAAAACGCGAACCTTTATCTCTTTCTATTTTTCTTCTAATTTCTATTTCTTCTATTTCTTTGAATTGGTATGATCCTGACTTTTCAGTATTTGAAATATTTATACTTACTTCAGCAATATTTTTCGATGGTTTATTTGATGTTCCAGAAAAAATAACATCTTCCATTCCAGAGCCTCTCATACTTTTTGCAGAGGTTTCTCCCATACACCATCTTAAAGACTCAACAATATTTGATTTACCACAACCGTTTGGACCAACAATGCCAGTTAATCCTTTTTCAATTAAAAAGGTAGTTTTCTCTGAAAATGATTTAAATCCATTTAATTGGATTTTTTTAAACTCCATGAACTAACTTATAACAGTTTTTCTAAAGTTTTTTCTAAATTTTTATAGGTTAGTGATTTTTCAAACTTTTCACCATTGATAATTAAAGTAGGAGTAGCGCTCACGTTGTATTTTTTTACACCCTCGATTCGGTCTTCTAAAACAAAATCTTCAATATTTTTCTTTAAATCTGGATAAACGTCGGAATGAAATTTTGCACAATGAGAACAAGTAAGCGACTCATAGACTAATATGGTAATTTTGGAGTCTTCTTTTCCCTCAAATATTCTTTTAACTTTATTTTCTGCGCCTAAGTTAGCATAGGATAACAAAAAAACTATCAATGTGAATAAAATTTTTTTCATTTTTTTTTATATACTTTACTTAACTCAATTAAAGAATCTTTTATTTTTTCATTTTTAATATCAGAAATTTGTTTTTTATATTTATTTTTTGTCACATCATCTTCTCTTTGCTTTTCTTTAAATTCTTTATTTTTTTCTTCAAAAGAAACTAATTTTATATTATGAACTGCTTCATACCCAAAAAAAGAGTTAATTTTTTCAATTATAAAACTTTTAGAATATTCAAAATTAACCTCATTACCTCTTTTTACCATTACAGTTAAACAGCTAGATCCAAGTTTATTTTCATTTTTGAAAGATTTAGGAAAGCTGATATCAAATAAATCATTACCAACAAAATATCTCCAATTATCTAATGTTTCAGAATAAATTTGACCTTTTTTATTAATTAGATTTTTTACTTTGGAAGGCAAAATGTCTTTAAATGATCTAAGACCTTGTATAAATTTTCTGCTATTCTTATTATAATTTTTTGAATTCATATGCCAGAACTAAACATACCAAATAAAATTTTAAAATGGTACGATAATAACAAGCGAAATCTTCCTTGGAGAAAAAAAACATCAACTAAAAATAGAGAATACTTTACTTTGGTTAGTGAATTTATGCTCCAACAAACACAAGTAAAAACTGTAATTCCTTATTTTGAAAGTTTTATAAAAAATTTTCCAAACTTAAAATCATTAGCAAAGGCAAATGAACAAAGAGTTTTAAAAAATTGGGAAGGACTTGGATATTATTCTAGAGCAAGAAACTTAAAAAAAACTGCAATTAAATTGTTAGAAGAGTTTAATGGAAGTTTGCCAAAAGATTTAGAAAAACTTAAGTCTCTCCCAGGTATTGGAGAATATACTTCAAGATCAATTTTAGCTATTGCTCATAATCAACCTTATATTCCAATGGACGGCAACGTTGAGAGAATATTAAAAAGAATTTTTTTGCTTAAAACGAAAAATGAAATTTCAAAAGAAAATTTAACTAAAAAAAAATCTTTTTTTAATACTTCCAAAAGATCAAGTGATTATGCGCAGGCAATTATGGAAATAGGGGCTTTAGTTTGCAAACCTATATTACCATCTTGTAATTTTTGTCCATTAATTCAAAATTGTAAAGCCTATAAAAATAAAAATTTTTTAATACAAAGTAAAAATAAGATTAATAAGATAAAGTATTTTGAAGCAAATGTTTACAAGCATAAAAATAAGTATTTATTAATTAAAAACAAAAAATTTAATTTTTTAAAAAACTTAGTTATTTTTCCAATGAACGAAATAAATAAAGAAAAATTTAAACTTTCAATTAACAAAAAGATAAATGTAAAAATGTCTAATATGAATATGAAAATTATTATTAATAAAAATAATAAAAAAAAAATTATAAAGGATAGCTTGCTATTAGATGAGTCAAATTTAAATAAATATATTTTACCCTCATTTACAAAAAAAATATTTAACACTCTATCTCATTTATAATGAAAAAAATTGCAATTATAGGAGCAGGAATTTCAGGTTTATTTCTCGCAAACCTATTAGAGCAAGGTAAATCTCACTCTTATAAAATCTTTGAAAAAAAAAATTCATTAGATCTAAACGAAAGATATGGAATACAATTATCTGTAAATAGTATTAATTTATTAAATGAAATTGGTTTTCAAAAAATAAATGTAAGCAACATTTGTTTTCCAAAAAAAGTAAATTTTCTAGATGCAAAAAATTCAAAAAAAATTTGTGATATTGATTTATCTCAATTTAATAATCAGAGCAATCGATATACTACATTAAAAAGATCTAAACTTATTGAATTTCTTTTGGAAAATATCCCTAAGGAAAAAATAGTTTACAATTCTGATCTTGTTGATATTAAAGATCAAGATAAGTTAGCATTATCCTTCAGAGATAAAAAAAATGAGGAATTCGATTATTTAGTTGCTGCTGATGGAGTTTATTCCAAAACTAAACAGATTTTATTTAAAAAAGATGGTCTGCCCAAATATTTTAACTCAATTGCTCTAAGAGGGAACATTGAGAATTTCGAAAATTTTGATATTTCATTATATTTAGGGCCCAATTTTCACTTCGTAATTTATCCCATCAACCAAAACAAAGAATTTAACTTTATCTCAATTGTTAGGAAAGAATTAATTGAAGAAGAAATCTCAAATAGAAATTTATTTAAAGATAATACTTTTATAAATAACTTGTTAAAACATATTTCTTCAAAATCGCATTTAAATTTAGATAAAAAAGTTAAAGAAATTAAATGCTTTCCAATCTTTGTAAGCAAAAAATTTCAAATACCCAAGTCAAAAAATATTTTTTTAACTGGTGATGCGTTTTATTCATTTCCACCATCATTTGCCCAAGGTGCATCGCAATCAATAGAAGGTGCAAAGGATCTGTTTAATGACCTAAAGAATAATTCTACCAATTACTACAAAAAACGGATTTTAAAGACGAAACAAATAAATTCTAGATCTTCGTTCAACCACTTTGCATTTCATATATCAAATCCATTAAATGTTTTTTTTAGAAATATTTTTTTAAAACATCTTTCTAAAAATAAAAGATTTCTAGAAAATTATTTAGGTAAAATTTATAATAATTAATTTCTTGGTCTTAGACGTTGTCTAAGCTCATCAATTGGTTTTAAACTATTTCCCGATTGATAATGCCAATATGTCCAACCATTACAGCTTTCAGCACCTAATATTTGGGCCGCCACTTTATGTATAGATCCTTCGTTTTGTTTATATTTGACGCTTCCATCAACCATGACTTTTGCATAAATTTTTTTCTTTTGATCATAGATTTCTGTTCCAGGTTTAATCACTCCTAATTCAATTAATGAACCAAAAGGAATTCTTGGTTTTGACTTATTATTCTGGATTGTATCTAAATATTCGTCTTTAATTATATTTGTATTTTTTATTCTTTTGTTAGCAGCTTCAAAATATTTTTTTTCTTTTTCAATTCCAAAATAAGTTCGGCCTAGCTTTTTTGAAACTGTAGCAGTTGTTCCTGATCCTAAAAACGGATCTAAAATAAAATGATCCTTATTTGAAGAGGCTAAAACAATTCTGTGTAATAAAGCCTCTGGTTTTTGTGTTGAATGAACTTTTACTCCGTTATTCTTCAATCTTTCTTTACCATTACATATGGGTAAATTCCAAGTAGATCTCATTTGCAAATCATCATTAAAAGATTTCATTGATTGGTAGTTAAAAGTATATTTTGATTTTTTACTTTTTGAAGCCCATATTAAAGTTTCATGAGCATTAGTAAATCTAGTGCCTCTAAAATTTGGCATTGGATTGTTTTTATTCCATATAACATCATTTAATATCCAAAAACCTAAATCTTGAATTATTTTGCCGACTCTAAATATATTGTGATAACTCCCGATTACCCAAATCGATCCATTTTTCTTTAGTACTCTTTTGCATTCAGTTAACCATTCGTTTGTGAACCTATCATATGATTTAAAGCTTTCAAATTGATCCCACTTATCGCTTACAGCATTTACTTTTGACCTATCTGGTCTGATTAAACTATTTTGTAATTGCAAATTGTAAGGTGGATCTGCAAATATTAGATCAAATGTTTCGTCAGGAATTTTTTTTAACTCTCTTATACTATCCCCGTTGATAATTTTGTTATGTAAATTTTTACTAACCATTTTTAAAAAAACAATTAGACTCCAGCGTGGATTCTACGTCAACCAGAGATTGAAAAAAATGGACTCGTCTTGTTGTATGATTTAATTGGGACTCAATATATTGTGTATAGGGCTGAACGTTTTCCGATGATGCTTAGTTACTCCAAATTTCTTAATTGCTGATAAATGTTGTTTAGTTCCATAGCCTGCATTTTTATCCCAAGCGTATCTATTAAATTTTTTTGACATTTTTGTAATAAGTCTATCTCTAGCAACCTTAGCAATAATAGAAGCAGCTGATATTTCAGGTATTTTTTGATCACCTTTAATTATACACTTTAATTTATAGCCAATTATATCTGGTACTTTATTCCCATCAATTAGTGTCATTGTAGGTTTAATTTTAAGTTTTTTTATTGATCTTTTCATAGCTAATAAACTTGCATTTAAAATATTTAGTTTTTCAATTTCTTTTAAAGAAGCTGAACCAATAGCGCATATGCAGTTTTTCTTAATATATTTTTCTAGACTATTTCTTTTTTCTTTTGAAAGTTGTTTGGAATCTTTAAACTTTTTTTTATCTTCATTTTTTTTGAATATTACAGCTGCTGCAAAAACTGGTCCTACCAGACTTCCTCTGCCAACTTCATCCACTCCAGCTATAATTTTTTTCATTAAATATTAATTTTTAGTTCATCTATCTTTTTTCTGATCATTTTTAGATCAGACCAAGAGAATTTTTTTTGGTCAGGTTGTCTTAGTAGGTAAGCAGGGTGAAACGTTAAAATTGTTAAGTATGTTTTTTGATTAACAATAAGTTCTTTCCATTTACCTCTTTCTTTAGATATTTTTAAGGTTTGACCGAATAAAGCCTCCATAGCAGTACCTCCCATTAGTATAAGTATTTTTGGATCAATAATATTTATATGTTCTCTTAAAAAGACCGAGTATCTATTTATCTCTGACAGTTCTGGTTTTCTGTTATTCGGAGGCCTATAATTTACTACATTGGTAATATAAACTTTTGGTCTTTTGATATTAATGGCTTCAAGCATCCTATTTAAAAGCATACCCGCATCACCAACAAAAGGTTTGCCTATCTCGTCTTCTTTTTGCCCTGGTCCTTCACCTATAATCATAATTGGGCTACTAGGATTGCCATCGCTAAAGACTACTTGATTAGAATTTTTTTTTAATTCACAATCCGAAATACTTAAAATTTTTTTTTTCAAATTTTCTAGTAAAGATTGTTTATTTTCTAAATTAGGTTCATCAAAAGTTCTTTTAATTGGCTTATTTTCATAAACATAATCAATTTCAAATAAATCCATAACTTCTTCAAAATTATTGTCACTTTGATTTTTACGATTTATTTCCATATATTAAAAAAATGTTAGTTAGATTTTTAAAAGCTTTATTTATATTTCTTATATTTTTATACCATTCATCAGTTTTTTCAAAATCAACTGAAAATAATAATTTCAACCAGAGATATTTATCAAATTATTTTTCGGCGCTTGTTTCATATGAAAATGGAGATAATGATCTATCTATAAAATACTTTGACTCTACAAAAAGTATTCTAAGAGATTATCCAAGCTATTTTGATAAATACGTTGAAAGCTTAGTATTAAATAATAAAGTTCGTGAAGCCATAAATCAAATCAAAGTTTTTAAATCAAAAAATAATATAAATAATTTTCAAACATCTCTTTTATTAACAGTCGATGCTTTAAAAAAAAGCGATTTTAATAAAGCAAACCATCACTTATTGGCTATGAAAAGTATATTAATACCAAATTCATTTGAGCAAATTATTTATGAAATATTAAAGTCATACAACCAACTATTCTTAGAAAAAAAAGTATCAGAGGTCAAAAATTACGGAAATTTAGGCAACATTCTTCTATCCTTTCAATACTGCTATTTAGACGATGATAGAGCCAACAATTATTTTTCTGCATTGCTAAACTCAGACAGTGGAGACTATTCAAGATATATATTTTTTTACATATCAAATTTAATTAATAAAAATGAATATGAGTCTGCAAAGAATGTATCTTTAAAAATAGAACCAATAACAAGCACATTATTAATTCTACAATCCAAAAATTGGATTGATCTATCTAAGTTTGATAATTTTTCTAAAATATTTTCCTGTAAATCTGAAACTGATATTCTTGCTGAAATATTTTTTTTAATTTCAAATCTTTACTCTTCACAAGAGGAATATGGTATGTCGAATTTTTACTTATATATTTCAAATTATCTTAATCCAAAATTTAAATTTAATCTTTCTTTGGCTGCTGAAAATTACTACTTGATGAATAAGGAAGAAAAGGTAAAAAAAGTATTAAAGAAATTTAATGATAACGATGGTTTTTATTATTGGTATAGAATTAAAAAAGAATTTAATATTTTAAAAGAAGAGCAAGGAAAAGAAAAATCATTAACTTTTCTAAATTCAAAAATAAAAAATTTAAAACTTAAATCCCCAAAAGTTTATTTTGATTTAGGAAATATTTATAAAAGATTTAAAGAATACAATAAATCAATTGAAAATTACAACT
Organism: uncultured Pelagibacteraceae bacterium; assembly: GCA_902607115.1. GTDB lineage: Bacteria > Pseudomonadota > Alphaproteobacteria > Pelagibacterales > Pelagibacteraceae > Pelagibacter. The sequence continues at coordinate 29,885 of CACLIZ010000001.1, read as the reverse complement.
TCGCTCTTGATGAAATTAGCAAAGACTCCGACTCATATGCTGATATTCTTTATAGAAGAGGAGGAAGCTATGAAAGACTCAAAGATTATAAAAAAGCTGACAAAGATTTATTGCTATCTTTAGAACTAAATCCAGATCAGCCGTATGTTTTAAATTATTTAGCTTATAGTTGGCTTGAGCGAAAAATAAAAATTAAGCAATCAATGGAAATGCTTTTAAAGGCATATGAGCAAACACAAACTGATCCATATATTATCGACTCTGTAGGTTGGGCTTACTACTTGACCGAAGATTATATTTCAGCTGAAAAATTTTTAAAAAATGCTTTATTGATAATGCCAGAAGATCCTGTTGTGAATGATCATTACGGAGATGTTCTTTGGAGATTAAATATGAAATTACAAGCTATTTACTATTGGAATACTGCATTATCATCAGAGGAAGCAGAGGATAAATTAAAAAAAGATATAAATAAAAAATTATTATTTGGATTAAAAAATTCGTAAGTATGAAAAAAACTTTAATTAAATCTTATGCAAAAATTAATTTATCTTTGAATGTTTTAAAAAAAGAGAAAGATGGATTTCATAAAATAGAAAGTATAGTTAGTTTCTTAAATTTTTATGATGAAATTTATATCCAACAAATAAATAAAAAAAAACATATCGTGAAATTTATTGGCCCTTTTTCTAAAAATTTAAATAAGAAAAATACTATTTCAAAATTATTAGATATTTTAGATAAAAAAATTGTTTTAAAAAAAAAATATAAAATTCAAGTAAAGAAAAATATCCCACAACAGTCAGGACTAGGTGGAGGCTCAATGAACGCCGCATTTCTTTTAAACTATTTTTTAAAAAAAAAAATAATTCAACTATCAAAAAAAGAGATATTTAATATTTGCAATCAAATAGGTTCTGATGTGTTTTTAGGATTAGATCGTAAAAACTTAATTTTATTTAATAAAAAAAGTATCAAAAAATATAATGTAAAAATGGCTTTATTTGCACTTTTGGTAAAGCCAAAAGTAGGCTGTTCAACTAAAGAAATTTACAAAAGATTTAAATTTTTTTCTAAAAATAGAATAAAAATTTCTAGCAAAGTCTTTAAAATTCAATTTTTAAAGTATGCTAAAAATGATTTAGAAATACCAGCATTTAAACTTTATCCAATTTTAGGAAAAATAAAGATATTTTTGTCTAATATTAATAAAGTCAAATTTGTCAGAATGACTGGCTCAGGATCTGTAATAGTCGCTTATTTTTCAAACAAAAAGTCTGCTATAAATGGGTTAAAATTAATTAAGAAAAAATTTAAAAATCATTGGAGTATTGTATCAAAAACTATATAAAGCTTTTTTTTTGTGATATATCAAAAACAATTTTGGGGCGTAGCCAAGTGGTAAGGCAGCGGTTTTTGGTACCGCCATCCTAGGTTCGAATCCTAGCGCCCCAGCCATATATGATTAATTTTATAAATAAATTATTTAAATCAAAAAAAGAGACTTTCAAAGATAAAACTAATTTTAAAGAACTAGTTTCACAAAAAGAAATTCAAGATTTATTCAAATCATTTAACACTTACTCAGATGAAACAGAGGTAAGATTTGTTGGAGGATGTGTAAGAAAATTAATTAATAATGAAATCATTAACGACATAGATTTATCAATAAATTTAGAACCACAGAATGTAATAGAAGTTTTAAAAAAAAATAATATCAATTTTTATGAAACAGGAATTGTTCATGGAACAGTTACCGCAGTTATAAATAAAAAAACTTTTGAAATAACTTCTTTAAGAAAAGATGTTAAAACTGATGGCAGGCATGCTCAAGTTGAGTATACAAAAAATTGGCTAGAAGATGCATCTAGGAGGGACTTTACTATAAATGCAATTTATGCAGATATTGATGGAAATTTATTTGATCCATTTAATGGAAAGAAGGATTTAAATGATGGATTAATTAAATTTATTGGAGATCCAGCAAGTAGGATAAAAGAAGATTACCTAAGAATTCTTCGATATGTAAGATTCTTTCTAGGTTATAGCAGGAATAAACATGATAAAAACACTGTTAAAATTATAAAACAAAACCTAAGTGGTCTAAAACAAGTTTCTAAGGATAGACAATTACAAGAATTAAAAAAAATAATTTGCATTGAAAATTTTAGCAAAATTAATTCCGATAAAATTTCTAAAGAGTTATTTTTATTAATTTTTCCTGAACTAAAAAATACTAATAAAATAAATAAATTGGATAAATTAAGCAATGACATTTTAAGAAATAAAAATTTTGCTTTTATCTTGTCATTGTTATTAATAGATAAAGGTGATGATTGTGATTACTTTATTTATAAATATAATTTATCAAACAAAGAAAAAGATATAATTATTTTATTAAATTCAATATTTTCAGAAGACAAAATAAAAGATCATTTTACTAAAGAAAATTTATCAAAAATACTATTAAAAAATGGGAAAGATAATTTAATTGATATTTTAGATTATAAAATTCTAACAACTAAAAAAAATAAAAACTATCTAATAGATTTAAAAAAACATTTTATAGAATTTAAAATTCCTGTAATGCCAGTCAATGCTAAGGATTTAATTAGTAAATTTGATTTACAAGAGGGTAGACTATTAGGGTCTATACTCAAAGAAATTGAAGAACAATGGTTAAATAATAATTTTAAAATTTCAAATAATCAAATTGAAGAAATAGTCAAATCTAAACGTATTTAACATCAAAAATTTCAAAGTTTTTAACACCATTTGGAGTTTTTATTTCAACTAAATCATTTCTATTTTTTCCAATTAAACCTTTTCCTATTGGTGATTTAAAATAAATTAATTTTTGCTCAAGGTCTGCCTCATCTTTCCCAACAATTTTATACTCAATTTTTTCGTTAGTATCTAAATTTTGTAAAGATACCGTTGAACCAAATATAACTTTACCATTGTTGTTAAGTTTTGTGACATCAATTACATTTGCTGTAGCTATACTGTTTTCAATTTCTTGAATTCTTCCTTCACTATGAGATTGTTGTTCTTTTGCTGCATGATATTCTGCATTCTCTTTTAAATCTCCATGTGATCTTGCTTCAGCAATTGCATTAATTATTTCTGGTCTTTTTTCTTCTTTTAAAAATTTTAATTCTTGTTTTAATTTTTCTAGACCTTGAATTGTAATTGGTTCCTTTTCCATTTATTTCCATTTCGCCAAAGGAGGTAGCGACATTAAAATTGCATCTATATTACCACCTGTTTGTAGACCAAACTTTGTTCCTCTATCATATAGAAGATTAAATTCAACATATCTGCCTCTTTTTATGTACTGAATTTCTTTATCATTTCTTGACCATTTAACTTTCTTTTTTTTGGCGATTATTTCATTAAATACCTTCATGAATTCTAAACCTACATCTTTAACAAAATGAAAATCATTTTCCCAACTATTTTTTTTATAATCAAAAAAAATTCCACCTATACCTCTCGTTTCACTTCGATGTGGTAAATAAAAATACTTATCACACCATTTACTATAATTTTTATAATATTTTTTATTGTGACCATCACACATAATTTTAAGACTTTTATGGAACCATTTTTTTAATTTTTCATCTTTAAAACATGGAGTTATATCTATACCGCCACCAAACCATCCATGTGTAGTATAAATATAGCGTGAGTTAAAATGCATAGTGGGCATAAAAGGATTTTTCATATGCATTACAATTGATATTCCAGAAGCCCAAAAATTAGCACTTTTTTTAGTACCTGGAATTTTTCCTTTAAGTTCCTTAGGAAATTTTCCATAAACCTCAGAATAATTTACCCCAACTTTGTCAAATATTTTTCCATTTTCTAATAATTTAGATTCTCCACCACCTTCATTTTTATTTTTATTACGAGACCATGTTTTACTTTTAAATAATACTTTATTATTTTCTAACTCTTCAATATTTTTACAAATAATTTCTTGCAGGTTTTTAAACCATTGCTTTGTTAGTTCTTGTTTTAAATTTATTTTCATTTTTAATATAAAATTTGTCTCAAACTTTCCGAAGTAATTATAGCCACTGATGTTGCAAGATTCAAAGATCTTTTGTTTTCAATCATTGGTATTTTTATTTTGTATTTAATACTTTTATGTAAACTTTCAGGCACTCCAGAGCTTTCCCTTCCAAATAATAATGTATCATCTCTGCTAAATTTAAAATTAGTATAAATTTCCTTTGCTTTAGTTGTTGCTAGGACAACTCTTTTGTTAATCTTAGCTTTTTTGAAACTCTCATAGCTTTTATAAAATTTAATGGAAGATATATCCATGTAATCCATAACGATTCTTTTGAATCTTGGATCTGTTAAAAAAAAACCACATGGTTCTATTATTTCAAGTCCAATTCCTAAACAAGAACATGTTCTCACTATAGCTGCTGTATTCTGAGGAATATCAGGTTGATAAAGGGCTATTTTAGGGCCTGAATAACTTATATTCTGTGTCATTGTTACTATAGAAAAATATCTCTTTTCTTATATGAAATCATATATTAAAGGAGATTTAAAATAGTAAAGATGTCCGAATCTGATAAAAAAAAGCCAAATAGAAGAGATTTTATAGTAACAGCTACTACAGCGGCTGGGGCAGTGGGAGTTGGTGCTGCTGTTTGGCCTTTAATTGATCAAATGAATCCAGATGCTTCCGTAAAAGCTTTGGCAAGCACAGAAGTGGATATTAGTGGATTGCAACCAGGTCAATCAATAACAGTTTTATGGAGAGGCAAACCAGTATTTATAAAAAGAAGAACGCAGGAAGAAATAGATAGTGCAAGAGCAGTAGATTTAAAAGATTTAAAACATCCAGAAAAAGATGAAGATAGAGCAGAAAATCCTGAGTGGCTTGTAATGCTTGGAGTTTGTACTCATCTGGGATGCGTGCCTTTAACAGATAAAGGAGATTATAATGCTTGGTTTTGTCCTTGTCATGGTTCACACTATGATACTTCAGGAAGAATAAGAAAAGGTCCTGCACCAACAAATTTGGAAGTTCCAAAATATGTATTCGTTGACAGCAAAACAATTAAAATAGGATAAAAATGAGTGATCACGATTATCAACCTGCTTCAAAGTTAGGAAAATGGTTTAATGATCGTTTGCCTCTGCTTACTCTTTCAAATCACCTACAAGAATATCCTACGCCCAAAAATCTAAACTATTGGTGGACATTTGGAGGAATATTAACTTTTTGTTTAATTACCCAAATAGTTACCGGAATAATATTAGGAATGCATTATATAGCTCATTCTGACTTAGCTTTTGAAAGCGTAGAACATATTATGCGAGATGTAAATTATGGATGGCTAATACGTTATGTTCATGCAAATGGTGCTTCTATGTTTTTTTTAGCAGTTTATATACATATTTTTAGATCTCTGTATTATGGATCTTACAAGTCTCCAAGGGAAGTAATCTGGATCATAGGAATGATTATTTATTTTTTAATGATGGCTACAGCTTTTATGGGATATGTTCTTCCATGGGGTCAGATGAGTTTTTGGGGAGCAACTGTAATCACAAATTTATTTAGCGCTATACCATTTATTGGAGAGAGCGTAGTTAATTGGCTTTGGGGAGGTTATTCAGTAGATAATCCAACTCTTACTAGATTTTTTAGTTTACATTACCTTTTACCTTTTTTAATTTTAGGATTAGTAGTGCTTCATATTTGGGCACTTCATGTTCCTGGAAATAACAATCCTATTGGAATTGAAATAAAAAAACCATCTAATGATACAGTACCCTTTCATCCATACATTGTGGTAAAGGATGCATTTGCATTGTTACTATTTTTAATAGTTTTTGCTTTTTTTGTATTTTATTCACCAAATATACTAGGACATGCGGATAATTATATAGAAGCCAACCCACTTGTAACTCCGGCTCATATAGTTCCCGAATGGTATCTATTACCTTTTTATGCAATTTTAAGATCTGTACCTGATAAACTTTTAGGAGTTATAGCTATGTTTGCTGCAATTTTTGTACTAGTTATATTACCATGGCTAGATACATCTAAAGTGAGGTCAGCTATATTTAGACCAATTTACAAACAGTTTTATTGGTTTTTAGTTGCCGATGTAATTATACTTGGTTACATGGGGGCTATGCCCGCAGAAGGAACTTATTTATTAATTGCAAGAGTTGCAACTGCATATTATTTCATTCATTTTTTATTTATACTTCCTTTTTTAGGAAAAAAAGAAAAAACCTTAGAAGTTCCATTAAGCATAATTGAGCCTGTTATAGGTGGATCACCCAAAGAAGCAATGGCCAAATTTAAGAAAGAAATTTAATGAGAAAGTTTTTCAATATTACATTTACTTTAGTATTTTTATTATTTTTTGGATTTAATTCTATGGCAGCTGAGAAAACTGCTAAACTTTTAAGCCCAGAATGGAGTTTTAAAGGTTTTTTTGGTAAATTTGATAAAGCGTCTTTGCAAAGAGGATATCAAGTTTATACTGAGGTTTGTTCGGCCTGTCATTCAATGAAGTATTTAAGTTACCGAAATCTTTATGAACCTGGCGGCCCAGAGTTTTCAGAAAATCAGGCAAAGGCAATAGCTTCAAATTTCGAAGTTATAGATGGTCCAAATAGTGAAGGAGAAATGTTTACTAGGCCAGCAAAGTTATCGGATAAATTTGTAATGCCTTATGAAAACGTTCAAGCAGCAACAGCTGCAAATGGAGGCGCATATCCACCAGATATGTCAGTTTTAGTAAAGGCTAGAAAAGGTGGAGCGAACTATATCTATTCACTTTTATTAGGATATGATGATCCTCCTGCTGACATGGAATTAGATGATGGTGTTTACTACAATAAATATATGTACGGAAATAAAATTAAAATGTCATCACCATTATCAGATGGATTAATTGAATATATTGACGGTACAGAATCTACAACTCAACAGATGGCAAAAGATGTAACTACTTTTTTAGCGTGGTCAGCGGAGCCGCACTTAGAGACAAGACATAAGACAGGTTTTAGAGTAATTATATATCTAATTATACTTACAATACTCGTATATCTAAGTATGAAGAAAATCTGGTCACGTGTTGAAAATAAAATATAAAATTAACTAAATAAAATTTTTTCCATACTTTTTTCATTAACTTTTATTTGTAAAACATTTTTATTTAGTTTTTTTAAACCTCTAATATAAGACTTATACTTTTTAGAATTGCGTTTCGGGAAATTTGAAAATTCTTTAAGAGATTTTATAGAATATCCAAATTTAAATATTTTTAATTGTTTATATAGCCAACTATTATTTTTAAAGCATATTATTGGAATTCCTAATTTTGCAGCCAGATACAAAGTACTTACCTCATTTCTTTTATCAAAAAATTTATCATATAATAATATGATATAATCAAGCTTTGCTGCTGCTTTTATAATTTCATTAAAAGTAAGAAACGTCCTGTTCGAAATTAAAAATTTTTTTTCTAAAAAACTGGAGCTTTCCTTGCTTTGTTTGTTTGCATATCCTCCAATAATTGAAAAATTATATTTTATATTTTTTTTAAAGAAAGAATTTAAAAATTCTAAAGATTTGCCAAATCTAATTTGTCCCACTGATCCAAAACTTAAATTACCTTTCCTTATATTGTTGAAATTATTTAATTTAGGAAAATCTATGGGAGGAATATGATTTATTTTCCATTTAAAATTATTAAAACTTTTTTTCCAAGATTTTTCTAATTCTATAGTTCGAGTTACTATCTTAGTATTGCCTAATCTTAAGAATAATTTAAAGAAGTATAATCTAATTTTAGATTGAAAAATTTTTTCTGGGCCAAAAAGAACATAAATAACAATAATTTTTTTTTTAAAAAATATATTAAAAAGAACATACAAAAAACTTGTAATATTTAAATTCACATCATAATAAAAAAATAAATCATATTTTTTTCTCATAATAAATGTTTTTAAAAAAGCTTTGTAAACATTCAAATTACTGCTACTTTTTGGAGAAGAAGCATATGTAAAAATTTTTTTTTTTTTATTTATAATATTAAAATCTTTTATAAAATTTTTTTCTTTAATATGATTATTAATTGAAACTAAAAAATCATATTTATCATATTTTAATAAATTCAATATTAAATTATTAAATGACTGAAATGGATGACCTCCACTAAAATAGTATGGCTGTATAAATAAAATTTTTTTTTTCATAGAATATAAATTTACTTAATACTCTATTTAAAATAAATTTCAAAATCATCAATTGCTGGATTATTTGGATAGTCAAAATTTTTGATTGGGAGGTGTTTTCTATATTTATATCTATTAATTCCTTGTTTTTTTAAAAATGTAAATTCAATAAAATCAGGAAGTTTAGATTTAACGTAATTTGAATTATTATTAATGTGCAAGTGAACTATATTATAATCATTTTTTAATTTATTTATAATTTTTTTAAATTTTTTGAAATTTTTTTCTGGCCAATGAAATTCTACTATAATCATTTCGATCTTTTTGGAAAAGTTTAAAACTTTATCAATAATTTTATACTCATCTCCCTCTATGTCACACTTTAAAATTATTTTTTGATCATTTTTTGAAATAATTTTATCAATATTTATTTCATTTTTAGAAAATTTAATATTTGTAACTTTATATGGAAAATATTCTAAATTATTTTTATTAACGAATTTTTTAAGTTTTATATAATTGTTTAAAATTTTAAACGTATTTGTTAAACTGCTTAGTTTATTTCTAAAGGTTATGAATCTTCTAAATCTTCTAAAAAAATTATTAAAAAAAAATGTTATATCAACTGTATGATCATATATTTTAATATTTATTTTATTATTTATTTTTAAACATTGTTTCTCAAAGCTCCAATCATCTCCAACTCCAAAACTTATTAAATTATTTGCTCGTTTTAAACACGCTTTATCAATGACGTATCCGCCATCACTTTTGTTTCCTATCCGAATCAAATTTTTTTTTACTATTGGTTTTAAAAAAAAATATTTTTTATTTAGAAATAACTTCATATTTATTAATTAAAATTATATTTTGGTATTTTTAATTGTTAAAACGAAAGTTTAAAACATCTCCATCTTTAACAATATATTCTTTACCTTCTAATCGCATTTTACCATTATTTTTTGAGTTCACCCATCCTTTATTATCTATAAAATCTTGATAAGAGATGGTTTCTACTTTTATAAATCCTTTTTCAAAATCAGTATGTATTTTTCCTGCAGCTTTAGGAGCCAGACAATCTTTATTTATAGTCCAAGCTCTAGACTCCTCAGGACCAGAGGTAAAAAAAGTTTCGAGATTTAATAAATTATAACCTTTTTTTGTAAGTATTTTGATTCCTGTTTCTTTTATGCCAAGCATATCCATATAATTTATTTTCTCTTGGTCATTCAAAGAATTAAGTTGGTTTTCAATTTCAGCTGAAATTATGATTGTGTTTTTGTCTCCATACTTTTCAATAAATTTTTGAGTGTATTGATTTCCATTTGTAATGCTTTCTTCGTCTACATTGCAAACATATAAATTTGGTTTTAAAGATAATAAGCCACTCATTTCAATTTCTTTTTTTTCATAAAGATTATGAATTTCATCAATATTTTTATCGTTATTAATATAATCTAAAGCTTTTTCTAAAATTTGAATTTGTTCATTGGAAATATTTTTTTTATTTTTTTTATCTAATCTTTTTTGAATTGATTCAAGGTCAGCTAATTTCATTTCAGTTTGTATGATTTCAAGGTCTCTAACAGGATCTACATTGGTATTTACATTTTGAATGTCGTTAGAGTCAAAACATCTTATCATATGAATAATTGCGTCTACTTCCCTTATATGAGATAAAAATTTATTTCCCAAACCTTCACCTTTTGATGCCCCCTTAACTAGACCCGCAATATCAACAAAAGAAATAGTGGTATAAATTTTTTTTTTTGAATTTGATATATTTGTTAAATTATCCAACCTCATGTCGATAACTGGAACCACTCCTAGATTAGGATCAATTGTACAAAAGGGAAAATTTTCAGCCTGTGCTTTACTAGAATTAGTTAGAGCATTGAACAAAGTAGATTTACCAACATTGGGCAATCCAACTATTCCACACTTAAAACCCATACTAATTATTTATTGTACTTGTAAATAAATCGAGTTTTTTTTCAATTAATAAATTTAATAATGAAATTATTTTTTTTGAAATCTCATCAAGTTTAATATTTTCTTCTTCATTGAAATCACCTAAAACAAAATCGTTTGTTTTAATTTTTTCTGGCTTTCCAATTCCTATTCTTACTCTTGAGTAATCTTTACCTATGAATTTATCTAAAGATGCTATACCATTATGACCAGCGTCAGATCCCCCAAACTTTGCTTTAATTTTTCCAAACTCAATATCCAAATCATCATGAAAAACAATTATATCTGAAGAGTCGATTTTAAAATATTCTATAAGTTCTCTTATGCAAGTTCCAGAATTATTCATAAATGTTAAAGGCTTTATTGCATATACTTTTTCATCCCCAATATTTCCCATAGTAAGCAATCCTTTAAATTTAGGTTTTTGCTTTGATAAATTAAAATTTTGATTTAATGCATCAATAATTTTGAATCCAATATTGTGTCTGTTGTTTTGGTTGTCAGGTGTTGGGTTGCCTAGACCTACAAATAAGATCATTTTTATAGATTATTTTTGATGTTATAAAACAAGTTATTTCTTCTCTGGGGCAGCTTCTTTTTTATCAGCCTCAGGTTTTTTTGCATCATCAGTAGTTGCAGCAGGCTGCTCACCTTCTTTTGGAGTTTCTCCTTCCGCACCTTCTGCTGCTTCAGCCGTTTCTTCAGCTGGTTTTTCAGGCTCTTTGACGATTGTTGGGGCAGCAACAGTAGCAATTACAAAGTCTCTTCCTGTAATTGTTGGAGTAACATTCACAGGTAAATTAATTGCTGAAATTTTTATACTAGCCCCTATATCTAATCCTTCTAAATCAACAACCAATTCATTAGGTATGCTTTCAGTAGGACATTTCAGCTCAACTTTTCGTCTTACAATGTTTAACACTCCACCTCTTTTTAAACCTGGAGATTTATCATTATTTATAAATCTTACTGGAATTTCTAACACAATCTTTCTGCCTTCAACCATTCTTAAAAAATCTATGTGGATTGGTTCGTCAGTCACCACATGAAATGAAACTTCTCTTGGAAGTACATTAATTTCTTTTTCATTAATTTTTATTTTTAAAACGTTAGATAAAAAGTTTTCTTGGTCTAATAATATTTTTAAATGTTTTTTTGAAACACTAATTAGTTCATTTTTTTCTTCTCCACCGTACACTATGCCAGGAACTAATCCTTGCTTTCGGAGAATATTATTTTCCCCCCTTGTCACGTTGGATCTTGGGCTTGCTTCTAAATTACTCATAAAAATGGTAGCTTTTAGCCCAGTAGCAGTACTTTTACAAGAAGAAAATTATCTAAATAAATCAGATACAGATGTAGAGTTTGATATTCTTTTTATAGCTTCGCCAACTAATTGAGAAATTGTTAAAATTTCAATATTTTTTGCTTCTTTTATACGATCAGAGTTGTCAATCGTATCAGTCATAATTAATCTTTTTATTTTTGAATTTTTAATTTTTGTTATTGCTTTCCCACTTAACACACCATGTGTTACATAAACGTGAACTTCTTTTGCACCTCTTTCAATTAATGCATTAGAAGCATTTACGATTGTGCCACCCGAGTCAATTATATCATCAACTATAATACATGTTTTGCCTTTAACATATCCTACCACATTCATTACTACTGATTTTCCTGGGGCGGGCCTTCTTTTATCAATTATCGCCAATCCAGCGTTAAGAAATTTACCCAGGGCTCTTGCTCTTTCAGTTCCACCAACATCTGGAGCAACACAAATTAAATTTTTATTTTTAATTTTTCTTTTAATATGTCTAGCAAAGATTGGTGTAGCAAAGAGATTATCCACCGGTATATCAAAAAATCCCTGTATTTGTCCCGCATGTAAATCTATTGTAACAACTCTATCCGCGCCTGCTTTTGTAATTAGATTTGATACTAGTTTAGCAGAAATAGATGTTCTAGGAACAACCTTTCTATCTTGTCTAGCATATCCAAAATAAGGAATAACAGCTGTAATATTCTTTGCAGAAGATCTTTTCAAGGCGTCTATAGAAAGAAGCAATTCCATTAAATTGTCGTTAGCTGGAGATGATACTGATTGAATTACAAAAATACTATTACCTCTAATATTCTCGTTAATCTCAATATAAATTTCGCCATCTGAGAATTTTTTTATAGTAGAACGAACAAGTCTATTTTTTAAATATTTAGATATTCTCAAACTTAGGTTTTTGTTTGAATTACCCGTTATTATTTTCATCGATATCCTATTTAAGCATAATTACTGATATATTTCTACCATAATCGGGCTCATTTCTTTTTAAAGATCTTCTCGCACTAAAAAAATTGTTTTTTGTATCAAAGGTATCCTTGTTTATAACATCAATTTTAAAAATTCCAAAACTAATTAATTGATTGAAAATAAATTTTGATAAATTAAAGTAAATTTTCCTTTTTTTTAACTTAAAAAAAATTAAATTTTTCTTATTTTTCTTAATAAATTTTTTTCTAAATTCTTTACCAACCTCATAATTTTTTTGTCCTATACATGGGCCAATTACAGCAACAATATTTTTTTTTTGTGAACCAAGTTTAATTAATCTTTTTAAAATTTTAATAGTAATATTTTTATAAGCTCCTTTCCATCCAGCATGAATAGCTGCAATTATTTTTTTTCTAGTATCTAGAATTAATATTGGCGCACAATCAGCTGTTAAAATTCCTAAAGGTAAATTTTTAACATTAGTTATTAGAGCATCACCAATTAATTTTTTTTTTGGAAATTTTTTTATATAGTAAAATTTAGAACTATGAATTTGATATAAAAGGGCAATATTGTTTTTTTTTGAAATAATTTTTTTTTTTACATAGGTTAGATTTTTTTTAATGTTTTTTTTACTATCAAAAGAACCTTTTCCACAATTTAAACTTTTATATATACCTTTAGAAAAGCCATTTTTTTTATTAAAAAAACCATGATTAACAACATTAGTTTGATTAAGAAATTTAGAAGAAATCATTTAAATCCCAATTTAAATTTTTGATTTTTTTTGTAGAAATACATTACTTTAAATAGTTCACCCATTTGCTTTTTATCTATTAAACGATTGACTCTGTAAAAAATATTTGCTTTTTCTAAAAAACTTGTTTTAGCAGCTAATATCTCAGCTCTGTTCATGATTCCTAAATTTAATAAAAATTCTCTTTGAGTGTTGTGATCAACTTTCAAATTTATTTTATTTGAATATTTTTTTAAAAAATTGATATTTATCATGTGACTTATATCTGAGCTTCCAACCTCTTCTAAAACATTTACTTTTCTATGATTTTTAACAGCTTGGAGAGTGTCAAACATTTTCTTATTTGTATAAGCGTAATCAATTAGAAGAATACAGCCACCTTTTTTTGTAATTATATTATTTAGTTTTTGAATTATTTTAAATTCTTCAAATGATATTTCCAAGAATTTTTGTTTTTTTGATATTTTTAAATTTATTTTTTTTTCTATTTTTTTTATATCACATCTAATTTTTGTGAAATTGTAGACACCACCTTTCTTTTCAATACATCTTTCATACCAAATATTATCATAATTAATAAATTGTTTAATAGGTAGTGCATCTAAAAACTCATTTCCAAAAAATATTGTTGGATTATTTTTTAATTTATCTAAATTTTTTATCCATGTTACTTTATGTTTTTTGAGTTTTTCTTTTTGTGATTTAATTAGTTTGTTGCTTTTTTCATAAATTGAAAAATTACATTTATTGTAAAATTTTGTAAATTTTTTGGCAGAATTAATTATTTGAAACATCATTTCTCCATTCCCAGCACCAAGCTCAACAATATTAATATTTCTTTTAGTATGAAATTTTTGCCAATAGGATATTAACCATAAAAAAATCATCTCTGAAAAAATATTTGAAATGTTGGGTGCTGTTATAAAATCTCCCTTCTTTCCAAAAGGAAACTTTTGCATATAGTAACCATTTTTTGGATGATAAAGCGCATTATTTATAAATTTATCTAATGGGATTTTATAATTTTCTTTTTCAAACATTTTTTTTGAATTTCCATAATAATAATCCTGCAAATAAAACGACAACACTTATTAATTGACCCATTGATAAATTAAATATTAATAAGCCAATATGTGCATCAGGTTCTCTTGTAAATTCTATAAGAAATCTAAAAATCGAGTAAAATATTAAAAAAAGCGATGAAATATATCCATCCTTTTTCCCCTCTCTTGAGATTAATAAATTTAATATTATGAATAAAATTAAACCTTCAAAAATAGCTTCGTAAATTTGAGATGGGTGGCGACTCAAATTATCAATTAATACAAATTTTACAGACCAAAACAAATCTGTCTCTTTTCCATAAAGCTCAGAATTTATAAAATTAGCTATTCTTCCAAAGAAAATTCCAATAGGTGAAGATAAAGCGACAATATCTAAAAAATAAAAGGTGCTTATTTTTTTTTTAAAAGAAAAAATATAGGTAACCAAAATTATTCCCACGATTGCTCCATGAAAAGACATGCCACCTTGCCAAATCATAAATATTTCAAGCGGATTAGAAAAATAGTATTTTAAATTATAAATTAAAACGTATCCAAGTCTTCCACCTAGTACAATGCCGAAAATTAAGTACAATATATAATCATCAAATAATATTTTTAATGAATCATCTTTTATTAATTTTTTTTTACAATATAACCACCCAAAAATAATTCCAAAAATATATGATAATGAATACCATCTTATTTCTAGGCTAAAAATATTGAAAGCCACAGGATCAAAATCATTGATAAACATCAGTAAATAATACTATAAATTAAACTATAAAATTTAAATTAGCTATGTCAAAATCAAAATTATTTTTTAATCAAATATCCAAATTAATTGAGGAAGGACTGTACAATTATAAAGACTTATCCAATGAATTTATTTCAATTTTGAAATCTAAAAGAGATGAATTAATTTATAAATTGAAACTTACAAGCAGTGAAGAAACAGATGTATTGAATAAACGAATTGAGATTTTAGAAAAGAAAATTGAAAAAATTGAAAAGAAAAATAAGAAATTAAGAAAATCTAAAAAGGCAAAGAAATAACTACCTTTAAACCACCATACTTTGAATCTCCAAGTTCAATTTTTCCCCCATGAGATCTAATTATATCAGATGATATTGAAAGTCCCAAACCAACACTTGAACTTTCTTTTGATCTGCTTTTATCAACTTTGTAAAATGGCTTAAATACATTTTCTCTCTCCTGAATCGGAATACCTGGGCCGTCATCTTCAATGTAAATGAGAATATTACTTTTTAATTTTTGAAAATTAATATCTATTTTATTTGCAAATTTTGTAGAATTTTCAATTAAATTATTTAAACATCTTTGTATTGATAACTTTCTTCCATTAAATAAAAACTCATCTCCCTTGTTAAATGTTATAAAATTGTTATTAAATTTTGTTATTATATTTTGAATTAGATTGTTAATTTCAAATTCTTCTGTTTTTTCTTTATTACTCTCACTAGAAAATTGAAGATATTCATTAAGCATTTTTTCCATTTCATCAATATCACTAGAAAATCTATTAATTAAGTTTTTGTCTTTTATTAAAGCTAATTGAAGTTTCATCCTTGTTAATGGAGTTCTTAAATCGTGACTTATTCCAGAGAGCATTTCAGATCTTTGATTTAAATGTCTTAATATTCTTTTTCTCATTTTTTCAAATTCATAACCAGCCTGTCTAATTTCTGATGCGCCAGATGGAACAAATTCTTCAATATTTTCACCTCTACCAAATCTTTTCGAGGCTTCAGCAAGTTTCTTTATAGGTCTGGTCTGATTTTTTAAAAATATTATAGCGATGGCCACTATGAGAATTGCAGGCAGAGTGATCCATAATGCAAAAATTCTGACTGAAGTGCTAGTTAATCTTTCTCTAGGAATAAAAAACTCAAAATAACCATCTTGTCTTTGAATTTTTAAATTAACAGTATTCTTAAATTTTGAAGTATCAAACCAGTATTTTAGATTTTTAGATTTTAATTCACGTCTAAGTGATCGGTCGATTGGACTGTACCATTTTTCTTTCATTGATTCAGAAAACTGTTTATTTTCAAAATATACAACGTCAATTTCTAAATGTTCTTCAAAAATGTTTTCAACAAAATTTTTATCTGCACCTTCTCTATTGTATGAGTCTATAAAAGTTTTAATTTCACCAACCAAGGCTCTTGTCATTCCAATATTTGTTTTAATCCATAAACTATCAAAAAAAACTACTGCTATAGTTACTTGTAAGATTATTATTGGCAATGCAACAATTAGAAGACTTCTATAAAAAAGTTGCTTTGGAAGTAATTTTTTTAAAAAATTACTCAATCCATAAAACATATCCTTCACCTCTTATAGTTTGTAAATATTTTGGATTCTTTGGAGAATCTTCAATCTTTTTTCTCAATCTAGTTATTATTACATCTACAGATCTTTCCTTATCAATTTTGATTAACTTACCTATGCTTTCTCTTGAAAACACTCTACCTGGGGAATTTAGCATTTTCTCAAAAATTTTTTTTTCAGTATTATTTATCTTTATCTGTTTATTATTTTTAAAAATTAACATTTTATTTAAATTAATTTTTATGTTACCAAATTGAACTTCTCTTTTATCCTTTATAATATTTGTTTTGTTTAAGATATTTTTAATTCTTAATATTAATTCTTTAGGTTCAAAAGGTTTAGGTAAATAATCATCAGCACCAGTTTCAAGACCTTCTATTCTATCCAAAGCCTCTCCCTTTGCGGTTAATAAAATAATAGGTGTATCTAAAATATGTTTGTTTTCTCTCAAAAATTCTAGACCTGATTTTCCTGGCATCATTATGTCTAAGATAATTAAATCAAATTTAATTAATTTTGTTTTTTCTGCTGCACCCTCAGCATTCTCTGCAGTTGATGTAATAAAATTATTTTGATCAAGATATTCTTTTACCAGTTCTCTGATACCTTTATCATCGTCAACGATTAGTATGTGAGCTTCAAATTCTTTCATTAGAATTAATTAATTTTTTTAAGACATTATTGAAATCTACCACTTCTTTAGCAGAAGAACTTAATAGGGCATTATATATTCTTTTTTTTTGTTTAGAAAATATTTCATCAAAAATTTTTTCACCTTTTTCGTTTAAATAAACATGTTTTACTCGAGTATCTTTTGTATCCTTCTTAAATGTGATTACATCAATTTTTATTAAATCTCTTAATATCCTGTTCAAACTTTGTTTTGTTATTTTAAGTTTATTTAATAGTTCTCCTATGGTTATGCCTCTATAGGTGGATAAAATGTGAAGAACCTTATTATGGGCTATTCCCAAGGAATACTTATTTAAAACCGTTTTAGAATCTGAAAATGTGTCTCTATAGCTTAAAAATAGCTTCTCAATAAATTCTTTTATTTGCTCATCTTTAAGATAAAGAAGTTCTCTCATAATTATTTATATTGGTAAGTTATATTGACATAATATATATAGAAAGATATTTTTTTAATTTTTTAATGATACCCTACGATAAAAGAGACGGCAAAATCTGGTACAACAACGAATTAGTTGATTGGAACAATGTAAAATTACATGTGCTTAGCCATGGGCTTCACTATGCTAGCTGTGTATTTGAAGGTCTAAGAGTTTATGATGGTGAGATATTTAAATTAGAAGAGCATACAAAAAGATTTTTTTACTCTGCAAATAGAATGGGTATTAAAATTCCATTCAGTGAAGATGAGATTAACACAGCTACTAAACAAATTGTAAAAATTCAAAATGTTCAAAATGGTTACATAAGACCAGTTGCATGGAGAGGTAGTGAAATGATGGCAATTTCTGCTCAACAAACAAAAATTCATGTAGCTATTGCAACCTGGGAATGGGGCTCATACTTTGATCCAAATTTAAAACTAAAAGGAATAAAGCTTAATATCTCTAAGTGGAGAAGACCTGCACCAAATACTATACCATGGGATACAAAGGCCTCAGGTTTGTATATGATTTGTACACTGTCAAAACATGAAGCCGAAAAGGATGGTTACACCGATGCATTAATGTTAGATCATGAAGGCAACGTAGCAGAGGCAACAGGTGCAAATGTTTTTTTTAAAGACAAAAATGGAAATCTTCATACTCCAATCCCAGATAGTTTTTTGGATGGTATAACTAGAAGAACATTAATTGATATTGCTAAATCTAAAAATATAAAAGTATCAGAAAGAAAGATATCGCCCAATGAACTGAGCACATTTGAAGGCTGTTTTTTGACTGGTACAGCCGCAGAAGTAACACCCGTTTCTCAAATCCAAGATTTTAAATTTAAAGTCTGTAATACAATAATTGATTTATCCGAAAATTATCAATCTTTAGTTAGAAAAAAAGCTGCAGCTTAAATTAAGACTTATTATCCTCTGAAATTGCATGATCAATTCCTTTTCTAAGATAATCATAGCCTGTATATAAGGTTAAAAAAGCAGATAACCACAATAAGATAATACCTATTGTTTGAGCATTATAATCTTGAAAATTTACAATTCTGTTTCCAGTTTCTCCAGTTAAAAGAATAGAAATAGCTGTCATTTGTAAAAAAGTTTTTAATTTTGCAAGATTTGAAACCGGAAGCATTATTTTTCCTTTTGCCAAAAACTCCCTTAATCCTGAAATTAAAATTTCTCTAGTTAGAATTATTATGGCAGCAATAACTTCATAATTTTTTATAGTATTATCCATCACCAATAAAATCAAAGCTGTTGCTACAATAATTTTGTCTGCTATTGGATCTAAAAGTTCTCCAAGCTTTGATTCTTCTTTATACATTCTTGCAAGCAGTCCATCTAAAAAATCAGTAAATGAAGCAATTAAAAAAAGGGTAAAAGGAATTAAATCACCATAAAAACCTGGAAGATAGTAGGCTACTACAAAAATAGGAACAATGATAATTCGACCTATAGTTAGATAATTTGGTATTTTAATTTTCATTCGTGGAAAAAATTATATATTTTTTTTGCAACTTTTTCTTCTACTCCTTCAACTAATTTAATTTCCTCTAAACTGGCAGATTCCACGGCTCTTGCTGAGCCAAAGTGGTTTAAAAGAGCTCTTTTTCTTATAGAGCCAATGCCATTTATTTGATCAAGAAGAGATTTGCTTATACTTTTTTTTCGTTTAGCTCTATGTGCGCTAATAGCAAATCTATGCGCCTCATCCCTTATCCTTTGAAGAAAGAAAAGAGTAGGGTCATTTTTTTCAAATTTAAATTCTTTACCATTGTGAAAAAAGGTTTCATTACCTCTATTTCTAAACTTTCCTTTAGCAATGGCAATTATTGGAATATCATGAAGTCCAAGTTCATTCATTGTTTCTCTTGCGACAGAATATTGGCCTTTTCCACCATCTATCAAAACTAAGTCAGGCATAGTTAGATAACCATCTTTTTCCTGTACGGCTCTTTTAAATCTTCTATTAAGAACTTCTCTTATCATTCCATAGTCATCTTGTTCGTTTTTTTTAATTTTAATATTAAATTTTCTATATCTTTTTTTAACGAATCCTTCATCTCCATATGTTATTAAAGCGCCAACACTATTTGTCCCTTGGTTATGACTGTTATCATAAACTTCAACTAAATTAATGTTATTCTCTAAATTAAATTTATTAACCACTTCCTCAAATAATTCTTTATTATTTTGACTTTCATACAGTTTTCTATTTAGGCTATCTTTGGCATTTTTAATTGCTAAATTTATAACATTTAATTTTGAACCTTTTTTTGCAACTGAAATATTTATTTGTTTGCCTTCTTTTTTTGTAAGCGTTTTTTCGATTAATGTTTTCTCTTTAATTTCTTCACTTATAATTATTGAACTAGGAACACTCTTATTTTCATAAAATTGAGATACAAAAGAATTCATTATTTCATTTAAATTCTCATCAGGATCATGTTTTGGGAAAAATGCTTGGTTGCCCCAGTTTTGTTTTGATCTATAAAAAAAAACCTGAATACATGTTTTGCCAGACTCTTTATAGCCAGCAATTACATCTGCCTCAACAAGATTTGCTTCATTAATTCTTTGTGATGATTGTATAATATTTAGAGATTTTATTTTGTCTCTTAAAATTGCAGCTTTCTCAAAATCTAATTCTTCGCTAGATTTTTCCATTTGAAAAGATAGGTTTTTTTGAATTTTTCTAGATTTACCAGAGACAAACTCTAAAGCTTCTTCTACAGATTTTCTGTAATCATTTTCATTTACAAAACCAACACATGGGCCGGAACACCTTTTGATTTGATATAATATACATGGTCTTTCTCTATTTTTGAAAACAGTGTCATCGCATACTCTTAATTGAAATATTTTTTGGATCATTTTAATCGTCCAATTAGCTGATCCTGCTGAAGCAAAAGGACCAAAAAAAAAGCCTTCCTTATTTTTTTTTCCTCTATGTCTTTTTATTTGAGGCCATTTGTCTTTAATTCCAATAAAAATAAAAGGAAATGATTTGTCATCTCTTAATAAAATATTATATCTTGGTTTAAATTTTTTTATTAAATTTGCCTCTAAAAGTAATGCTTCGCTTTCATTTGATGTGGTTGTTATCTCAATTTTTTTTGTTTGAGACAACATTCTCTCAGTTCTAATTATGTGATTTTTATCTGACACATAACTCTTTAGTCTATTAGGAAGATTTTTGGCTTTTCCTACATACAAAACTTCATTTTTTGCATTTAACATTCTGTAAACACCTGGAAGTTTAGGAATTAAAGGTATTTCTTTTTTAATTATTTCTTTACCGATATCAGAGTTGACCATAACTTCTTTTTTTAGAAATCTGAATTCCAACAGAAGAACATTCTTTCATAATTTCTAATTTCTCAATTCGAAGACTAATTTTATCAATTCTTTTGTCTTTAAATAACTCGTCAAACACATCTTCAGCCAAAGTTTCTAGAAAGTTATAATGTTTATTTTTAACAAGTTTTTTTATTAATTTTACAATTCTTGAATAGTTAACTATCGATTTCAAGTCTTTATCATTTGAAGGTTTTTTATCTTCGTAATCAATTTCAAGAGAAAACTTTACTTTTTGAGTTTTTTCTTTTTCAAAATCGTAATACCCAATTTTTAAATCTAAAATAAGTTCTTTAATCAAAACTTTTTTTTCGTAATTAAATAATTTTTTATTTTTTTCTATTCTTACAACATTAAAATTATTTCTTTTCATTCTTTTCCATTCATAATATCTGGTGTTTGCCAGTTCAGATTTTGACCACTATCAATAGCTATTACTTGACCAGTAATAGATCCATTTTTTATAAAAAAGTCAACCGCATTGCATATATGTTCTACATCAACTTGTCTTTTCAAAGGTGTGGCTAAGTATTGCTTCTTAAAGTGTTTCTGTGACTGTCTTTTATTTTTAATTGTTGGTCCTGGAGCTATTCCATTTACTCTGATATTAGGTGCTAAGCTCATAGCAATAGTTTTTGTTAAAGTATAAAGGCCAGTTTTACTTATAGTGTATGAAAAGAAATAAGGCGTTAATTTAAATACTCTTTGATCAATAATATTAATAATATTGTTATTTTTTCCCTTAATATTTTTTGCAAACTCCTTTGATAATAAAGCGGGTGTTCTAAGATTTGTTCTTAAATGCTTACCCCAGCTTTTAGTTGTAAAATTTTCTAATTTATCATTTTCAAAAAGAGAAGCGTTATTAATCAGGCAATCAAAATGTTTTAGTTTTAATTTTGCAAATTTTATAATTTTAATTACATCTGTTTCTTTGCTTAAATCTCCCTTAATTAAATAAATCTTTGTACCATTTTTTGTTAATATTTTTTTTAAATTTTCAGCTTTAGATTTTGATTTATTATAATGAATTATTATTTCTTTATTTGGGCCAGATAATTTCTTTGCTATAGCTGCTCCAATTCTTGTTGCTCCTCCAGTTATAATTATTTTCTTTGCTTCCATTTTTTATCTCTTTTTTTTGTAACTTTTGTTCCAGGCATTCCCAATGTAGATCTACCTTTAGGATAAAGTTTATTTTTTAAATCATACTGTTTAACTTTAGGATTTAAAGTAATTTCTAATTCACTGCTTTCTAGCTTTCTTATTTCATCTCTAATTTTTGCAGCTTCTTCAAATTCTAAATTTGATGCCGCATCTTTCATTTTTTTATTTAAGGCTTTTAAATGCTTCTTAAGGTTGCCACCTACATTAGAACCTTCACTTACTTGAACATAGTCTTTTTCATAAACACTTTTTAAAATATCAGATATTTCTTTTTTAACAGATTTAGCATCTATATTATTTTTCTTGTTATAAGCTAATTGAATTTCTCTTCTTCTATTTGTTTCACTTACTGCTTTTTTAATGCTTTTTGTTTCTTTATCAGCATACAGAATTACTTTTCCATCTACATTTCTAGCAGCTCTACCAATAGTTTGAATTAGAGATGTTTCGGATCTCAAGAAGCCTTCTTTATCAGCATCCAAAATACCAACTAGTGCACACTCAGGAATATCAAGACCTTCTCTAAGCAAGTTTATTCCAACCAAAACATCAAATACACCCATTCTTAAGTCTCTCATTATTTCTATTCTTTCCAATGTGTCGATATCAGAATGTAGATATCTGACTTTAATTCCATTTTCGTGAAGATATTCTGTTAAATCCTCTGCCATTTTTTTTGTTAACGTAGTAATTAATATTCGATTATTATTTTTAACCACCTCTTTACATTCGTGCATTAAATCATCAACCTGATTTTTTGCAGGTCTAATTTCAACAGGTGGATCTATTAAACCTGTAGGTCTTATCACTTGATCAATATATTTTCCTTTAGTTTGATCAAGCTCCCATGGCCCTGGTGTTGCAGATACAAATACTGTTTGAGTTCTCATTGCGTCCCATTCTTCAAACTTAAGAGGCCTATTATCCATACATGATGGAAGTCTAAAACCATATTCTGCTAAAGTACTTTTTCTTGATCTGTCTCCTTTGAACATCCCATTTAATTGAGGAACTGTAACATGGCTTTCGTCAACAAATATTAGAGTATTATCTGGAAAATATTCAAATAAAGTAGGGGGTGGCTCTCCTGGCTTTCTTCCAGATAAAAATCTTGAATAATTTTCAATACCGGCACATGATCCTGTTGCTTCAATCATCTCTAAATCAAATTTTGTTCTTTCCTCCAGCCTTTGAGCTTCAAGCAACTTATTTTCTTGTTTGAATTTTTTTAAAGTTATTTCTAATTCTTTTCTAATTTTTAAGATTGCTTGTTCTATGGTTGGTTTTGGAGTTATGTAATGACTATTTGCATAAATTTTTATTACGTTAAGAGATTTAATTGTATCTCCTGTTAATGGATCAAATTCTTCTATATTTTCTAATTTTTTGCCAAACAAAGATAATCTCCAAGCTCTATCTTCCAAATGGCTAGGAAAAATTTCCAGATATTCTCCTCTTGCTCTAAATGTTCCTCTGTAAAAATTTTGATCGTTTCTTTTATACTGTAATGCTACTAATGATCTTATTATTTGTTCTCTATCGTAATCGTAGTTTTTTTTTATAGCCAAGGTCATCTTGCTATAAGCTTCGACAGATCCTAAACCGTAAATACAGGAAACACTAGCGACTATAATAACATCATCTCTTTCCAATAGAGATCTTGTAGCTGAGTGCCTCATTCTATCTATTTGTTCATTGATAGATGCTTCTTTTTCTATGTAAGTATCTGATCTTGGCACATATGCTTCAGGCGTGTAGTAATCGTAATAAGAAACAAAATACTCCACTGCATTTTCTGGAAAAAATGTTTTCATTTCTCCATAAAGTTGAGCAGCCAAAGTTTTATTTGGTGCAAGAATTAGCGCTGGTCGATTAGTTTCTTCAATGACTTTAGCCATAGAGAATGTTTTTCCTGATCCCGTTACTCCAAGCAGAACCTGATTAAATTCACCTTTTTTTGCAGAACCAACTAGTTTTTTTATTGCATCTGGCTGATCTCCAGCCGGCTTAAAATCTGTAATAAGTTTAAACTTCTTGCCACCCTCAAGTTTACCTGCAACTTGTGGATTTCTGCTCTGAATTTCTGTAATTAAGTCTTGATAAGTATTTTCCATAAAGTAAAGAAGGTATTAAATTAAATATTAATTTCAATGAGCATAATATCAGATAGTTTAAAGCGAATTAAACCATCCCCCACTATTGCTGTTACCCAAAAAGCTAGAGAATTAAGAGCCGCAGGAAAAGATATTATTGGTCTTGGAGCGGGTGAGCCTGATTTTGATACTCCAGATAATATCAAGGAAGCGGCAATAAAGGCAATAAAGGACGGTGAAACTAAATATACTGCAGTTGATGGCACTTCAGATTTAAAAAAAGCAATAATAGATAAATTTAAAAGAGAAAATAATTTAAATTACACAACCGACCAAATTACAGTAGGAGCGGGTGGCAAACATGTAATTTATAATTTAATGATGGCCACATTAAATAAGGGAGATGAGGTAATTATTCCTGCGCCTTATTGGGTATCTTATCCAGATATAGTATTATTAGCAGGAGCAAACCCCATAGTTATAGAATGCTCAGAGGAACAAGGTTTTAAATTAACTGCAAAAGATTTAGAGAGCTCAATTACGAATAATACAAAGTGGGTAATATTAAATTCACCATCAAACCCGACAGGAGCCTGTTATACAGAACAAGAAATTAAAAATTTAGCACAAGTATTAAGAAGAAAACCACATGTAAATGTTCTAAGTGACGATATTTATGAGCATGTTACTTATGAGGGATTTAAATTTTTTACAATTGCTCAAATACCAGAATTAAAAAATAAAGTAGTAACTATGAATGGTGTAAGTAAATCATATGCTATGACTGGTTGGAGAATAGGTTATGCTGCAGGAGACAAAGAGGTAATAAAAGCAATTGCTAAAATTCAATCGCAATCAACTACAAATCCATCATCTATTAGTCAAGCCGCTGCAGTAGAAGCACTAAATGGAACTCAAGATTTTATTCCCATTAGATCTTTAGCATTTCAAGAGAGAAGGGATTTTGTTGTAAATTCCTTGAATGCAATAGATGGGATTAAATGTTTAAAACCCGATGGAGCTTTTTATGTTTTTCCAAGTTGTAAAGATTTGATCGGTAAAAAAGACAAAAATGGAAAAAAATTAGAAAACGATACTGATTTTGTTCAATCCCTTTTAGAAAATAATAATGTTGCTGTTGTTCAAGGATCTGCTTTTGGACTAGAAGGTTTTTTTAGAATATCGTACGCAACATCTATGAAAAACTTAGAAAAAGCTATGGAAAGAATTAAATCTTTCTGTGAAAGTTTGAGTTAATTAATTAAAACTGTCTTTAAATTTAAACTAAACCAAGTCTTACAACTGATTTAGCATTCTCAGATATACAACCTTTTGCAGGTTTAAATTTAAAACCTAATAATTCTTCGGCATATGTTGTGTCAGTTTGCATTACAATTCCAAGGTCAGGTATCATTGTTTTAGCACTTGAGTCTAAATAACTTATTAATTTAACCATAAAATTTGGCAGTTCTTTTTTGGGAAGTTTTTTTGAATATTCAGGCATCGCTTCTGCCATCAATTGAGATAATTCAACTAGTTTTTTTACTTCTTTACCAACAATTAATCTTCTTCCACCAACTTTATTATTTCCAATGCAGGCAACATGTGCTTTTGCTATATCTTTAACATCAGAAATTAAAACTGCAAATTTAGGTGCTCCTGGAAATTTACCTTTCATAAATTGTCTTACATATTCGATAGATGTACCACCTTTTTTATCTAGTGCATCACCAAATACCCCACCAGGATTAATTACTGTTAATTTATTTTTTAATCCTTTGTTTTCCATAAACTCCCAAGCAATTCTTTCAGCTTTAGTTTTTGATAAAAAATAATCATTTACTCCCTCAACCCAATTTTCATCAGTCCAATCATTTTCTCCAAATGAATAAGGATTACTTCTATTAGGTTTTCTAAACATTGCGACGATAGAAGAAGTTTTAATTATTTGTTCTACACCAGCGTTTAAACCAGCATTTAAAACTCTTAAAGTTCCATCTACAGCAACTGGCAATAAACTATCTCTATTATTTGAAACTTTCATAGGAAAAGGAGAAGCAATGTGCATTATATATTTGCACCCTTTTACTGCCTCATTCCATCCATCATCTTTTAAAAGATCCAGTTCAACGAATGACAATTTATCTATTGAAGCATATTTACTTAAAGTTTCTTTTGTTTGCTCAATTAAATTGCTGTTTCTAACTGTTCCAAGAACTTCATAGCCTGAATTTAATAATTCTATTGCAGTATGTTTTGCAATCCATCCACTAATTCCTGTTAAAAATACTTTTTCACTCATAGCCTTAGTGGGATAAAAATTTTTCAGCTTCAAGAGCCGCCATACAACCCATTCCTGCAGCAGTTACAGCCTGTCTAAAGATTTTGTCTTTAACATCTCCCGCAGCAAAAACACCTGGTATATTAGTTTCAGTAGAGTCTGATTTTGTTGTTAAATAGCCCTCTTTATCCATATCTAATTGATCTTTAAATAGTTGAGTTGCCGGATCATGTCCAATTGCAATAAATAGTCCATCAATTTTTAATTCATCAATTTTATTCGTTTTTACATTTTTAATTTTTAATCCCTTAACATTTTTAGGATCATTTTCTCCAATAACTTCTTCAACAACACTATCCCAAATAATTTCAATTTTTTTGTTAGCCATTAATTTGCTTTGGAGCATTTTCTCAGCCCTTAAAGAGTCTCTTCTGTGAATTAATTGAACTTTTGATGCAAATTTTGTAAGAAACATTGCTTCTTCGACTGCAGCATTTCCACCACCTACAACAGCAACAGTTTTATCTTTAAAGAAAAATCCATCACATGTTGCACATGCCGAAACACCAAATCCTCTAAATTTTTGTTCAGACTCAATATTTAACCATCTTGCCTGAGCTCCTGTAGAAATAATTATTGAGTCAGCCGTATACATCTGGCCACTATCACCAACAGCTTGGAATGGTGTTTTTTTTAAATCAACTGACTTAATATGATCTTGTATCATTTCTGTTCCAACAGCTTGGGCCTGCTCTTTCATTTGATCCATCAACCAAGGACCTTGAATTACTTGAGCAAAACCTGGATAATTTTCAACATCAGTTGTTGTTGTCAATTGTCCACCCGGCTCAATCCCATGAACTAGAATAGGCTTTAGCATTGCTCTAGCAGCATAAACCGCCGCTGTGTAACCAGCTGGTCCCGATCCAATTATTAACACTTTTGTATGTTTAGTTGGATTTTGTGTCATACGATGTCTATATAGTAATTAATGAGTAAATTAAAAGGTTTATTATTAACAGAAGGATTGCATGGGATGATAAGTCAAGTTGAGGGATTAGCCAAAGCTCTTGATTTAGATTATTTTCACGAAAAAATTGAATTAAACATTCCTTGGAATCTAATTCCTCCCTCTCTTACTCCTAAGAAAAAATTTGTATTCAAAAATCAAATAAATAAAGATTACGATGTGATAATTTCTTGTGGAAGAAAAAGTATTATTCCATCAATTTTTCTTAAAAAAAATTCAAATAAGAAAATTGTAAATATTCATATACAAAATCCAAAAGTTTCTCCAAAATATTTTGACTTTGTTATAGCACCTGATCACGATAGTATACATGGGTCCAACGTTATAATATCAAAAGGTGCAATTCATTATCTTACAATAAATGAAATTGAAGAGGCCAAAGATTATTTGGAAAATAAAATTGAAAAAGAAAAAGATGTTTTAACTTTGATTTTAGGGGGACCAACAAAATACTATAAATATAGTAATGATAATATTATCCAGATCTTTTCAAAAATTAATAAACAAATTCTTGAAAAAAATTTACAATTAATTGTTATTCCATCAAATCGAACGCCTGAAAAAATTATTCAGTTTGCGAAAGAATATTTTGGTAAAAATCAATTAATAGTAGATACAGTTGATAAACAGGCTTATCTTTCAAGTTTAGCGTTAGCTAAGTATATAATTGTTACGTGCGATTCAAGCTCTATGATTTCAGAGGCCGCACTTACTGGAAAACCTCTTTATGTCGCAATGATGCCAGCTGCAAGGAGTGATAAAAGATTTCAAAAATTTAGAAATTTATTAGAAGGCATGAATATAATTAGAAAATTAGGGAATGAATTAGATACTTGGAACTATGAAAAATTAGATGAAACAAATAGAATAGCTAAACAAATAAAAGAAAAATTATCATAATGTCATTCTTAAATTCTATAAATAATAATTCAAAAAAATTTGAGGACCCATTTATTCATTGGGAGCTAAATCAGCCCTTAACTGATGAGCAAATAAATGAAATTATTACAGCAGATATAGATAATCCAGTAGAGCATAATCTTAATTATGATGGCACTAGAGCTATTGATGGTGGAGAAGGAAATTTTAGGCAAGGAATTGTTGATGGCGGTAGGGCACTAAAATTTAGATGTTTTATAACAAAAGAAAATTCAAATAATTTTCCACACTTAACAAAATTTATTAATGAACTTCAAAGCAAAGAAACAACTAAAAAAGTTTCTGAATTAACAGGAAAAGATCTATCCAATTCTTATGTAAGAGTAGAAGTTATTTGTGATCGACAAGGTTTTTGGCTCAAGCCTCATTGCGATATTAAAGAAAAACTTATGTCATGTTTGTTATTTGTAAATAAGCACAATGAAAAAGAAGATTTAGGCACTGATTTTTATGATAACAATCTAAATAAAGTTAAAACTCTTCCCTATAAAGATAATTATGGATACTTTTTCTCAAGTGGACCAAATACATGGCATGGTATGGAAAAAAAAGATATTAAAAAAGAAAGAAGATGTCTTCAGGTAAATTATGTTACTTTCAAAACAGATTGGAAAGTAGATTAATTTACTGATACCAAAAGTCTATACAATGATGCTATAATCCCATGTCCGGATAACTCAATAAGCAATATAATTGCACCAAAAAGAAGTATTTTTTTATTCATAAGTTAATTATTTTATCCCCAACATTTATGAAACCGGAAGTAAGAATTTCACATCTTAAACCTCCTCGTTTTAAAAATTCTTTAATAATATTACTTTCCCCAAGTCTATTTTGTAGATTTTTACAAGGTCTACATAAATCATTAACTTTTAATTTAATTTTACCGACCTTAATAGTTTTGCCTATTAAACTATTTAATTCAATATCTTTTGTAACTATATTTCTTCTAAAATCTAAATAGTTAAAGTTAGTGTTGAAATTTTTGTTGTAGTAATCAATATTTTCACTTTCGATTAAAGTAATTTGTTCCCTGTCGCCATTGAAATCATGAAAATATCTATCTCCAATAATTCCTTTAGAAGCGACTACTTCAATAGTTTCTTTTTTTTGTATTTCTTGATTGTTTTTTTCAGTAATACCAATTTCAAATACAATAGACATTATTTATCCTGAAGTGATTTTACAGATAGTTTTTTGGATTTAAGAGATTTGATCGCCTCTAGAAAAGCATAGGCTGTAGACATATTTGTACAATATGGAA